>DATFXL010000127.1:0-50578 GCA_035316025.1 Acidimicrobiia bacterium
CTCCGAGACCCCGACGCCCTCACATCAGTTACAGCAGTCTGGCGCGCCGGCGTCCAAGTTCAATAACTCGTCGCCGACGACAGTCGCCGTCCATCAACCGACCATTCGGTGCCTCGGCAACGTGCACAGAACGCGCACACCGAACATCACTCTCTGACCATTGAATCCGCGTACATATCGGCACATCGGGCACCGGTCGAGATGTGATCCACCTGCGGACGGTACGAGGGAGCAGTATTCGTGCGTCGCCGCCGGGACCAGCGCCGCGCTCGAAGAACGATTTGGTGCAGGGATGGTGCAAGAGGAACGTCGCCCACACTGACGGGAGCGGCGCGTGCCGGCTGACCTGCGCTTCCGAAGTGGAGGTGATGGGACTTGAACCCACGACTTCTACGTTGCGAACGTAGCGCTCTACCGAACTGAGCTACACCCCCGGGAGGGATCCAGGTTACCTGGCGGGCTCCGTGGACTCGCCTCCGATGGCGTCCTGCATCCTCGCCATGACGAGCGCGTTGGTCACGTCGCCACGGGTGCGCTCGAGCACGGCGCGCAGCGCGTCGCTTGCGCGGCGAAGCCCGCCGGTGAGCGCCTCGGGGTAGTCGATCGTCACCAGCAGCGTGTACACGTCGTCCATCACCGACAGGAGGTCCTCGGCCTGCTGGAGCTCTCCCCGGCGCAGGCAGTCGAGCACCTGGCGGCGGAGCTCGCTGGCGGCCTCGGCCATGCCGTTGAGGTACGCGGGCGTCTCCACGCGCAGCTCCTCGGCGCCCGGGATCGGGTGGCCCGACACGAAGGCGAGGGTGAGGTTCGCCTCGGCGAACTCCTTCTTGGCGTCGTGGAGGCTGCCGCCGTAGCGGACGTCGTGGTGGCCGTCGATGGCAGCGTCGGCTTCGGCGAGGAACGCCGCCGCCTCGGCGATGAGCTCCCGCGCGGTCAGGAACTCGCGCCGGTGGACGGCGCGGATCGCCGAGGCGCAGGCGCGGATGGCACGCCGCGACGCGTTGTACGTGATCTCCCGGGCGCGGTGCTTCTCGTCGAGGATCGTGCGAGCTTCCTCGCCGGCCGCCACGAGCTCGGCGGACCGGTCGATCGTCACCCTTCCGCCGCTCGGGGCGTCAGCCGGTGGCGGACCGGCGCGGCTTCGAGGCTCCGTACGACGGCGCCAGCTCGGGGCGCGGCGCAACGCGTGCGTGCGCCACCGCCACCCTCGCTCGGTTGCCCGGCGTCGACGACCAGAACTCGGCGTCGCCCACCCCCAGGGAACTGCGCCGCGTCACGAGGAAGAGGAGAGAGACATAGACGCCGAGCAGTACGTCCGCCAAGACGTGCGGGATCCACAGCAGCGGGTTGAGCAGCAGAGCCAGCCCGAACGTCACGACCGCGACGCCCATGAGCACCAACAGCACGTTGCGCCGCCGCCGCTGCGCCGCCGCCCTCGTGCGTCGGGATCGGGCCGCGCTCCTCGACCGGGACGCCATCGACGATTGCTGCCCCGCCCGCAGAGGTCGAGGAGCACCCCGCGGACTCGGGGACCGGGACGAGGGGCCGCGGTCCATCAACGCACCCAGCCGCGACGTGTAGTCACCGACGCCACCACGCCGACTCTCCGACCGGGAACGCATCACCGGCGGAACGAGGACCGCCGCCCAGAGTACGGCGAGGATCAACAGGACCGGTATGGCCACAAGTTCTCCGCCAACGCTCGCGTGCCATAGACGCTAACAACCCAAGTTACGCAAAGGGTGGACCTCACCCGAAAACAGCCGCCCGAGACAGCACGATAGGGAATCCCTCCCAGGCGGAGCAACCCGCGGCGCCACCGGCTCAGGCGGCCGGCTCCCGGGCGACGTCAGAGGCCCAGCTCGTCGTCCTCGAAGGTGCGGGGTCGGCGGAAGGTCCCCGATCGACCACCCGTCTTCTCCCACAGCTGGAGCTCGCCGATCGTCATGCTCCGGTCGATCGACTTGCACATGTCGTAGATCGTGAGCGCGGCCACCGCGCACGCCGTCATGGCTTCCATCTCGACACCCGTGCGGTCGACCGTGTCGACCTGCGCCTCGACCTCGACGTGGCGATCCTCGATGCGGAAGTTCACGAAAACCGACCCGACGAGCAGGGGATGGCACAACGGCAAGAGGTTCGGCGTCTGCTTGGCGGCCTGGATCCCGGCGACCCGCGCGACCGCGAAGACGTCACCCTTCGTGATCGCGCCGGAGGCGATCTTCGTCGTCGTGTCCGGCTCCATGTACACCCGGCAGCGCGCCACCGCGCGGCGGTGCGTCGCCTCCTTGGACGTGACATCGACCATGCGGGCCCGGCCGAGCGGGTCCAGGTGGGTGAACTCCGATGCCGACAAAGCGCTCCTTTGGTGGCCCTCGCGAGCCCAGGCTCCTGCACGGTCGGCGAAACCGACGTCGCCGCCGGGCGCGAGTGTAAGGGCTACCCGCCGATCTGGCTCATGGTGCGGTCCGGGCGCACGAAGTTGACCTGCCCGATGCGGTGCCCGGCCCACTTCGTCCCCACCGCCCGCTCGATCTCGGCCGCCAGCCGGTCGTCGATCCGATCGCCCTCGTCGTCGACTCCGTCTCGAAGGATCGCACGGAGGTCGAACTCGTCCAGCGCGAAGAGACACGTCCGGAACCTGCCCTCGGCCGTCACCCGCACCCGATCGCAGTGATCGCAGAACGGCTCGGTCACGCTGGGGATCACGCCGACGTCGCCCGCACCGTCCCGGTACCGGTAGCGCGTCGCGGGCTCGGCGTCGCCCGGCGCGACTCCGTCGTCGAGCGGGAACGCGGCGTCGACGCGATCGAGGATCTCCCGGGCCGGGACGACCCGGTCCATGGACCACGAGCCTTCGGCGTCGAGCGGCATGAACTCGATGAACCGCACCCCGACGCCCTTGGTGCGCCCGTACGCAGCGAGGTCGACGATCTCGTCGTCGTTCACCCCCCGAATCACCACGCAGTTGACCTTCACCGGGTCGAGACCGGCATCGAGTGAGGCGTCCACACCGGCGAGGACGCGGTCGAGGTCGGTGCGGCGTGTGAGCGCGGTGAACGTTTCGGCGCGCAGCGAATCGAGCGACACGTTGATCCGGCGGAGCCCGGCGGCGGCGAGGTCGTGGGCCATCTCGGGGAGCTTCACGCCGTTGCTCGTGAGCGCGAGATCGACCTCGAGGGGGGCGAGCATCGCGATCAGGCGCGGGAGGTGCGCCCGGAGCGTCGGTTCGCCGCCGGTGATGCGGATCGCCTCGAAGCCGAAGCGCTCGACGCAGACACGGGCGATCCGGGCCTGCTCCTCGTAGGTGAGGAGCTCGTCTCGAGGGAGCCACTGCATGCCCTCGGCCGGCATGCAGTAGGTGCACCGGAAGTTGCAGCGATCCGTGATCGAGATGCGCAGGTCCTTGACCCGGCGGTCGAAGGGGTCGATGAGCGGGACCGGCGGGCCTGCCATGCGCCCAGGCTAGGGCGCCGCGACCGTGATGCGTTCATGCAGCCCGCTCGGCGGGCGCCCGGGCCGCATCAGTGGTCAGCGGGCCAGTCGAGGCGCATGACCCGGACCTCGCCGCCCTCCGGGACGCCGTCGCCGTCGGCGAGGAGGGCAAGGCCGTTGGCGAGAGCGGTAGCCGACAGGACGTTGCTGGCCTGGTCGCCCGTCCGGGTGGCCACGTAGCCATCGCCCTCGGCGCGGACGCGCACCCGGTCGAGGTGCAGCTTCCCGTCGGGCTTGCGGGGCATCGCCCGCTCGGCCGTGGCGGTCACCTCGGGACGGAATCGGGCGCGGTGGCCGATCATCTTCAACAGCGCGGGCCGGGCGAAGAGCTCGAAGCTCACCAGCGACGACACCGGGTTGCCGGGCAGCCCGAACACCGGCGTTCCGTCGATCACGCCGAACGCGAGCGGCTTCGCCGGCTTGATCGCGACCTGGCGTGACTGGAGCCCGCCCAAGCGGTCGAGCGCCGACTTCACGTAGTCGAACTCGCCGACCGACACACCACCGCTCGTGATCACCGCGTCGCAGGTGGCGAGCGCGTCCTCGAGCGTGCGCGTGATGATGCTCTCGTCGTCCCGCGCGAGGCCCAGGTTGAGGGCGTCGGCGCCGGCGGCGGCGACCAGCGCGAGGAGCATCGGCCGGTTCGAGTCGCGGATCTGGCCCGGGCGCAGCCGGCCGCGCTCGACGAGCTCGTCCCCGGTCGAGAGGACGCCGACGCGCGCACGCGACACCACCTCGACCTCGGCGAACCCGAGGCTGGCGAGCACGCCTACGTGCGCAGGACCGAGGACGGTGCCGGCCGGGAACACCGCGTCGCCCGTGGCCAAATCGCCGCCGGCGGCGCGCACGTGGTCGCCCGGCGTTGCCGCGTGCATGACCTGAACGGCGTCGCCGTCCCGCTCGGTGTACTCGACCATCACCACCGCATCGGCGCCGTCGGGCACCGGCGCGCCCGTCATGATGCGGATCGACTCGCCCGGCTCGACGGCCCGCGTCGGCGCGTGGCCCGCCGGCAGGTCTCCCGTGACCGCCAGCCGGACCGGAGCGTCGGGGCCGGCGCCGGCGGTGTCGGCGGCGCGCACTGCGTACCCGTCCATCGCCGTGTTCGCGAACGGCGGGACCGCCTCGCCGGCGACGACGTCCTCGGCGGTGACCAGGCCCACCGCGTCGGCCGGTGACAGCGTCGCCGCGCCGAGCGGCGCGACCGCGCCGAGAACCTCGCGCTGGACGTCGGCGAGGGGGATCACGCCACCGTCAGCCCAGGGCGCGCTTGCGTACGACCTCGAGGAGCATCGCCTCGACGTCCGCAGCCAGGTCGGGGCGATCGAGCGCGAGCTCGAGGTTCGCGCGTAGGAAGTCGACCTTCATGCCGGCGTCGTACCGGCCATGCACGAAGCGCCGGCCCACGACCGTCTCCTCGCCGACCAGCACGCCGATGGCGTCCGTGAGCTGCAGCTCGCCGCCGGCGCCGGGCTCGATGCGATCGAGCGCGTCGAAGATGGTCGGGCGCAACACGTAGCGCCCGATGACGGCGAGGTTCGAGGGCGCCTCCGCCGGCTTCGGCTTCTCGATCACCGACCGCAGGCGGAACACGTCCGGCTCGATCGGTTCCACCTCGGCCGACCCGTACGCGCTGATCTCGTCCGGCTGCACCTCGAGGAGCGCGATCACGGACGCCCGCTCGCGATCGTGGATCTCGATCATGCTGCGCAGCAGGGCGGCGTCGTCGACCATGACATCGTCACCGAGCAAGACCGCGAACGACTCGTTCCCGACATGCGAACGCGCCATCGCCACCGCGTGCCCGAGCCCCAGCGGCTCGTGCTGGCGAATGAAGTGGATGTCGGCGAGATCCGCCAGGGCCTGAACCTGCTTCAGCAGGTCGTGCTTGCCCTTCGCCTCGAGGACCGCCTCCAGCTCCGGATCGCGATCGAAGTGGTCCTCGATCGGCCCCTTCCCGCGCCCGTTCACGACGAGGATGTCGCGGATCCCGGCGCGAACGGCCTCTTCCACGACGTACTCGATCGTCGGACGGTCGACGATGGGGAGCATCTCCTTCGGGATGCTCTTGCTCGCGGGCAGGAAACGCGTGCCCAACCCGGCGGCGGGGATCACGGCCTTGCGCACCGTGGTCATCACTCCGAGACGCTACCGCCCGGTGGCTCACGACCGAGCCCGTGCTCCTCGCCGCGCACGAGACGGCGCAGGTTCGGTACATGACGGGCGAGGACCACGAGCGCCAGGCCGGACGTGATGACGATGTCGCCCCACGAGTTGCCGGTCACCGCGACGAGCACCGGGAACGCGATCGTCCCGACGATCGACGCGACGGACGCCTTCCCGAGGCCGCGCGCGATCGCGAACCAGAGCAGCGCAAGGCCGAGCGCGATCCACGGGAAGATGACGGCGAGCACACCCGCCGCTGTCGCCACCCCTCGACCGCCGCGGAACCGGAACGTGATCGGGAACACGTGGCCGACGACGGCGGCGAAGCCGAGGAGGTAGGCCCCGCGGTGACCGTCGAGGACGAGCCCGACCGCCGACGGGATCGCGCCCTTGGCGAAGTCGGCGACGAACACGATGAGCCCCGCCTTCCAGCCCGCCAGCCGGTAGACGTTCGAGGCCCCCGGGTTCCGGGACCCCTCGGCGAGGACGTCGTGCCCCGTGGCCCGGGCCACCAGCGCGGCCGTCGGGAACGAACCGAGCAGGTAGGCCAGGGGGACGAGAAGCAGAACAACCGGCACTCCGGTAGGATTAGCAGTCGGATACCGAGAGTGCCAACGGCGCCCGCCGGGGCACGGAGACGAGGACCCGGCGATGCCGACCTACCAGTACCGGTGCTCGAAGTGCGGCGAGCAGTTCGAGCTCTGGCAGTCGATCCACGACGACGCCCTCGAGCGCCATCCCGGCTGCGGGGGGTCGATCACGAAGGTGATGGCTCCGGCGGGGATCGTCCTCAAGGGCTCGGGCTTCTACCGGACCGATAGCCGGGCGGCCCGACCCAAGAGCGGGTCCCGCGACAAGGAGCCGGCCAAGGACGGCGCCGGCAGCGGCAACGGCTCGGACTCCGAGACGAAGTCCACGGAGTCGACGGGCGACAAGGCGAAGGACACCAAGGGCACGAAGTCCAAGGACGCCAAGCCGAGCACGAGCGGCTCCGCCTCGCGCTAGCTCCGCACCCTCCCCCGCACTCCCCTTCCATCGCGCGCGCGGGCGCGCGGTCGCTCGAGAAGGGGAATCGCCATGCCTCGCCGTTCACCACGCGCCGTGATCTTCTGGGCCGGCGCCATCCTGGTCGCGATCGCGACGGCGACGATCGTCGCGACCGACCTCGCCGCGCTCCACCGGCGCGCGCATTCGCTCGGTGCGCCGCGGCCCGTCGCCGTCGCCGCGCGGGATCTCCCTCTGGGGACGACGATCAGGCGCGGTGACATCACGACGCGTTCGGTCCATCGGTCGCAGCTGCCATCAGGCGCCCTGTCGCCGAAGGTCGCCGAACGACGCGTGGTCGCCGTGCCCGTCGTGCGGGGTGCGTTCGTCGTCGACGGCAACGTCGCCCCGCGCGGCCGGACCGGCCTCGACGGCGCGATCCCGCCGGGCATGCGCGCTCTGCGGGTCGTCGCCCGCGACGCGTTGCACCCGCCGGTGGGCAGCTCGGTCGACGTCCTCGCGACGTTCGAGTCGAGCGACGGCGCCGCCGGTGACGGAGCGCCGACCGTGGTGGCGGCGCGCGGCGTGCTGGTGCTCGGCACCGACGACGAGCCGGCCGCGGTCGAGGGCGGCGCCCGTGACAGCGGCGAGCCCGGCGGGCAGCGTGGCGGACTCGGTGTCACGCTCCTCGTCGACGAGGACGACGCGCCCCGGCTCGCGTTCGCGGCCGCCGCCGGGGTCGTGACACTGGCGCTGGTCCCGCCCGAGGACGCCGCCTTGATGGCCGGCCGGTGACCGGCGACCCCTAGGCTCGCCCGCCGTGCCGATCATCCACGCGATCGTCTTGGGGATCGTGCAGGGCCTCTCCGAATTCCTGCCGATCTCGTCGAGTGGCCACCTCATCCTCGTGCCCGAGCTGTTCGAGTGGACCGAGCTGACAGACCACCCGAGCCTCAACAAGACCTTCGATGTCGCGTTGCATGTCGGCACGTTCGTCGGGGCGGCGTGGTACTTCCGCCACGACCTCGTCCGCTACATCCGCGCGGCATGGCGATCGGCGTGGCGACTCTCGATTCGGAGGGTCGACGAGCGCATGGCCTGGCTGCTCCTGATCTCGGCGATCCCCGGCGCCATCGTGGGGGCGGCGTTCGAGGGCTTCATCGAGGACCACCTCGGCCAGCCCGTGCTCATCGGCGTCATGTTCGTCGTGTTCGCCCTCGTGCTGTACTTCGCCGACCAGCTGCCCCAGCGCCGTCACCAAGACGACTTCCGGCTGCGCGACGCGGTGTTGATGGGAAGCGCGCAGGCGGTCGCCCTGCAGCCCGGCGTGTCGCGCTCGGGGATCACGATCTCGATGGGCCGGTGGCTGCGGTTCGACCGCACCGCCGCCACCCGTCTGTCGTTCCTGATGAGTCTGCCGATCATCGCCGGGGCCGGGCTCTTCAAGGGAGCCGAGGTCGTGCGCGACGGCGGCATTCCCGACAACTACGTCGCGCCGTTCATCTGGGGGATGCTGGCGGCAGCCGTCAGCGCCTTCGTCGTGATCGCGCTCCTGCTCAAGTTCCTCCAGCGGCACTCGTTCACGCCGTTCGTCATTTACCGCGTCGTGGTCGGGATCGCCGTCATCCTCGTCTTCGGCACCGGCTTGCGATAGCCGTCCGCCGGTACTCTGCGACCGTGGACGCGCGGGTCGAAGCGGTGATCTGGGACTACGGGGGAGTCATCTCGAGCCCGCTGTTCCGCGGCATCGGCCGGTTCGAAGCCGACATGGGCTATCCGCCCGGCTCGATCCTGGAGCTCATCTTCGGCGAGACCGCGTACATCGGCGCTGAAGGCAACCCCCGCGGCGGCGATCTGGTCGACGGCGCCGTCCCCGAGAGCGCCTCGGCCGTGACGCACGACTGGCACCGGCTCGAGACGGGCGAGATCGGCTTCGAGGAGTACATGGCCGGCGTCATGGAACGTGCGCCGCAGGTGCTGGGCCGCCCCATCGACCTCATCGCGTACCAGCAGTTCACGCGCGACATGCCCATCGGCATCCACTGGCCCGTCGTTCATCGCATCCGACGCCTGCGCGGGGAGGGTCTGAAGGTCGCGTTGCTCACGAACAACGTCAAGGAGTTCGGTTCGGCGTGGCGCTCGACGTTCCCGGTCGACGACCTGTTCGAGATCGTGGTCGACTCGAGTGAAGTCGGCATGCGCAAGCCCGACCCGCGCATCTACCGCCTGACGTGCGAACGCCTCGACGTGGCGCCGACGGCAAGCGTGTTCGTCGACGACAACCGCGACAACGTCGAGGCCGCGCGCGCCGTCGGCATCGAGGCGATCCACTTCGGCGACGAGCCGCTCGGTCCGCTGGGCGAGTTGGACGCCATCCTCGAGCGGCGCGGGAGCGGCGCCGCCTGACCCCCCTCCCCCGCCGTTGTCACGAAAACACCCTGTATGCGCGCGGTTGTGTGACAACGCACCAGAGGGGTCGACGGTTACTCGCCGCTCATCGTCATCTGGCTCACGAGCAGTGTCATGCCGGCGCCGCCCCCCGGGAGCCAGGTGAGGTCGGAGCCGATCTCGCCCACGTCGAGCAGGATGCGCTGCAGGGTGGAGGCGATCGTCACCTCGCGCACGGGCTCGGCGAGCCCGCCGTCGCGCACCATGAGGCCTTCGGCGCCGACCGAGAAGTCGCCGCTGACGGGGTTGGTGCCGGAATGCAGCCCGCTGACCGATTGGACGTACAGCGCGCTCGGCACCGACGCGTAGATCTCGTCCGGCGCGCGCGGCCCCGGCTCCAGGTACAGGGCGCGCGCGCCGACGCCGGGCGTCGACTTGAACCCAGCTCGCACGGCCGAGCCCGTCGTCGCCGTGCCCGACCGCCGGCCCGTGTAGGTGTTGTGCAGGTAGCCGCGCAGCGCGCCGGCGGCGATCAGGTCGACGGGCCGGGTCGGGACGCCCTCAGCGTCGTGCGTGGCGGCGCCGAGCGCGTCGGAACGCGTGGGGTCGTCGCGGAGCGTGACGGCGGGGGCGGCGACCTGCTCCGCCTCCCGGCCGACGAACATCGACCGGTTCTTGAGGACCGCTTCGCCGCCTAACGCGGACCCGAGGATCGCCAGGAGCGAGCGCGTCACGAGCGGATCGAGAATCACCGGCAACCGCTGCGTGCGGGGCTTCGAAGCGCCGAGCAGTCGCACGGCGCGGTCCGCCGCGGTGCTCGCGGCGTCGGCGGCGTCGAGATCGTCGAACGCACGCCCGGCGGAGAATCCGTAGCCGGTCTGGGTCTCGTCGCCGTCTCCTGCCATCGCGAACGACGCGCACGAACACATCGTGCGCCGGCTCGTGGACGCCACGCCGAGGGAGCTCGCCACCGCGACTTCGACGGCGGTGTCGCCGTACCCGGCGCTCTCGACGCCACGCACCCGAGCGTCCGCCGCGCGGGTCGCGCGCTCGAGCTCGAGCGCCAGCGCCACCTTGTCGTCGGGCGACACCGCAAGCAGCGACTCGCGCCACACGTCGAGCGAGGGGGGCGCGACCGCGTCGAAATCGGCCGGCGTCGGCAAGCCGTTCCACTCGTCGGGCTCGCCGAACGCGGCGTTGTCGATCGCTTCTTCGAGCGTCTCGTCGACGACGGCCGGCTCGAGAGAGCCGGCCCAGGCGAAGCCCTGACGGTGGTCGCTGATCACGCGCACGCCCACGCCCTCTACCCCCGCCATGGACAGCGACTCGACCTCGCCGTCGAAGACGCGCACGTCGGTCTCCCGGGAACGGACGACGTACGCCTCGACCTCCTCCCCGGACCGGGCCGCGCCGACCACCCGGTGCGCGAGCTCGAGGAGGTCGAGAGCGTCACTCACCGGCGGTGCCGCCGATCGTCAGCTCGGACACGCGCAGCGTCGGCTGCCCGGCGGAGACGGGCACGCCCTGCCCGAACTTGCCGCAGGTGCCGGGCCAGGTCCCGAAGTCGTTTCCGACCGCATCGACGCGGCGGAGCGTCTCGGGGCCGTTGCCGATCAGGTTGGCGGCGCGCACCGGCTCGGTGATCTCGCCGTTCTCGATGAGGTACGCCTCGGTCATTCCGAACACGAAGTCGCCCGTGGCCGTGTTCACCTGACCGCCTCCGAGCTGGGCGCAGTAGATGCCGTACGGCGTCTGGCGCACGATCTCCTCGGGGTCGTCCTCGCCAGAGAGAAGGTACGTGTTGGTCATGCGCACCATCGGGAGGTGCTGGTACGTCTCCCGTCGTCCGTTCCCGCTCTGTTCCCTCCCCTCCTTGCGGGCGCGGATGAGATCCCACATGTAGTCCGTGAGCACGCCGTCTTGGATGAGCACGTTGTGACGGGCGGGCGCGCCCTCGTCGTCGATCGCGTACGCGCCCCATTCGCGGGAGAGCGTCCCGTCGTCGACCAGCGTCACGAGCGGCGACGCCACCTGCTCGCCCGATCGGCCCCGGAACACCGAGGCATCCTTGCCGACGAGGTCGGCTTCGAGGCCGTGGCCGCACGCCTCGTGGAACAGCACACCGCCCGCGCCCTTCTTCAGGACGACGGGCAGCTTGCCGGTCGGCGCGGGGCGAGCGCGCAACATCGTGAGCGCGCGCCGCGCCGAGGTGCGCGCCACATCCTCCGGGTCGACCTCGTCGAAGAGCTCGAACCCGACCGTGCGACCCGGAGCCTCCATGCCCGTCTGCATGCCGGTGTCGGCGACGGCCACGGTCTGCACGAAGAACCGCGTCCGCACCTGGTCGTCCCCGGCCAGCAACCCGTCCGAGTTGGCGACGAGGATCCGTCGATGCGAGTCCGCGTACGACGCGCTGACCTGACGGACGACGTCCCCCTCGGCGCGGGCGGCGTCATCGGCCCGAGCGAGCATCCGCACCTTCCGAGCTTTCTCCACCGATTCGGGGAGCACGAGCACCTCGTGCGGTGGAGCGACGTCGCGGCGCTCGAGCCCGACCACGTTCGTGCTGCCCTCGCCGCCGCGCGCGGCGGCCGCTGCCGCGCCCGCCGCTTCCTGCAGACCCGCCTCCGACAGGTCGGCGGTGTGCGCGAATCCGGTGGTCTCCCCACGCACCACCCGGATGCCCGCGCCCCGCTCGCGTCCCGAGGTCAGCTCCTCGACCTTGCCGTCGTCCAGACGAGCCGACGACGCGCGGCGATCCTCGGCGAAGACCTCCGCGAAATCACCGCCCGCGCGCAACGCGGTGTGCAGCGTGCGATCGAGAACGGCTTCGTCGATCACGACGACTCCTCTGTTCGGTGTCGACACGGTCGCCACAGGTACCCTACGCCGGTGCCTCTGGAGCCCGGGCTCGTGGGCGTGGTCGAGATGGTCGTGACCGACGACGACACCGCGCCCGCGTTCCAGAGCGGCAGCGTGCCCGTGCTCGCCACCGGACGCGTCGTCGGTCTGGCGGAGTCGGCCACCGTCCTCGCGGTCGGCGACCTGCTCGCGGACGGCACCACGACCGTCGGCTACCGCGTCCAGCTCGACCACCTCGCACCCACGGCGGTGGGCAGCCACGTCAAGGCGGAGGCGATCCTCGAGTCCGTGCGCGGGCGCCGGCTCACCTTCCGGGTCTCGGTCACCGACGCCCGCGGCCTGGTGGCAGCGGGGAAGATCACTCGGGTCGTCGTCGAACGGGCCCGCTTCCTCGACAAGGCCGCCGGGAGCTGACGCCGGTGGCCGGGGAACCCCCGCCGTCGGCGCCCTGGGCCGCGCCGGCGCCACCGCCCGCGGCGTGGATGCCACCCCGGCCGCCGAGGCCGCGCCGCCGCCGCGTGTGGATCTATCTGCTCGTCGGCGCGGTGGTGCTGATCACCGGACTGGCGGTGGCGAGCGGAACGATCTGGGTCCAGAAGGTGAAGCCGCCCATCGATGCCGCCAACGCCTACCTGCGCGACATCTCGCACCGCAACTACGCGGCGGCGTTCCGGCAGATGTGCCCCCGGGAACGGGTCGACGGATCGCCGCGGTCGCTCGCCGACACCGTCGACCGGCTCGCCGCCTTCGGCGTCCGCGACTACGAAATCAGTCCGTTCGACGTCCACATCGACGGCACCCGGGCCACGGTGAAGGCGGATCTCCACGCAAGCAACTTCAACGACGCCGACACGGTGCGCATCCAGCTCGAGAAGATCGACGGCGACTGGCGGCCGTGCGGTGGGCAGTTCGGCTTCGTCGACGACCGGTTGACGTCGTCTGCGATCTAGCGGTCACGCCAGATTGCTCGAGCGCGGGTAGGCGTCGGCCGGATCGGTGACCACGTTGACGAGCGACGGCCCGGGCGTCGCGAACGCCCGGTCGAGCGCGGGGCCGATCTCGTCCGGATCGGTCACGACCTCACCGTGCCCGCCGAGCGCCGTCATCACCTCGTCGTAGCGCGTGCCCGGCCGCAACTCGGCGACGACGTCGTAGCCGTAGATGAGCTGCATCGGGTGCTTCTCGAGGCCCCAGATCCCATTGTTGCCCACGATCCCCACCATGTCGGCGCCAAAGCGCACGAGCGTGTCGAGATCGCCCAACGAGAACCCGAGCGCGCCGTCGCCCCACATCACCACGACCTGTCGTCCGGGATGTGCCAGGGCTGCCGCGAGCCCGTATCCGGAGCCGGTCCCGAGACAACCGTACGGGCCGGGGTCGAGGAACCCGCCCGGCTGGTAGCTGTCGACGTACTTTCCGGCGTATGAGACGAAGTCGCCGCCGTCCCCGATCACGATGGCGTCGCGTTCGAGCCGGCGCCGCAACTCCCCGTAGACGCGCGCCGGCCGGATCGGCGACGCGTTCGACTCCAGATCGTCCACCTCGCGAGCGCGGCGCGCCTGCTCCTCGTAGCGCAGTCGCGCCACCCACGGGTCCCGGTTGCGTGCCGCCCCCGGCGTCGCGTCGGCGAGGCCCGTGAGGATCCGGGCCAGGTCGCCGGCGGCCGAGCCGGCGAGATCGACGTTGCCGCCGATGCCGGCCGTGGAGTCGGCCAGGTGCACGACGCGGGCGTCACCGAAGCGCCCGAACCCGAGCCGGAAGTCGAGCGGCGCCCCCGCCACCAGAACCAAGTCGGCCTCCGCGAACGCCGCACTGCGGACACGTGAGAACGCCAGCTCGTGGTCGGCCGGCAGCAGCCCGCGGCCGAGGCCGTTCGCGAACACCGGGAGCCGGGCCCCCTCCGCCAACCCGCGCAGGGCGTCTTCGCCCCGCGCCCAGAACACGTCCGCCCCGACCATGAGGACGGGTCGCTCGGCGTCGGCGACGAGCTTGGCGACGGCGGCGATCGCATCGGGGTCGGGTGCGGCGCCGGCCAGGGCGTCGGGCCGGGGAGCGTCCGGAACCGTCGCGTTCGCGACGCCCCAGGCGTCCAGTGGAATGTCGATGAACGTGGGGCCGCGATGCGGTGTGCGCGCGGCGCGCAGCGCCGAGTCGACCGAGGTCGGGATCTGCTCGGGCGCCGCCGCGGTCGCGGCCTGCTTGGTGATCGACGCGACGATCGGCACGTGGTCGAGCTCCTGGAGCGACCCCGAGCCCCAGCGCGCCTGCGGCGCCCGACCACCGACGACCAGCATCGGCGTCCCGTTGAGGTACGCGGAGGTGATCGCGCTCACACCGTTCGTGACGCCCGGCCCCGCGGTCAACGCGGCCACACCGGGCCGACGCGTCACCTTGGCCCAGCCCTCGGCTGCGAACGTCGCCGTCTGCTCGTGCCGCGTGTCGACGAGCCGGATGCCGGTCTTCACGCAACCGTCGTAGAGCGGGAAGAGGTGACCGCCCGACAGAGTGAAGACGGTGTCGACGTCGTGGCGGCGCAGCGTCTCGGCGGCGAGTCGCCCGCCATCCGCCTCCAGCTGCTCGCTCACGCAGCCGGCGCGCGCTCGACGCGGGCGAGGAAGTGTTGGAGCACATCGAGCCATGCGGACGGGTTCTCGAGTTGCGGTGAGTGACCGGCGTCATCGACCACGACGAGCTCGGCGCCGGGAACGACGTCTGCCATCGCCCATGACGCGTCGAGGAACGGCGCGTCCTGCTCGCCGACGATGACGAGCGTCGGGCATCGCACTCCGGCCAGCAGCGCGAGCTGGTCGGGCTGGTGCACGATCTCCCGGAGCATCGTCGCCCACATCACGGGCGACAGCGCTTCCCACTTTCGTTCCTCGTACTCGACGAGCTCGGGCCGTTCCGCGAGGAGCCGTAGGTGCGCCGGCGACTCGAGGGTGCCCGCTTCGTCGAGCATCGGCCTCAGGACCTCCTTCCCCTGATCGAGCATGACGCCGGCGGCGAGCTCGGCGAGCTCGGGATCGAGCCGTGGAATCGGACCGTGCGACGTGTCCATGAGGACGAGCGCGTCGATGCGGGCGGGCTGCGCGAGCACCGCGCGGCGCGCCACCATCCCGCCCATCGAGTAGCCGAGCAGCCGGAAGGTTTCGAAACCCATCCCGCCGGCGACGGCGAGGACGTCGGCGGCCATGCGGTCGAGGGAATAGGCAGACGGGTCGGACGGTTTGTCGCTGTCGCCGTGCCCGCGGTGATCGAAGGTCACGACCCGATGACGCTCACCCAACATGTCGACGTGATCAACGAAGTCCTCCTTGGCCCCGCCGAAGCCGTGGACGAGCAGCAACCCCGGACCACTCCCGGTGTCGGTGACCTCGAGGGCCACGCCGTCGTCCATGGTCATCCGCATGTCGTCCCCCTCTCGAGCGGTGCCTCCCCGGTCCCCCGACGTCGCCAAGACGGCCCAGGAGGCGCTTGTAGGCTACGTCGATGGCCGTGACCGACACCGCGGCATCGTCACGCCGCCAGTCATTCGGCCGATGGCTGCGTGTCATCGTCACCGCGGTCCTGCTCGCGGTGCTGGTCACGAAGGTCCACCCCGATGAGCTGCTCCCGGAACGGAGCCACCTCTCGACCGTTGCCTTCCTCGCCGCCGGATTGGTCGTCACGGCGTTCGGCATCGTGCTCTCGGCCTGGCGCTGGCAGCGGGTGCTCGAGGTGTTCGACGCCCACGTGCCCCTGCGCACGCTCACGAAGCATTACTTCGCGGGACAGTTCGTCGGCAACGTTCTCCCGTCGACGATCGGCGGCGACGTCCTGCGGGTCAGCCGGGGCACGGCGACGACGGGGTCAGGCAGCGTGGCATTCGCGTCGGTTGTCGTCGAGCGCCTGACTGGCTTCATCGCGCTCCCGCTGCTCGTCTTCATCGGCTTCCTGCTGCGTCCTTCGCTGCTTGACAGCGACCACGCTTGGATCGCAGTCGCCATCGCGTTGGGAACCCTGGCGCTGCTCGCCGTCATCCTGGTCGTGGCCGGTCATCCCCGACTCGCAGGCCGCTTCGCCGAGCACGAGAACTGGACGCGGTTTCTCGGGGCAGTGCACCTCGGAGTCAACCGTCTCCTCCATCAACCTCGTGACGCCTTCGGCGTGCTCGCCGCTGCGGTCTTGTACCAGGCATCGGTGGTCGCCGCCGTGTTCTGCGCAGTGCAGGCACTCGACATCTCGGTCCCGACCGCGGCCGTGATCGCCTTCATCCCCGCGGTGGCGATGGGGCAGACCCTGCCGCTGTCCGTGAGCGGCTTCGGTGTCCGTGAAGGACTGCTGGTCGTGCTGCTCCATCCGCTGGGCGTGTCGACCTCGGCTGCCGTCGCGCTCGGTGTCTTCTGGTACGGGATGCTCCTCGTCGTGAGCTTCGCCGGCGCCCCGGCGTTCGCCGTGGGCCAGCGCAAGACGCGCGCGGGCTCGGCAGCAGGCGGCGACACGAACAACTCGTGAGCATCCTCGAGCGGCCCGAAGGCCGCGTACTTCCTCGACTGCCCAGCGGCCGCCGGCTGCGCGACGGCCACTACATCTACTGGTGGCTCGAGATCGTCGCGATCATCGCGTTCTACCTCGTCTATTCGGCGATCAGGAACGCGAACGAGGGCGGGACGGCCGAGGCGTACACGCACGCCAAAGAGCTCATCCGCATCCAGGAGTTCCTGGGCATCAACCACGAGCAGACGATCCAGCAGTGGGCGCTGCACTTCAAGCCGCTCATCATCGCCTGCAACTACTTCTATGGGTCGCTCCACTTCGTCGTGACGGCGGGGGTCGGGATCTACCTCTTCCGCAAGTGGAGCGACGACTGGCCGCTGTGGCGCAACACGCTCGCGTTCACCACGGGGCTCGCGCTGGTGGGATTCATCCTCTGGCCGCTCATGCCGCCGCGTCTGCTCCCGGACAGTTACGGGTTCGTGGACACGCTCGCGAAGTACCCGACGTTCTGGTCGTTCAACTCGGGTGCGGTGAGCAAGATCTCCAACCAGTTCGCGGCGATGCCCAGCGTGCATTGTGCGTGGGCGCTGTGGTGCACGGTCGTGATGGTGCCCCGTGTCCGGCGCACGTGGGCGAAGGTGGTGTTCCTCTTCTATCCGTTCGGAACCGTCATGGTGATCGTGCTCACCGGAAACCACTATGTTCTCGACGCGGTCGGCGGCTTCGCCACGCTTGGCATCGGCTACCTCATTGCCCGCGCCGTCACCCGCGCCGGCCAGGGCAAGCCGGTACCAGCCACCGCGTAGAAGAGGAAGGCATGGATCTGGACCACGTAGCCCTCGCGACGCGCGATGTGCGCGACGCGCTCGTTGTCCTCGTCGGCGAGCTGGGCGGGATCGTCCTCTTCGGCGGGGAGAGCGTGGGCTTCCGGCCCATGCAGCTCCGCCTGGGCGACGCTGACGCCGGGATGAACATCGAGCTCCTCGAGCCGTGGGTCCCGGAGCGCAACGACTTCCTCGAGCGCTTCGTCGCCCGGCACGGCCCCGGCCCGCACCATCTGACGTACAAAGTCGACGACCTCGCCACGACCCTCGATCGCGTCCGCACTGCCGGGTACCAGCCGGTCAACGTCGATCTGTCGGATCCCGATTGGAAGGAGGCGTTCCTCCATCCCCGTGAGGCCCACGGGACGGTCGTGCAGCTCGCCGAGGCCCGCGGCGACTGGGGCACGCTGGCCCAGCAGATCGAGCAGGTGCGGCGCGAAGGCGCCCACGGTCACCCCCGGTGGTGGCCCGACCCGCCCCCGCCCGGCGATCGCGCTGCCGTCCTCCGCCGTGTCGTGATCGCCACGCCCTCACTGACCGCCACCCTCGGATTCTTCGCCGGGCTCCTCCAGGGCGACGAGGCGGCGGGGGGCGAGGGCTGGGTCGAGCTGGCGTGGCCCGGCGGGGGCCGGGTGAAGCTCGAGGACCGCCCGGGCCGCCCGCCCCGCGTCGACCGGCTCGAAGCCGACGTCGAAGGCGACGGCCCGCTGGGCGAACGGACGGTGGCCGGGACCCGCCTGCTCCTCGAGCCGCGCTAGTCGCGCCGCTCGCTGCGGCGTCGGCTCCGCCGTCGCCGTCCGACGAGGTACGCGGCCAGGCCGCCGAGCAGCGCCGAGACGATGATCAGGTAGATCACGCGCGCGTCCCAGTGGAGGAAGAGGAACGATACGCGCACGTGGTTCGTGTTCTGGAACGCGAAGACCAGGATCACGGCCGCGATCACCAGTGCTACGACGAGTCGTGTTCGGTTCTCTCTCCCCGCCTGCGGTTGCGACCTACGCCGCGGCTCGTCGACCATGTCGCTCCCCCTTCACCCGGGGCGACGTTATCTCGCCGCTCCCGCCGCAATCGCGGAGGCCGACTTCTCGCTTCGATGGCGCGCGATCAACCGCCGGACGCCGTCACGCACGGCGCGGTCGGCGAGGGACAGGTACGCCTCGCGCGCGGTGATCAAGCCCAATCGCCGGGGTGGGACGTCGCGCAGCGCGACGCGCCGCACTCGCGTGAGCTCGGGCGGGATCGCCGTCTCGGGCAGGACGGATGCGCCCCCGCCGGCGGCGACCATGTCGCCGATCAACCGGATGCCCTCGACCTCGACCGGCACGGCAATGTTGAGCCCGCTCGCGGCGGCGGCGTCGTCGACTTCGCGTCGGAGCGGGTTCCCGACGGGCGGAAGGATCATCGGCAGCTCGGCGAGACGCGCGAGCGACACCGGCTCGGGCCCGAAGCCGGTCGCCTCGGCGGGGACGAGCCCGACGAGCGTCTCGTCGAGCAGGTGCTCGACCTCGAGGCGGGGCGACGTCATCGGCTCCGTGATGACCGCTTGTCCCAGCTCCCCGGCCAGGACCTCTGATGCCAGGCGCTCCGACGCTCCCTCGTTGATGCGGAGGTGGATGCCGGGCGCTTCGGCCCGAAGATCGGCCACGAGCACCGGGATCATCCAGCGGCTCGCCGTCCCGACGATGCCGAGGCTGGCGTGCCCGGAGCGCAGCTCCTGGAGCATCGACAGGTCCGCCTGCATCGCCTCGAGCTCACGCCGGATCCGCCGGGCCCGCTCGAGAACGGCGTCGCCGCACTCCGTCGGCGTCGCACCGCGCCGCCCCCGGACGAGCAATCCGGCGCCGAGCTCCTCCTCGAGCTGTCGGACCTGCTCCGAGACGTTCGACTGCACCGTCGACAGCGCGTCGGCGGCGGCAGTGAACGAGCCGTGGTCGGCGATGGCGAGCAGCGTGTCGAGGTGTCGGAGCTCCACCAACCGTCCCCTTTGTGCTGATATCGCCCATCAGGAGCTCTGATGGATGCCATCAATCCTAACTGTTGGACAGATTCGAGGCCAGCGGTCAGGATGGTGAAGGACGACTCGGGGGGTCGGTAGCCCCCCACCGGCTCCCCGGAGTCTCCTTTCCGAGAAGGGCCACAGCGGAGGTCGGCCTTGGCGGCCGTGGAGACGATCTCCAACTTGATCTTCAGTGGACCCCTGGCATGGGCGTCGGACGCCGCGTGCCAGGGTCGAACGGAGTTGTTCTTTGCCCCGGCCGGAGAGCGGCCGGAGGCACGCGTCGTGCGCGAAGGCCAGGCCCGGTCCGTGTGCTCGGCGTGTCCGGTGCTTCAGGATTGTCGCGACTGGGCACGCGAGAACCGCGAGTACGGGTTCTGGGGCGGCGAGTCTGAAGAGGAGCGGGCGGCCGCCGGCTTCCGTGTCGACATGCCCGTCGGTCGCGTGGCGCGCTACCCGAAAGGGAGAGGCCGGCCCGTGCGGCCCCGCGCCCCCCGCGTCGCCTGACGCAATCCGATGCGTTTCTGACCGTCGCCCGGCGACGGTGAGGAACGCACGTAGGCTGCCCCCGTGACCACGGGGGGTCCGGAAGGCGTCGACCTCGAAGCGTTGCGCGGGTTCTTCGCCGAGCACGTCGCCGGCGCCGACCGACGTCCGCTGTCGGCGGAGTTGATCGCCGGGGGTCGCTCCAACCTCACGTACGGCATCACCGACGGCGAGCACGAATGGGTGCTGCGCCGCCCGCCTCTCGGTCACGTGCTTCCGACCGCGCACGACATGGCGCGCGAGTACAAGGTCCTGACCGCGCTCGCCGACACCGACGTCCCCGTCCCGCGGACGTTCGCGTTGTGCGAGGACTCCGACGTGAACGGCGCGCCTTTCTACGTGATGGAGCGGGTGCACGGGCGCATCCTCCGTGACGGTGGGGACCTCGCCGCCCTCAGCTCCGATGAAGCCGCCGCGTGCTCACGTGAGCTCGTCGAGGTGCTTGCTCGCATCCACGGCGTCGACTACGAGGCCGTCGGCCTGGGCGATTTCGGTCATCCCGACGGGTTCATGGAACGGCAGCTGCGCCGGTGGAACCAGCAGTGGGAGCGGTCCAAGGCCGACGACCTGGCCGAGATCGACGACCTGGCGCGGCGACTGCGGAACGCGCTGCCCGAGTCGGGACTGCCCACGATCGTGCACGGCGACTATCGGCTCGACAACACCATGCTCGCGAACGACGACGCCGGCCGGATCGCCGCCGTGCTCGACTGGGAGATGTCGACCCTCGGCGACCCGCTCGCCGACGTCGGGCTGTTCCTCCTCTACTGGGGTCAGTCCGAAGCGCAGGTCATCGCCACCGGCCAGGCGATCGACGAGCAGGCGGGGTTCGCGAGCCGCGACGAGGTCGTCGAGCTGTACGCCAAGGAGACGGGACGCGACGTCGACGACCTCGACTTCTACGTGGTGTTCGCGTTCTACAAGCTCGCCATCATCGTCGAGGGGATCGCGGCCCGGTACCGCATGGGCAAGACGCTCGGCGAGGGCTTCGAGCACATGGGCGAGATGGTCAAGAGCCTCGTGCACGAGGCCCTCGACCAGGCCAACCGCTCGTCGATCCCGGCCCTGCGCGGCTGATGGCGCGCGCCGCCACGCGCGTCAGACGTGGCGGCTGATGTAGCCCCGGGCGCGGAAGACGGCCAACATCCGCACCACGAACCACACCGAGGCGATGGCGAGCACGAGCGCGCCGGCGGCCGCGATGCCGAGCTCACCCCACGGCAGCGGGTCGCCGTCGAGGACGGCGCGGGCGGCGGCGAAGATGTGCGTGAGCGGCAATACCCGGCCGATCGGCTGCAGGATGCCGGGGAGCGCGCTGACCGGATAGAAGATGCCCGACAGCGGCATGAGCATGGCGAGCAGCCCCCACGCCAGGATCTCGGCACCCTGACCGACGCGCAGGATGAGCCCGATCACGATCATGCCGACGGACCAGCCGACGACGAGCAGCAGGGCCACGATCGGGACCAGCGCCAATCCGACGTCGGTGATGTTGAACGCGAACAGCCCGAGCGCGACCAGCGCGACCACCGTGACGCCCATCGCCAGCTTGGCCAGCCCGAAAAGCACGACGCCGGCCGCGTACTCGCCCTCGCGGAGCGGCGTGACGAGCAGGTTCAGCAGGTTGCGCGACCACGTCTCCTCCATGAAGCCGGTGGCCAAGCTGATCTCGGCCTGGAACACGACGTGGAAGAGCAGGATCCCGGCCAGCAGGAAGCCCACGCCTTTGGTTCCGGCGCCCGACTGGCGCGCGAAGTACACGCCGATGGCGCCGAACAGCAGCGCGTCGACCACGGGCCAGACGACGACGTCGAACCAGCGCTGCGGGGAGCGTTGCAGCACGTAGGCGTGACGGCGCGCCACGGCACGGATCCGGAGCCAGCTCACGCGCCCCTCCTCCGTTGCTCGGGTGCGGGAGCCTCACGCTCCTCGGCCAGGTGCAGGAACACGCCCTCGAGGTCGGCCCGGCCGAAGCGGGCTGCGACCTCGCCCGGGCGACCGTCGGCGACGATCCGCCCCTGCGAGATGAACACCACCCGGTCGCAGAGTCGCTCGACCTCGACCATGTTGTGGCTCGTCACGAGCAACGCCGTGCCCTCCTCGGCGCAGAGCCGGTTGAGCCCGGTGCGCACCTTCAGCGCGACGTCAGGATCAAGCGACGCCGTGGGCTCGTCGAGGATGAGGAGCGCCGGGTCGTGCAGGGCTGCCTTCACGATCCCGACGAGCGTTCGCTGGCCGGATGACAGCTCGTTCCCCATTGCCTCGGCGAGGTGCACGATCCCGAACCGCTCCAGTCCGGCGTCGACCTGCGGCGTCGGATCGTGCAGCCCGTAGAGCTGGCCGAACAGGCGCAGGAACTCGCGCACCCGCAACCGCTCCGGGAGCGGCAGATACCCGGCCGCAAAGCCGACGTGGGCGGCGGCGGCGCTGCGCTGGCGAGGCAGGCGGTGGCCGGCGATCTCCACCCAGCCCATGTCCGGCGTCACGACGCCGAGGACCATGAGCAGCGTCGTGGTCTTGCCGGCACCGTTGGGCCCGAGGAGCGCGACGCGCTCACCGGCGCCGACCGTCAGGTCGATGCCGTCGACGGCACGGATGCGCTTGTACTGCTTGACGAGCCCGCGAGCGCGCAGGACGTCGCCGTCGAGCGTGGGCATGACGAGAGCATGACAGACCTCCGACCAGCCGGTGCCGGGGATTTAGGATCCGTGCCCGTGCGTTGGGTGTGGAACGAGGGCGAGCGCCAGATCGTCGGTACCGAAGACGCCGACGCGTTGGCGCACAACCTGAACCTCGATCCGCCCGTCGACGGCCTTCGCATGGTGTGGGCGATCGGGCTGAACTACCGCGACCACGCGGCCGAGACGGGCGCGCCGCTGCCCACCGAGCCCGTCGTCTTCGTGAAGTCGACCGGGTCGGTCGTCGGCCACGGCGCCGACATCCTGATCCCACCCCATGTCACGCAGCCCGACTACGAGGGCGAGCTCGCCGTCGTCATCGGGCAGCGTGCGCGGGACGTGCCGGCGGACGAGGCGCTCGACGTCCTGGAAGGCGTCACCTGTGCCCACGACGTCAGCTCCCGGGACCACCAGTTCACGACCAGCCAGTGGGCGTGGTCGAAGTCGTTCGACACGTTCTGCCCGCTGGGCCCGGTGCTCGTGACCCCCGACGAGCTCGATCTCTGCCACCTCGCCATCGAGACGCGAGTCGACGGCGAGCTCCTCCAGCGCTCGAACACGGACCAGCTCGTGTTCTCGGTGCCGGAGCTGATCGAGCACCTGTCGCGCGGGCTCACCCTCGAGCCGGGGGACGTGATCCTCACGGGCACGCCCGGCGGCGTCGGGATGGCGCGCAACCCCCCACGCTGGCTCGAGGACGGCGACGTCGTGGAGATCACGATCGAGGGGATCGGTACGCTGCGGAACCGGGTCATCCGGCGCTAGCGCGTCGACGAACCGACCCGGACCGAGACCGAGGGGGAACGGTGGGCTCCGACCTGCACGAGAACGCGCGCCGGCTGCGCAACCTCGTCGAGCCGCTGGCGGCTGGCGTGTACTTCGCGCCCGAGGCCCAGCAGCGCTACGAGGCCCTGGGCCTCAACTACTTCGAGGGGTACTTCTGCAGCCGGGGCGCGTGCCTCGGGAACGCGCCGTGGAGTGTGATCTGCGCGGCGTTCGGCGCCTTCAAGCCCGCCGTCGTGGAACAGGCCGTGACGGGAGGATGGTCGAAAACGGACGCCGAGGCGTTGCTGGAGGCGCGCCGGGACGGCGCCACCGAGCAGCTGAACCGCCTCCTCGGCGAGCCGGGGCCCGAGGTGATGCAGGCGACCGACATCCTGTTCTCGCTTACCGAGGGCGTGGACCCGTCCGGGCGCATGCTCTATTCGGGCCTCTCCGTGCTCCCGGTGCCGGACACGCCGATGGGTCGGCTCTGGCGCGCCGCCGACCTCGTCCGCGAGCACCGGGGCGACGGGCACATCGCGGCGTGGGTGTCGCGCACCGACTCGTGTGAGATCACCCTCCTCACGGAGCTGACGTGGGGCCTTCAGCCCGGCGCGTACGTCTTCACCCGCGGTTGGGACCAGGACGACGTCGACGCCGCCCGGGCCCGATTGCAGGAGCGGGGTCTGCTTGACGGTGAGGGACAGCTCACGGAGTCCGGCCGGGCGTTCCGGGCCGAGATCGAGCACAGCACCGACCTCGCCGAGCGGGAGATCCTCGACCGCCTCGGCGATCGTGCCGGCGAGCTCTTCTCTCTGATCCGCCCGCTGGCCAAGACGATCGTCGAGAACGGCGGCTATCCAGTGGACTTCAGCCAGCTGCGAGGCACCCGCGGATAGCGCCGCCGCATCGGGACCGTAGGCTCGAGCCGATGAGCGCGCTGGTATGGGACGAGCGGCCGGCACTTCGCCGCCCGGTAATGGTGGCCGGCTTCGAGGGATGGAACGACGCCGCGAGCGCCGCGTCGGAGGCGGCCGGGTGGCTCACGCGGCGCTTCGGCGCGGCGAAGTTCGCGTCGATGGACCCGGAAGAGCACTTCGACTTCCAGTCCGCCCGCCCGACCGTCGAGCTCGTCGACGGCGTGACGCGCGATCTCACGTGGCCGTCGACCGAGTTCTTCGCGGTGCCCGTCGACCGACGCGACCTCGTGGTGCTGCGCGGCATCGAGCCCAACCTGCGATGGCCTTCGTTTTGCCGCGACGTCCTCGGCGTGGCCGCCGACACCGGCTGCGAGATGGTCGTGACGCTCGGCGCGCTGCTCGCCGACGTCCCGCACACCCGTCCCGTCCGGGTCACGGGCGCGACCAGCGATCCCGAGCTCATGAGCCGCCTGCACCTGCAGCGGTCGCGCTACGAAGGCCCCACCGGCATCGTCGGTGTACTGCACGACACGGCGGGCGCCTCCGGCGTTCCGTCGGCGTCATTGTGGGCGCCGGTCCCCCACTACGTTTCGACGCCGCCCAATCCCGCGGCAACGCGCGCGTTGCTCGACCGGTTGGGCGACCTCTTGGGCGCTCCGTTCGAGCTGGGCGAGCTCGACGCCGCGTCGCAGGCATGGCGCACCCGGGTCGACGAGGTCGTGGAACAGGACGACGACGTGCGCTCGTACGTCGGGCAGCTCGAGGAGCGGTACGACTCCGAAGCCGAGACCGACATCCCGTCCGGCGAGACGCTCGCCGCCGAGGTGGAGCAGTTCCTGCGCGACCGGCGCGACGACCGCTAGGTGCGTGCCCGAAGCCCGCTCCGCGAGGTCGGTGCACGCATCATCACGTGAGCAGTTCCTTCGCGACCTCTTCCCACAGCGCGGTACAGAGCGCGAGTGACTCCTGGTCGATGCGCTCGTCGTTGCCGTGGAACATGGTCGCGTAGTCCTCGAAGGTGAGGCGCTGGCTGAACAGTCCGAAGCCGTAACCGATCGAGCCCGCCCGGCGAAAGAACCGGTTGTCCGTGCCGCCGACCATGACGAACGGCACGAGCGCCGAGTCGCCGACCAGCCGCTCGCTGACCGACGAGATCGTGTCCCACAGTGGCGTGTCGACGGGCGACGCCGTCGAAGGGTCGTCGTTGCCCTCGATCTCGACGGCGGGATGGAGGTCGCCAAGGGCCTCGCGCAGGTGGTGGTGGACGTCCTCCTCGGTCTCGCCGGGAAGGGTGCGGATGTCGACCTGGATATCGACCTGGTCGGGGATCACGTTGGTCTTCGTCCCGCCGTGAATGACGGTCGGCGCGAACGTCGTGTGCGTGCACGAGTACACGACGCGCGACAGGCCGAGCGGGAGCGTCCCGGCGAAGTCGCGCAGCTCCTCGTCCTTCAGGAGGGCGTCACGGAACTCGGGCGGGTAGTTCATGCCCTCGACGAACCTCCGCCACGTGTCGTGGATCCGGGTCGGCGGCCGGTACTCGTGGAGTCGCCGGACGACCTCCGCCGCGGTCACGACGGCGTTGTCGGTACGGAACGGCTGTGACGCGTGCCCGGGGGTCCCGCGCACCGTGAGCTTCGACCAGTATGTGCCCTTCTCGTCGACCATCACCGGGAGGCGGGTCCCGCCCGCCGTTGGGATGCGGAAGCCGCCCGACTCGGTCAGCACGTAGTCGGCGTAGACGGCGTCGCGCTCGTTCTCGACGAGCCACTTCGCGCCCCAGGTGCCGAGCGCCTCTTCGTCGGCGACGGCGAGGTAGATGAGGGTGCCGCGCGGCTTGAAGCCGGAGTCGGCGAGGCGGCGGAATGCGAGGGCCATCGTGGCGGTCTCGTTCAGCATGTCGACGGCGCCACGGCCCCACACGAACCCATCGACGATCTCGGCGCCGAAGGGGTCCCGGCTCCACCCGTCCGGGTTCACCGGCACCACGTCCGTGTGGCCCATGAGCAACAGGGACGGCGCCTGCGGATCGCTCCCCTCGATGCGGGCGACGAGGCTGGCGCGGCCGGGCTGAGGCTCGTAGCGCTCGAGGTCGAGCCCCGCGCCCTCGAGGTAGTTCCCGAGCAGGGCGACATTCTTGGTCTCCTGGCCCGACTGGACTCGGCCGTCGTTCACGCACTGGTTGCGGATCAGCTGCCGCAGAAGCTCGGTCGCATCCGCGGTCGTGTCGTCGTCTGCTCGGCTTCCCACGATGCGACCCTAGGTCGGTCAGGAGACGGGGGCGACCGTGTAGATGAGCCGGCCATGCTCCCGGTGGCGCTCGGCCCGGCCCTCCAGCACGAGGTGCTCGAGGTGGGCGAACGTCTCGCTTTCGGCCATGACGCCCCAGTGCTTGGGTGGGAACAGCTCGTGGGACAGGTCCTGCACGCTGGCCGGCCCGAGGGCCGAGGACGCGGCGGCGAGGAGCTCCATGCGCTCGTGGTGGTGCCGCTTGATCGCCTCGACGCGACCGGGGACGTCGTCGAACGGGTGACCGTGGGCGGGGAGGCCGAGCCGCACACCGGGCAGGGCGCCGACGAGGTCGAGCGTGGCGATGTAGCTGCGGAGGGCGTCGGCGCCGTTGCCCACGCCCGACACGTGCGGCGTGATCGACGGCAAGACGTGGTCGCCGGAGAGGAGAATCCCGTGCTCCGCGTCGTAGAGGCACAGGTGGTCGAGGGTGTGGCCGGGCGTGTGCAGCGATGTCCACTCACGCCCCGCGAGGTGCACCGGCTCGCCGTGGCGGACGCGCCGCGACGGGTCCGGCGGCGTGAACAGCATGCTCAGCGCACGGATCATCACCCGGCGCCGGAACGGCGGCATCGGGTGCTTGCTGCCGCCCCACGGAGTCTCGCCGCCCCACGGGACGGACTGACGCTGGCGTTCGACGCTCGGGTCGTCGAGCAGCGGGTCGCCGGTCTGCCGGTCGCGATCGCCGCCCTCGACGTCGGCGACGGTAGGCAACTCGTCAGGCGACACGTCGACCGTCTCGGCGACGGCGGCGGCGTCGCGCTCGAGCTGCTCGGCCTCACGCTGCGACAGGCGCGCCTGCTGCTTACGCAGCTTGCGGTCGAGCGACCACGTCGTGAACGCGCGATGCGCGATCAGCTCGGCGCGCGCTTCACGCGCGACGCGACCCGCGCCGCCGAAGTGGTCGGGATGTGAGTGCGTCACGACGACGGTGTGGATGTCGCGCAGCTTGAAGCCGGCGGACTTGAGGCGCGTCTTGAGCGCTTTCCACGACTGCGGGCCGGGCAGGCCGGGATCGACGACGGCGAGACCGCGCTCGTCGAGGAGGCCGTAGGTGTTCACGTGGCCGAGGCCGGGCATCCAGATCGGGAGCTGCATGCGGAGGATGCCGGGGGCGACCTCGACGATCTCGTCGCTCGCCCGCTCCTGCTCCTGCTTCCTCGGCTTGCCCGGCCTGGATGCCCCGTCGGGGTCACCCGGCCGCCGCGCCACATCGGTCACGGAGTCAGCCTACTTGACCGTCCGGTCAAGCCTTTTGGGCGCTGAACCTTGCTTCGCCGTCACGAGAACGCGCTCATGCGCTGAGTTTTGTGACAACGCAGGGGGGCTGGTGGGCGCGGGTGGGGCTCCTATTCGTACGCCAGCGGCGCGAACTTCTGCCACGGCCGCACGCGCTCGAGGAGGGCGCCGGCACCGAGGCAGAGGGCGTCGCCGTGGCGGACCGTGGCGACCTGGAGCGCGACGGGCAGGCCGTCGACGAGCCCGACGGGGATGCTCGCCGCCGGCTGGCCCGTCATGTTGAACGGCGCGGTGAACGCCGCCGACAGGCCCATCAGGTTCACCTCGCGGCCGGCGACTCTGCCGTGCAGCGTGCCCTCGGCCCGGAACGCGGTCGTCGGCGTTGTCGGGGTGAGGAGCACGTCCACATTCGAGAAGATCTTCGCCGACGCGAGCATCAGCTCGTGGCGGCGGCGCACGGCCTTGTAGAGCCCCTGCGGTCGCAGGTTCAGCATCATCTCGACACCGGCGCGGTGCACGTCGTCGAGGTCGTCGAGGTGTTGGCTCTCGAAGTCGAGATGGAAGGCGGCCGTGTTGAGCGACGACAGCAAGCCCCACGCGACGCCGGGCTTGGGCAGCTCGACCGGGACATCGACGAGCTCGAGCCCGGCTTCGTCGACGAGCGTCAGCGCGGCGTCGTGCACGAGCTTCTCGACCTCGGGATCGGTGCCCGCGTGCCCGAGCGTCGACGACCAGGCGACACGCCTGCCGCGCAGTCGCGCCGTCGCCTCACCAGAGACGACGAGATCCTCGAATGGGACCGGCGGCTTCGGCAGCGACGTCGGGTCGGTCAACGTCGGGCCGGATGTCGCGTCCAGGTAGCGGGCGGCGTCGCGCACGGAGCGCACGATCGGTCCGTGCACCGACGTCATGGAGGAGTTGAACGGCTCCGGGCCGGCGCCGAGCAACCCGAACGTCGTTTTCATGCCAAACAGGCCGGAGTAAGACGACGGGATGCGGATGGACCCGCCGCCGTCGCTGCCGGTGCACGCGGGGAACACGCCTGCGGCTACCGACGCCGCCGATCCCCCCGACGAACCGCCCGGGGTGCGTTCGAGGTTCCACGGGTTTCGCGTCACGCCGTGCAGCCGGCTGTTCGTGTAGCTCACGACACCGTGCTCGGGAGCGGTGGTCAGCCCGACGAGGACCGCGCCCGCACGGCGCAGCCGCGCCACCTCGGTGCAGTCGAACTCGGCGACGGCACCTGCCTCCGCGTACGGGACGGACGCGTTGGTGTCGGGCCATCCCTCGACCTGCGCCAGCTCCTTCACGCCCATCGGGATGCCCGCGAACGCCCCCGGGTCCTCGCCGGCCGCGACACGCCGGTCGACCAGGTCGGCGTCCGCCCGCGCCCGATCGGGATCAAGGAAGCACACCCCGTTGAGTTTCGGGTTCAGCTGCTCGATCCGTGCCAGTGAGACGTCGAGCAGCGTCCGGGCGTCGAGCTCACCGTTCCGAACACGATCAGCGAGCTCCCATGCGTCGTGCTCCCACAGTTCCGCCATGTCGGTGAGCCTAGCTACGGGTGCCCCACGGCGATCATCTCGCGTCGAGGTCGAGTCACTGGAGCGAGATGTTAGGTTCGCCGTCGATGCGCACCGCGAGCGCGGTCTGGCGCTCGTCCCCCGAGCTCGTGCTCGCCCTCGACGAGCACTTCGGGCCCCCGGTCGACAGTTACGTGAACGGCTCGCAGACGTGGCTTCGGGACAACGGTCCCGGAGGCGTGACCCTGGAGTGGCGCTTGCATCCGGTGGCCGCGTACCGCCCCGCCGCCGGGCTGTCGCACTACGACCTCTGGGAGCGGGTGGTTGCCCAGCTGCGCGCCGGTACCGATCCGGGCGCCCTCGCACTCGGTGAGGAGCCCCGCGCCCTCGACTCGCTTTGGGAAGGACTCGAGGCGTTCGCCGCGTACGGCGACGAGGTCGAGCCGGCGACGCTCGCGCAGGCGGCGTCGACGGCGATCGGCCGGGGGCCCGACGCCGCTGGTCTCGTCGACCATGACCGCGTCGGCGAGGCCTGGGAACGGGCGCGCGGCGACGTGTCGATCGTCGGGCTGCTGCTGGAAGAGCTCCGCGTGTGATGCGCGGCGTGCCAAGCTCGGGTTGATGAACAGGGAGGAGCTGGCTCGGACGATCTACGAGCGCACGCACCTCACCGGGACCTTCCGGTTGCGATCGGGTGCGATCAGCAGCGAGTACTTCGACAAGTACCTCTTCGAGTCCGACCCGTGGTTGCTGCGCGAGATCGGCGACGCGCTGGTGCCGTTGGTGCCGCCCGCCACCGACGCACTCGCCGGCCTCGAGCTCGGCGGAGTACCGCTGGCGACGATCCTGTCGCAGGTCACGGGACTGCCGGCGCTGTTCGTGCGCAAGGAGGCGAAGACGTACGGGACGTGCCGGCTCGCCGAAGGTGGTGAGCTCGACGGTCTGCGCCTCACGGTGGTCGAGGACGTCGTGACCTCGGGCGGCCAGGTCGTCACCTCCTGCGGCGACCTGCGCGAGCGGGGCGGGATCGTCGAGGACGCCGTGTGCGTCATCGACCGCGAGGCGGGCGGCGCCAAGAACCTCGCCGATGTCGACGTCGTGCTGCGCGCCCTCTACACGATGACCGAGCTCGAGAACGCCAGCTAAGGCTGGCGCCAAGGGGGGGTGCGGGGCGGGTCGAAGTCGGCGGGACGCGTCTCGCCGGCGATGGCGGCGAACGCGGTGTCGACCCACCGGACGCCGCCGGCGAGGGGCTGCGGAAGCTGGGCTCGGGCGAAGAATCCCACGCGGCGCGTCTCCAGAGGGTGGCCGCGGAGCTCGCCGCCGAGCATGCGACAGTGGAACACCAACGAGTACAGCGGGACGCGCGCGAAGCCCAGGCGGAGGCCGTCGAACACGGCGATGAGCGCCACTGGCTCGACCTCGATGCCCGTCTCCTCGTAGACCTCCTTCACCGCCACTTCCGAAGGCGAGTACCCGACGTCGGCCCAGCCGACGGGGTACAGCCACACCCCGGAATCGGCGCGCTGGGTGAGCAGGATCTCGCCGGCGTCGTTGCCGACGACGGCGGCGACGGCGACCTTGGGCGTCACGTACCCGGCGACGCCCTCGCCCACCGACACCAGCCACTCCTCGAACAGGGCGTCGCTCTCGGCCTCGTCGATGGCGGCGGCGCGGATGTCGGCCGCCACCTTCAGCACCTCCTGGAACCGCTCCTTCTCGTACAGGCTCTGCGTGAAGCCGAGGCCGGTGCGAGCGATGCCGGCGAGCGACTCTCCCCAGCGCAGGAGATCGGCGGCGGAGACGGCGAAAGGCTCGGCGGACATTCCGGTCGAGCCTACGACCGGGGACTAGGCCGGCTCGGGCAGCCAGTACTCGCTCGTGAGGCGCGCGAGCAGCGTTGCCTTGAGCTGATCGAGTGTCAGCTGCTTCATGATCTTGTCCCCGGAGGTTTGCACGTAGAAGACGTCGACGACTCGGTCCCCGAGCGTCGAGACCTTCGCCGTGCGGACGTCGACGCCGAGGTCGGCGAACGTCGACGCGACCTGGGCGAGAAGGCCGACGTGGTCAGGCGCGTGCACTTCGAGCACAGTCGCGCTCGGCGATGCGTCCTGGTCGATCACGATCGCCACGTCGCCCGGATCGGGGATCCGGTAGCGGCGGATGCGCGCCCGCAGCTGTTCTGCCAACGGCAACTCGCCCCGGAGCGCGGCGCGCAGCGCCGTCGCGACCGCCTCGCGGCCCTCGGGCTCGGCCAACCGCCCGAACCGGTCGGCGCCGTCGAAGACCTCGAGCGCCATGCCGTCGGCGATGTACCCGGCGGCATCCCGGATGTCGAAACCGAACAGCGTCAGTACGCCGGCGACGCGCGCCAGCAGCCCAGTCCGGTCCGGCGCCGCGACCGCGCACTCGACCAGGCCGTCGTCGCGGGCGCTCCAATCGATCGCGAGCTCCCGCCGTGCGAGCAGGGCGCGGTGTCGTTCGAGCGTCTCGCGGCGGTGGGCGTCCAGTCCGGCGCCGACGACGCCCAGCTCGAGCAGGTTGTCCGTCTTCACGTACAGCTCTCGAACGAGCGCCGCCTTCGTGGGTCCCCACGCCGCCGGACTGGTGGCGCGGGAGTCGCCGATGGTGAGCGCGTACAGCAGGTCGAGGCGGTCGCTGGTGCCGACGCGACGCCCGAAGCGAGTGATCGTCGTCTCCTCTGAGAGGTCGCGCCGGGTCGCGGTCTCGGCGAGAGCAAGGTGGTTGCGAACGAGCCAGTCGAGGGTCGTCACGCCGTCCTCGTCCACTTGGATGCGGCGGGCGAGGCGGACGGCGGCCTCGGCCCCGACGACGGAGTGGTCGCCGTCCATCCCCTTCCCGAGATCGTGGAGGAGCGCGGCCAGGAGCAGCAGGTCGGCGCGGGCCCGACGGGCGACTTCTCCGTCGAAGCCGTCGTCGTCCAGCAACAGTGCGCACTCCGCCACCGCCTCGAGGAGATGTCGGTCGACGGTGAACCGGTGATAGGCGTTGCGCTGCGGGAGCGACCGGATGCGGTCCCATTCGGGCAGGAGACGCGCGAGCACACCGGCCTGGTCGAGCGCCTCGAAGACGGGAACAGCGCCGCGGCCGGCTCGGAGCAGGGCGACGAACGCGTCGCGTGCGTCGGCGTCCCATGTCATGTCGCCGATGCGCTGCGAGCGCTCGAGCGACGCACGGTCGAAGGGCGCGTTCAACTCAGCGGCTGCGGCCGCGGCACGCAGGAGGAGCTTGCCGTCGAGATGCGCGTCGGCGGAGAACGCTACGCACCCGTCGCGTACGACGACGCCGTCGCCGAGGTCGCGGTCGCGGCGTGAGAGCCGCCCGAGCGGGCCACGCTGCGTGTCGTCGAGGCGGGCGAACACGTCGGCTACGAGCCAGGCGACAGTGCGCGCCGCGGCCGCGAGGTCGCGCACGAGCGCGTCGGCGTCGACAGCACCGATCTCGGCCGCGACGGCGTCCTGCTCCTGGAGTGTGAGCACGTCGGTCCGGCTCTTCGTCACGCGCTGTAGCGCGACGCGGGCGTCGAGCAGGCGCTCGTTCGCCGCGGCTACGCGGGCCGGGTCACCCGGACTCAGGTACCCATGGTCGACGAGCACCTCGAGCCCGCCTGGCTTGCCGAGCGTCCATCCCGCCCACGACAGGGACTGCAGATCGCGCAATCCGCCGCCGGCGTCCTTGAGGTGGGGCTCGAGCATCTCGGCGAGCAGGCCGAACTTCCGGCGCCGGGCGTCGGCGGCCGACCGGAGATCGTCGACGAGGCGGGCCCGGCGCCGCCCCGCGAGGCCGCGGATACGCCCTACGAGGTCGGCGAAGAGCGCGCCGTCGCCCGTGACAAGACGAGCGTCGAGCATCGCCGTCAACGCGTGCAGGTCGCCCTCTGCGAGCGCGACCTCTTGCTTCACGGTATTGACCGCGTGACCGAGCACGAAGCCGGCGTCCCACAGGGGATACCAGAGCCGCTCGGCGACGCCGCCCACGTCGGCGGCGCCGTCGTGGACGAGCACGACGTCCACGTCGGAGCCGGGGCACAGCTCGCGCCGGCCGTACGACCCGACCCCCACGAGTGCCATCCGCCCGCCGGCGCCAGCGAGCGCGTCCGCGAGCGCGCCGGTCAGCGACGCGTCCAGGAGTTCCGAGAGCGCCTGTCCGAATGCCGCGCCGCGACGGGCGCGATCGGCGACGAGACGATCGCGCGCCGAGCGCAGCTCGGAGGCGGCGACGGGGTCAGACGGCGTCGGGCCCGGTCTCCCCGGTCCGAATCCGCCAGATGTTGTCGACTGGCACCACCCATACCTTGCCGTCGCCGATCTTGCCCGTGCGAGCCGTTTCGACGAGCTTCTGCACCACCCGGTCGACGTCGCGGTCGTCGACGAGGATCTCGACCCGCACCTTGGGCACGAAGTCGATGGTGTACTCCGCGCCGCGGTACACCTCGGTGTGACCCCGCTGGCGCCCGAACCCCTGCACGTCCGAGATGGTCAGGCCCTGCACGCCGAGGTCCTTCACGGCGTCCTTGACGTCGTCGACCTTGAACGGCTTGACGATGCCCACGATGAGCTTCATGAGTCCTCCATCCCTCCTAGTTCGCGGCGCTCACACGCGATCGAGCGCGTAGCCGGTCTCCGAGTGCTGGGTGAGGTCGAGGCCGGTCTCCTCGTCCTCCGCCGACACGCGCATGCCGCCGCGCAGGACCTTGCTCAGCACGAACACGATCGCGAAGGTCACGACGAACGACCACACCATCGTGGCCACGACGGCGAGCACCTGCTCACCGAAGAGGCCGAACCCTCCACCTTGGAACACGCCGTCGGCTCCGGCCGGGTTGATGGCGGCGTCAGCGAAGAAACCCAGGAGCAGCGAGCCGGCGAGCCCGCCGACCAGGTGCACGCCGACCACGTCGAGCGAGTCGTCGTAGCCGAACTTGAACTTGAGGCTCACCGCCAGGGCGCAGACGCCACCCGCGATCAGGCCGATGTAGATGGGCGCCATCCCGCCGACGAAGCCCGCGCACGGCGTGATCGCGACGAGCCCCGCGACGAGGCCCGACGCGCCCCCCAGCGTGGTGGCGTGACCGGTCGTGATGCGTTCGACGACCAGCCAGCCCAGCATCGCCGCCGCCGCCGCCAGGTGCGTGTTGAGGAGCGCTTGGGCCGCGATGGCATCGCCCTTGAGCGCGGAGCCGGCGTTGAACCCGAACCACCCGAACCACAGGATGCCGGCACCGATGAGCGTGAACGGCAACGAATGTGGCGGCATCGGGTGACTGGGCCAGCCTCGGCGTTTGCCGAGCACGAACACCGCCGCCAGCGCCGCGATGCCGGCGTTGATGTGCACGACGGTGCCGCCGGCGAAGTCGAGGGCGCCCCGCTTGAACAACCAGCCCGCCGGCGAGAACACCCAGTGCGCGATCGGGGCGTACACGAGAATCGCCCACAGACCGATGAACCACGCCCACGCCGAGAACTTCATGCGGTCGGCGATCGCGCCTGTGATCAGCGCCGGGGTGATGATGGCGAACATCATCTGGAACGCGAGGAACACGAGCGGCGGGATCGACAGGTCGAACCCGGTCGGGCCCGTCGTCGCCGCGTCACGCAGCCAGGCCAGGTCGAAGTTCCCGATCCACTTGTTGTCTCCGCTGAAGGCGAGCGAATACGTAACGATCGCCCAGATCACGCTGATCAAGCCCAGGCAGAAGAAGTTCTGCATGAGCATGGCCAGCACGTTCTTCGCCCGGACCATCCCGCCGTAGAAAAGGGCGAGGCCCGGAGTCATGAACATCACCAGGGCGGCCGCCCCCAGTACCCATGCCGTGTCCCCGGAGTTGATCCGCGGCACACGCTGAGCGGCGGTCACCGCCACGTCCCACACTGCCTCCACCCGGCACCTCCCAACGCAGCTTCAGGTTTGTTGGGGGAGCCTGATGGGACTGTGTTTCCGAGCGGTAGCCCGATTGTTTCGTCTTTGTGAACAGCAGCAAGAGATCCGTCAGGGACCCGAACGAGTGCCGAAAGGTCTTCGGGCGTTGGCGCTCTATCGCGCGGTCCGTGTGCGGCGAGCTCGTATGACCGCCGCCTTCGCCATTCCCCAGGCGAGATGCAACGGCCCCAGATCGGGATCGCCGAGGTCGCCGAGCGTTCGCGGCACGAGGCCGTACACGTCGTCGGGCCAGGCCCGCTCGTCGAACTCGTCGCGCACGACTGGCGGGACGCCCGCTGCTTCCAGCACCAGGGTGGGCTCGCGGTAGGCGGTACGGACGATCTCGAGAGGGGTCGCCCCCTGTTTCTCCGGATCGAGCGCAAAGAGCGCACGCAGTTCGGTCACGACGCGATCCGCGGCCGCTGCGCCCGCCCGTGCAGACGCGTCCTCGGCGCGGGCGCGCACCTCGGCGGGCGTCCGGTCCCATGCGTCGAGCAGTCGTTCGACCTCAGCGTGCGCCCACGCCGGCACCTGCGCCTCGACGCCGACGACGATGGCGGCGCCCGTCTCTTCGAGCCGAGCGAGCGCGCTGGCCTCGTCGCCCGAGGCCTCGTGGCTCACTCGACGCGTTCCCAAACCGGGAACACCAGGTACTCGACGCCGTCGCGCACCTCCGTCCGGCCGGCCGAGCGGAACGCGGGTAGGCGCGCATCGGCGGTGTCGAAGCCGACCATCCGCTTGTAGTCCGCGGCCGGCAGCAGCAGCGGCCCGTCGGCGTCGCCGTCGCGCAGGATCGCATCGACCTCGAGCCGGGGATGAGCGGGATCCCGCTCGTCGATGCACGTGCAGTGGTACACCACCTGCTCGAACACAGCCGTGACGAGGATGCGCATCAGCCCCCGTGCCTCAGCTCTCGAGGACGTCGCCCTCCATCCGGTTCACCGTGCATCCGAGGCCCTCGAAGTAGGCCGTGGCCGCGTCGAGCTGGGGCTGCTCGCCGTTCACCTCGAGGATCAGCCATCCGGAGTTTCCCTCCACGTTGGCGCGCCGGATGTTGGGGACCACGTCGAACTTCTTGATGATCTCGTAGACGAGCGGGCGGTCGACGAGTTCCTCGGGGAACGACACGAAGAGTCGGAGGCTGCTCACCCGGTCGGCATCCCGACCCGTTGCAATGCGTCACCCGGATCGAGCAGTAGCCCGGTGACGAACGGCCCGAATTCGGCGTAGCGCGCCGAGACCTCGTCGAACCGCATGTCGTACACGATCTCCTTGAGCGCGGCGGGGTCGTCGGCCAGCAGGGTGACACCCCACTCCCAGTCGTCCAGCCCGGTCGACCCGGTGATCAGCTGGAGCACCCGACCCGCGTACGCGCGTCCCACGCGCGCGTGCCCGCCCATGAGTTGCTTGCGCTGGTCGAAGGGCAGCTCGTACCAATTGGCGTCGGGAGCGCGTCGCTTCGACATCGGGTAGAAGCAGATCGCCCGCTTCCGTGGGAGTGCGGGATAGAGACGGGCGCGGGCGCGCTCCTCGTCTTCCGTGTACTCCGAACGCTCGGTGAGTGATACGTACGACCACTCGAGCTGGAGCGGCGCCGCCGCCAGCTCGTGCTGGAACGCCTGAAGGCGGGCAACATCGGGCCCGAGCGCCATGATCCCGAGCTCGGCCTTGTGCCCGAGCACGGTGAACACGAGGACTTGGTGGTCGTCGGCCTCGAGGGACGCGATCGCGTCGAGCACGCGCTTCGTGCCGCCCGGCTCGGCCTCGGCGCGGGCGCGATCGACCTTGTAGAAGAGATGGACGACGCCCCAGCCCTCCGACGGCACCAACGGCTCCATTTTTCTCCTTTGCGCCGTCGCAAGCTCCGGCTCTGCGAGCACGGTCGGCAAAGCCGCCGTGCCTCGCGGCGAGGCTACCGCCGCGCGAGTGGGGCGCCCCGGAGGGCGCCCCACTCGTGCTTCGGTCGTGGACCGGTGTGCGAGCTCAGAAGTCGCCCATGCCGTCCATGCCGCCGGGCATGCCGCCGCCGGCAGGCATGGCGGGCTTCTCCTCGGGCTTGTCCGCCACCACCGCCTCGGTGGTGAGGAACAGGGCCGCGATCGACGCCGCGTTCTGCAGCGCCGAGCGCGTCACCTTGGCGGCGTCGATGACACCCGCCTTCACGAGGTCCTCGTAGTCGCCGGTGGCCGCATTCAGGCCCTCTGACCCCGAGAGCGAGCGCACCTTCTCGACCACGACGCCACCTTCGTAGCCGGCGTTCACCGCGATCTGCTTCAGCGGCTCCTCGAGCGCACGGGCCACCATCTTCGCCCCGGTGGAATCGTCGCCGTCGAGCTTGTCCGCCGAGCCGAGCACGGCCTTCTGCGCCCGCAGGAGCGCCACGCCGCCGCCCGGGACGACACCCTCCTCGACCGCGGCCTTCGTGGTCTGGACGGCGTCCTCGATGCGGTGCTTCTTCTCCTTGAGCTCCACTTCGGTGGCGGCGCCGACCTTGATGATCGCCACGCCGCCCGAGAGCTTCGCCAGCCGCTCCTGCAGCTTCTCGCGGTCGTAGTCCGAGTCGGTGTTGTCGATCTCGCCGCGGATCTGGTTGATGCGGCCCTGGATGTCGGACTGGCTGCCGCCGCCCTCGACGATCGTCGTCTCGTCCTTGGTGACGACGACCCGGCGGGCGGTGCCAAGGAGGTCGAGCCCGACGTTCTCGAGCTTGAGGCCGACCTCTTCCGAGATCACCGTGCCGCCCGTGAGGACCGCCATGTCCTCGAGCATGGCCTTGCGCCGCTCGCCGAAGCCGGGCGCCTTCACCGCGGTCGACTTGAACGTGCCGCGGATCTTGTTGACGACGAGCGTCGCCAGCGCCTCGCCCTCGACGTCCTCGGCGACGATCAGCAGCGGCTTCCCGCCCTGCATGACCTTCTCGAGCACAGGGAGCAGGTCCTTGACGGCCGAGATCTTCGTGCTGACGAGCAGGATGTAGGGGTCGTCGAGGACGCCTTCCATCCGCTCCGGGTCGGTCACGAAGTAGGGCGAGATATAGCCCTTGTCGAAGCGCATGCCCTCGACGAGGTCGAGCTCCATCCCGAACGTCTGGCTCTCCTCGACCGTGATCACGCCGTCGGTGCCGACCTTGTCGAGCGCCTCGGCGATCATGCCGCCGATCTCGGGATCGGCGGCGGAGATCGCGGCGACGTTGGCGATCTGCTTCTGGTCCGCCTTCACCTCGATGGCGCCCTTCTGGATCTCGTCGACGGCCTTGTCGACCGCCGACTCGATGCCCTTCTTCAAGCCCATCGGGTTGGCGCCGGCGGCGACGTTGCGGAGGCCCTCGCGCACGAGCGCCCAGGCGAGCACGGTGGCGGTGGTGGTGCCGTCACCAGCCACGTCGTCGGTCTTCTTGGCGACTTCCTTGACCAGCTCGGCCCCGACCTTCTCGTACGGGTCCTCGAGCTCGATCTCCTTGGCGATGGAGACGCCGTCGTTCGTGATCGTGGGGGCGCCCCACTTCTTCTCGAGGACGACGTTGCGGCCCTTGGGGCCGATGGTGACGCGTACGGAGTCGGCGAGCTTGTTCATGCCCGCTTCGAGCGAGCGGCGGGCCTGCTCGCTGTAGGCGATCTGCTTCGGCATACCTAGATACCCCCTGGCACGGCGCCTCCCGGTGAGGGCGCCCATGGTTAGCACTCAACGGATTCGAGTGCTAACAGCATATGGCACTCACCCGGGGTGAGTGCAAGTTCGTCCCGGCCAGGACGGCCGACCTGAATCGGCGCCCACGAGTGAAGGCCGGCCCTATCCTTCGGTTCGTGGCCGAGCTGCACGACGCGACGGAGGAGTACCTGGAGACGATCCTCGAGATCGAGGAGGAGGGCATCCCGCCCATCCGCGCCCGCCTCGTCGAGCGGCTGGGCATCTCGGCTCCCGCGGTGTCCGAGACGGTGAACCGGCTCGTCGAGCAGGGCTACGCCGAGCTGCTCGACGACCGCAGCCTCCGGCTCACCCCGAAGGGGCGCCAGTTGGCGGTGTCGATCGTGCGCCGGCACCGGCTCGCCGAGCGGCTGCTCACCGACGTGATCGGCCTCGAGTGGGAGAAGGTCCACCGCGAGGCCGATCGTTGGGAACACGCCATCTCGGCCGACGTCGAGGAGAAGCTCGTGCGACTGCTCGGCGACCCGGCGACCTGCCCCCACGGCAATCCGATCCCCGGTTCGGCACACAAGGTCGACGTCAAGGGCTCGGCGCCGCTCAGCAGAGTCGAGCCCGGCCCGGTCGCGGTGTCGCGCATCAGCGAGAAGGTCGAGCTCGACGACGACGCCCTCGTGCTGCTCGCGGGCGCCCAGCTCATCCCCGGGTCCGAGGCGGTGGTGGTCGGTCCCGCGCCCGGCGGCGTCGTCGTGAAGACGGCCGCCGGCGAGCGGACGATCCCCGGCCGCCTGGCCGACCTGATGTTCGTGACACCGGCCGGGTAGAGGCCTCGACCGTCGAAGCCCCCGAGGTGCGCGCTAGACGCCGGCGGCGACGATGACGAGCTCGGTGCCGAAGCCGAGCACCATGCCGGCGAGCAGGCCCCACATGAGCATCTCCTTTTGGGCCAGCTTGAAGCCGACGTGCAGCAGCTGGACGACGACATAGAGGATCGACCCCGCCGCCAGGGCCAGGAACGCCATCTCGAGCGTGTCGTTCACGAAGGACTGACCGATGAGCGTGCCGACGAACGTCGGGGCGCCACCGACGAGGCCGAGCACGCCGAGGAACCCCCAGCTGGGCCGGTCGGCTTCCGCGCACATCGGGCCGACGATGCCGAAGCCCTCGGTCGCGTTGTGGAGCCCGAACCCGATCACCAGCAGGAGCGCGAGCTGGATCTCGTCGTTGGCGGCGGACTGGCCGATGGCGAGGCCTTCGGCGAGGTTGTGCACGCCGATGCCGATGGCGATGAACAGCGCCAGGCGCTGCGGCTCCGACAGCCGATGCACCTGCGAAAGGCGGATCGAGGCCGCCGTCGCCGCGCCGGGGCCGATGGGACGGTCGGCGCCCCGCGCCCGAGCCGCCAGCCACCGGTCGTAATAGACGAGGCCGAGGAGCCCGAGCCCGAACAGCCCGACGAAGATCACGCCCCTCCCGACGAGCGTCGCCCACTCGCTGTCCTCCACCGCGTGGTCGACCGGCTCGAAGCCGTGCTCGAACACCTCGATCAACAGGAAGATCAGGATCCCGGCCGACACCGCGTTGAGGAACGCCCGCAGCGGCATCGACAGGTTGCGGATTCGCCCCACGGGGAGACCGAGAAAGATCGTGAAGCCGGCGATGGCGCCGAGCAGCAGGATCCGGGATTCGGACACGCCGCCCCTCCCCGAGCTGACGGGTCGTCAGCTAGTTAGGGCAGGCTAACTTCCACACGCGTCCCGGTCAAGAGCGGCGGACGGCCCGGAGCGAGTCAGGTGCCGCCGGCGACGGCGGGGACGATGCTGACGACCTGGCCCTCGGCCACCGGCGTCTCGAGCCCCCGGAGGAAGCGAATGTCCTCGTCGGCGACGAACACGTTCACGAACCGGCGCAGCTCCCCCTTGTCGTCGTAGAGCCGGGCCGCGAACCCGGGGTGGGCCGCCTCGAGCTGCTTGAGCACCTCGGCGACGGTCGCGCCGTCGACGTCGACCTCGGCGGCGCCGCTCGAGAGCTCGCGCAGCTGGGTGGGAATCCGGACGTTGACCGCCATACTTTCCTCCTGTCGCCGTCGCAAGCTCCGGCTCTGCTCCGGCGGTCGGCAAAGCCGCCGCCGCGCGCTCCTTACTCCTCGATCTCGCCGGGGCCGAACGCGTCGTGGAAGGCGTCCAGTGTCGGGGAGATGACCGCCGTGGGGCCGACGTGGGGTGCGACGGCGTCGAGCGTCTTCAGCCCGTGCCCGGTGATGTAGACGACGACGCGCTCGTCCGGGCGGACGACCCCGTCGCGGGCGAGACGCGCCAAAGACGCGATCGTCACCCCGCCCGCCGTCTCGGCGAAGATGCCCTCGGTGCGGGCGAGCAACCGGATCCCCTCGACGACCTCGTCGTCCGTCACCGCCGCCAGGCCGCCGCCGGTCTGACGGACGGCGTCGAGCGCGAAGTAGCCGTCGGCGGGATTGCCGATGGCCAGCGATTTGGCGATCGTCGACGGCTTCACGGGTCGGATGGTGTCGGACTCGTCCAGGAACGCGGTCGCCACCGGCGAGCAGCCCTGGGCCTGCGCTCCCGACACCCGCACACGCGCCGGTGTGTCGAGCAGGCCGACGCGGTGCAACTCGTCGAAGCCCTTACGGACCTTGGTGAGCAGCGAGCCGCTCGCCACGGGGACGACGACGTGGTCGGGCGCCTCCCACCCGAGCTGCTCGACCGTCTCGAAGGCGAGCGTCTTCGAGCCCTCTGCGTAGTAGGGACGCACGTTCACGTTCACGAACGCCCACCAGTACGTCCCCGCCAGCTCCGCGCACAGACGATTCACGTCGTCGTAGTTGCCCTCGATGGCGACGACGTTGCCGCCGTACACCGCCGTCGTCACGACCTTCGCCTGCTCCAGATCGGCGGGGATGAAGACGAAGCTCCGCAGACCGGCGTGTGCGGCGTGAGCCGCGACGGAGTTGGCCAGGTTGCCGGTGGACGCGCAAGCGGCCGTCTTGAAGCCGAACTCGAGCGCCTTGGAGAGGGCGACGGACGCCACCCGGTCCTTGAACGAGTTCGTCGGGTTCAGCGTGTCGTTCTTCACCCACACCTCACCCAGACCGAGCTCGCCCGCGAGCCGATCGGCCCGGACGAGGGGCGTGAACCCGGCACCGAGGTCGATGGCGTGGCTGTAGTCGACCGGAAGCAGGTCCGCGTACCGCCAGATCGCGTGCGGGCCGGCGGCGATCTTCTCGCGGCTGATCGCCGACCGGATGGCCTCGTAGTCGTAGCTCACCTCGAGTGGGCCGAAGCACCACTCGCACGTGTAGACGGGCGCGACCTCGTATTCCCGGCCGCACTCCCGGCATCGAAGTCCCTGTACGTACGACACGCCGACGCCCCTTTCGCGGTTCTCCGTGGGGCGGACGACCCGCCCCTCTCTCGACGCGCTCTCGAGCGCCCCGAGCGGAGACCCGCTCGCCGGCTACTCATCGTTCAGGCATTGGCACCTGGCGCTTGCGCGCTGGTTGCCGCGGCTTCACTGGGCCTGTCCCTCAGCCGCTCTTGATGAGCGCGTACGGTCCGAAAGGTACTACACCTCGATAGCTCGGCTAAAGCCGGTTGCGCGCCCTCGTAGGCTGAACGCGGAGACGGCGGTTTGCCGGCCGTCGGAGCAACACCGGAGCTTGCGACGGCGACAGGAGATGCGGTGCGGCGGTCTCGTCAGTCGCGGTTCATGAGCGCGCTCGTGGCGGCGAAGGCCCGCCACGGGTACACGGTGTCCGTCTGCCTCCCGGCGCGCGACGAAGAGGCGACCGTGGGTCGGGTGGTCGCCACCGTGCGCCGCGACCTCGTCGAGCGTCTCCAAGTCGTCGACGAGATCGTCGTCATGGACGACGGTTCGACCGATGCCACCGGTGACGCCGCCCGCGTCGCAGGCGCGCACGTGTATCGCGTGGACGAGCTGCTCCCCGAACTGCCTCCCGGAATCGGGAAGGGCAACGCGATGTGGAAGTCGCTGTACGTGTGCCAGGGCGACCTCCTGTGCTGGGTCGATGCCGACATCCGCAACTTCCGCGCCGACTTCGTGACTCGTCTGCTGGCGCCACTGCTCACCGATCCCGACGTCGGGATGGTCAAGGGCTTCTACCGGCGGCCGTTGCACGACAGCCCGACCGGCGGCGGACGCGTCACAGAGCTCATGGCCCGGCCGGTTCTCTCCTATCTCTTCCCGGCGCTGACGCGGTTCGTCCAGCCGCTGTCAGGCGAGTACGCGGCACGCCGGTCGATCCTCGAGGCGGTCCCGTTCGTCGAGGGTTGGGGCGTCGAGATCGGGTTGTTGCTCGACGTCGTGCATCAGTTCGGCATCCAGTCGGTGAGCCAGGTCGACCTCGGTGTGCGCGCTCATCGGAACCGTCCGCTCGAACAGCTCGGCCCGCAGGCGCTCGCGATCCTCGCCACCGCGCTCCGTCGCGCCGGGCTCGACGCCTGTGACCCCCCGTTCGCGGCCGAGCTCGTGCGTTACGACGAGAGGCTCGCGCCCGAGCGGATCCCCGTCGTCGTGCACGAACGGCCTCCGATGGTGACGGTCCCGACGTACTGCGCCAAGTTCGGCCGCGAGGAGACCGCCTAGCCGCGCAGCCGGGCTGCGCACGGCGACGGCGGCATTCGTCGCCGACCACCCGCTGACGATGCACGCCCGATCGTGACGTCGGCCGCCATCAGCGCGCCGGTCGCGCCCGTCGGGCAGCTTCGATCGCCGCCTCCTCGACGAGCACGGCGGCGCGTGCGAACGCGTCTCCGGTCTGCCAGACGCGCTCGGTCAGCGTGAGCAGCTGCACGTCGCCGAGGACCGACAGTTCGTCACGGCCTTCTTGCGTCGCCTGTCCCACGATCACCACGCGTTTCGCGACTCCCTCGTCGGCGGCCCATTCGAGCACACCGCCGACCACCTTGCCCTCGAAGCTGGACGCGTCGAGCTTGCCCTCGCCGGTGACGACGAGCTCGGCGCCGGTCAGCGCGTCGTCGAGTCCGGCGGCGCGGGCGACGACGTCGAAGCCGGGTTCGAGCTGAGCGCCGATCGCTGCCAGCCCACCAGCGAGCCCGCCGGCTGCTCCCGCCCCCTCGAGCTCGGTCACGTCCACACCCGTTCTCTCCTCGTAAACCTCGGCGAGACGGGCGAGCCGGCCAGTCAGCAACGAGACCTGCGCCGACGTCGCGCCCTTCTGCGGCCCGTACACGGTGGCAGCGTCGAGGAACGGCGTGGCGACATCGCAGGCGACCGTCACATCGTGTCCGGCGAGCGACCATCGGAGTGCGTCGACGGCACCGAGGCCGCCGTCCGTCGTCGCACTGCCGCCGACGCCGACGATCACACGGCGCGCGCCGGCGCGTAGCGCGGCGGAGATCAGCTCGCCCGTCCCGCGGGTCGACGCGCGCAAGGGATCGTTGCGGAGCCCGACGAGCTGCAAGCCGCTGGCGCGCGCCATCTCGATGACGCCGGAACCGTCGGGGAGGAGGCCCCATTGCGCGGCGACCGGGTCACCCAACGGGCCGGTGACCGTGGTGGTACGCGTCGACCCGCCTCGCGCGGCAAGCAGCGCATCGAGCGTGCCCTCGCCACCGTCCGCGACCGGTATCCGCCGCGCGCTGAACCCGGCCGCCTCGACGCCCGCCGCCATGGCGTCGGCTGCCGCGGCCGCGGTGAGCGAGCCGCGGAACTTGTCGGGAGCCACAATGGCTTCGGCCACGGTGGATAGATTGCACCGAGTGCCGGAACGTGTCCCGCTCCTCGAGAAGGGCCTCGGCGAATACGCGCCGATCGTGGGACCCGAGGTGGTCGAACGCATCGAGGCGCTGGCGGCACCGTTGCGCGGCTGCCGCGTGTTGCACATCAACGCCACCGCCTACGGCGGCGGCGTGGCCGAGCTTCTCGCCACGCACGTCCCGCTGCTCCGCAGCGTCGGCATCGACGCCGAGTGGCAGGTGATGACCGGCAGCGACGACTTCTTCGGCATCACGAAGGAGGTGCACAACGCCCTCCAGGGCGCCGACATCGACTGGTCGACCCGGAAGCAGCGCGTCTACCTCGAGAACGTGCTCGACAACGCCCTCCGACTCCAAGGCGGGTGGGACGTCGTTGTCGCGCACGATCCGCAGCCTGTCGCCCTGCGCAGCTATGTGCGGGACTCGTCGCTCCGGTCTCCGGACACGCAGTGGGTGTGGCGTTGCCACATCGACCTGACCGACGCCAATCCGTCGGTGTGGGAGTTCTTCCGACCGTACGTCGAGCTCCACGATGCGTCCGTCTGGACGATGAAGGAGTTCGTGCCGGACTCGCTGTCGATGGACCGCGTGCTGGAGAGGCACCCGTCGATCGACCCGATCTCGGTGAAGAACCTCGACATGCCGCTGCCGTTCGCCGAAGAGCTCTGCCGCCAGTACGGGCTCGACGTCCGTCGTCCGATCGTGTGCCAGGTGAGCCGGTACGACCCGTGGAAGGATCCGGTCGGTGTCATCCGTGCGTTTCGGATCGTCCGCGAGAAGGTCACGGACGCGCAGCTGCTTCTTGCGGGATCGATGGCCACCGATGACCCCGAGGGGTTCCGGGTGTGGGACAAGGTGCAGGAGGAACGCGCCGGCGATCCCGACATCTACACGCTCTCGAACCTCCATCAGGTCGGCAACGTGCAGATCAACGCGTTCCAGCGCGTCGCAGACGTCGTGATCCAGAAGTCGATCCGGGAGGGGTTCGGGCTCACGGTGAGCGAGGGGCTCTGGAAGGGTCGGCCGGTCGTGGGCGGACGCGCCGGTGGCATCGTGCTGCAGGTGCGTGACGGATTCGATGGCTACCTCGTCGACACCGTCGAAGACTGCGCGGCGCGCACGATCGATCTGCTCGCCGATCCTGTCGGGGCCGACGCGATGGGCCTGCAGGGCAAGGAGCACGTGCGGGAGAACTTCCTGTCGACGCGTGAGCTCGAAGACTGGTTGCGCCTGCTGACGGAACTCCACGCGTGATCGTCGTCTCCCATCGGGGGCCGGCGACGTTCGCCCGCAAGGAAGACGGGTCCTTCCACGCGCGCCGGGGGTCGGGCGGGCTGGCGGGGACGCTGGGCCGGCTCGTGCACGACGGCCTCGACGACCCCGTCGGCTGGGTGGCGGCGGCGATGACCGACGACGACCGGGCGGCGGCAGCCGCGGGTGAGACCACGCTTCCCGAGGTCGCGCTCGAGCTGCTCGCGATCGATGCCCGTCAACACCGCCTGCACTACGACCTGGTCTCGAACGCGACGCTGTGGTTCCTGCACCACGGGCTGTTCGACCTCCCCCGCCGTCCGCGCTTCGACGACCGCTTCCGTGAGGCCTGGGACGCGTATGTCGCCGTGAACGACGCGTTCGCGGATCGCGTCGCGGACGTGGCCGAGGACGGCGACATCGTCCTCGTGCAGGACTACCACCTCGCGCTCGTGCCCGGCCGCCTCACCGCCCGGCGGCCGGACCTTCGGGTCGTGCACTTCACCCACACGCCGTTCTGCGGTCCGAACTCGATCGGCGTGTTGCCCGACGACGTCGGGCGTGCCATTTGCGCGTCGATGGCGACGGTGCCGTGCGGGTTCCACACCGCGCGTTGGGCGCGCGCCTACACAGCGTGCGTGGAGACCGTCCTCGGTCCGCAGCAAGAGGCGCCGACGTTCTCAGCCCCGCTCGGGCCCGACCCGGCCGACCTCCGCGAGGCACTCGAGTCGACCGAGGGCCGCGCCGCGCAGGCTGAGCTCGACGAGTACCTGGGCGATCGTCTGCTGCTGTTGCGCAGTGACCGCATCGACCCGTCGAAGAACATCGTGCGCGGCTTCCTCGCCTACGACCGACTGCTCGAGCGGGCGCCCGAGTGGCGGGAGCGAGTCGTATTCGTGGCCAGGCTGAACGAGTCCCGCCAGGGACTGCCGGAGTACCAGGCCTACGCCCAGGAGGTCGAGCAGGCGGCAGGGCTCGTCAACGAGCGGTGGGCGCGCCCCGACTGGGAGCCGGTCGTGACCGACCTGCGCGACGACTTCCCCCGCAGCGTCGCCGGGTACGCGCGCTACAACGCCCTGCTTGTGAACCCGTTGAAGGACGGCCTCAACCTCGTGGCGAAAGAGGGGCCGACGATGAACCGCCGTGACGGCATCGTCTGCCTGTCTCCCGAGGCAGGGTCCTACGACGAGCTGGCGCCGGCAGTGCTCGATGCGCACCCGTACGACCTCGACCAGACCGCGGGCGCGCTCGACTCGGCACTGTCGATGCCGGCGGACGCGCGCCACGAGCAGGCGACTCGTTTGCGCGAGCTCGCGGGCGTGCACACCCCCGCGACGTGGCTGCAGGCGCAGATCAGCGCGGCGTGCGGGTAGCGGCCGCGGCGAGATCGCTGAGGAGAGACACCAGCCCCGCCGGCCCGTCGACGGTGACGTCGGCCCGCGCGAGCAACTCGGCCGGCGCCTCGACCGACCCGACCGCGATGCGCACGGCGTGCTCGAGCCGTCGTGCCGCCGCCAGCCGTTCGAGCGCCGCGAAGGCGTCGAGGTCGCCGCGGTCGTCGCCGGCGAAACAAGCGGCGAACGACCCGTCGACGAGCACCTCGACCGCGGTTCCCTTGTCGGCCTTGACCGGCGGCCGCAGCTCGCGCGCCATCTTCGTTTCGTAGGTAGTGAGGCCGTGGCGACGCGCGATGCGGTCGACCACGTCGACCGCGGTGCGCTCGCGCTCCGGGGCGGTCCGCCAGTGGACGGTGACGGCGACTCCCGCCTTGCGCTCGACGAGCAGATCGGGGAGCTCACGCGCGAGCTCGTCGCCGGCGGCGGCGACGGCCCCGAGGTACGGCTGGGTCCGCGGATCGACGACGGCGTGGCCATCCACCATGCGCTCGAGCCCGTACTGGCCGACGAGCGTGAGCGCGGGGAGGTCGATCGCCCCGGCAAGGAACTCGACCGGCCGTCCGCTGACGACGGCGACGGTCCCGAAGGTGCCGGTCAGGTCCCCGAGCGCGTCACGGGCGTCGGGCAGGACACGAGCAGACGCGGGGTCCTCCACGATCGAGGAGATGGAGCCGTCGAAGTCGACCAGCACGGCCGAGTCGTGTGGACGCGCCGTCAGGGAGCGCAGTGGTGCCGGCAGGGGCACGGGGCGGGATTACTGGCCGAGGAGCACGGCGCAGTTGACGCTCTCCGTCCCGGGTAACGGCGGGTTCGAGAACGGCTCGACCGTCGTCCCGGTGCCGACGTCGCCCTGGAGCTGCACGGCCTCCTTCTCGAAGCCCTGCTTGCACTGCACGGCGGTCCCCCGGCGTGCGTTCGTGTTCGCGGGTGTCGTCGGCTGGTACCCGAGGCTGCGCAGCTTGTTCGTCATATTGCCCGCAGCGCCCGATGCTGAACCGGCGTTGAAGACGATCACGCGCACCTCGCTGCGCGCCTTGGCGTTGCCGGCCTTGGCGGTGGTCGTCGGAGGCTCGGTCGAGGCCGGCGCGGCCGCCGACGACGGCGTCGGGGTGGTCGGCGTCGTCGCGGCGCTCTTGGCGGCCGGCGTCGCGCCGTTCCCGGCCGGTCCTTTGTCGACGACCTGCAGGAGCACGATCCCTAGGATGACCGCGAGGCCGACGAGGCCCGCGCCGCGTACCACCGAATTCACGCCGGAGCCCTCCCGTTCGTTGCCGCGACCACCGATTCCGCTGCCGGTCGGCGTCACTGTGCTCACCGCGACTCGGGATCCGCGCGGCGGCCTTCGATGCGCACGCGCCGGCGCTGGTTCCGCACGCGTTGCACGCGTTTGACCGTGAGCGGGTCGTACTCGAGTGCGTCGGCATCGTCGAGCAACGCGTTCAGGAGCTCGTAGTAGCGCGACGGTGAGATATCGAAGTTCTTGCGGATCGCGATCTCCTTCGGGCCCGGGCGGTGGCGCCAGGATCGCTCGAAGTCCAGGATCGCTCGGTCACGGGGGGACAGAACCATCAGCGTCGATCCTGGCCTCTGGTGGCCGCGAGAGCAAGCATTTCGGGCATCGGCGCCGACGATGAGGATCGAGCCGGAGGTCGGATTCGAACCGACGGCCTGCTGATTACAAATCAGCTGCTCTGCCAGCTGAGCTACTCCGGCGCCGCGTCAGAGGGTAGTCGTGCGAAGACGCGCGACCGTCGCGCAGGCGATCGCGGCAGCCGCGCCCACGTTCAACGACGCGACGTGCCCGTGCATCGGAATGCGCGTAACGACGTCGCAACGTTCCCGGGCGAGGCGCGACAGACCACGGCCCTCCGCACCGAACACGAGCATGAGCGGCCGATTGGCCACCGCGAGCTCGTCGATGACGACGTCGCCGTCGCTGTCGAGTCCGATCGTCCACACGTCGGCGCGCCCGGCTTGGATGATGACCGCGGGGATGCCCGCGACCGTGGTGATGGGGAGGTACTCGATCGCGCCTGCAGCGGCCTTCGCGGCAGCGGGCGTGATGTGGGCGGCGCGGTGACGCGGCAGCACGATGCCCGTCGCGCCGGCCGTCTCGGCGGCGCGCAGGACGGCGCCCAGATTCTGCGGATCGGTGACGCCGTCGAGCGCGACGAGGAACGCCAACGGCGCGGCGAGGAGGTCGTCGACGGCGGCGGGCTCGATCGGGTCGGCGTCTGCGACGACGCCCTGAGGCGCTTCGGTGACGGAGACGTCGTCCAGCTCGTCACGCGTCACTTCACGGACCTGCACGCCGCGACGCGTCGCGATGTCGGCGATCTCGGCGAGGTCGTCCGACCGTTCGGAGGCGACCCATACCGTCCGCACCCGGCGTCGCCCGGCCGTGAGCAGCTCGGTGACGGCCCGCCGCCCTTCCACCCGGTCGCCGCCCAGGCTCGACGCGGCCAGTCGCGGTGTCACCGGTGCCAGACGGTCCCGGTCGGGGTGTCCTCGAGCGTGACGCCCCGGGCGGCGAGCTCAGCGCGGATGCGGTCGGCCTCGGTGAAATCGCGCTGGTCGCGGGCCCGATTGCGCTGCTCGACGAGGGCGTCGATCTCGGCTTGTTCCGCGTCGGTCGTGTCGCGCGCCCCGTCGTCGAGCTCGAGGCCGAGCGCGCCCGCGAGCTCGCGCACCGTGGCCACGCCCGACGCGGCCCGGTCGAGGTCGTCGTCGTCGATCGCGAGGTTCGTCTCCCGGGCGAGCCGGAACACCACTGCCATCGCTTCGGGCGTCCCGAAGTCGTCGTCCATCGCGGCGCGGAACTCGGCGACGGCCGCATCGTCGAGCGGGGCTTCCGAGCGAACCCCCGCCGTGCGCGCCCGGCGGACGAGGGCGTCGAGCCGGGCGACCGCCTCACCGGCGGCGGTCAGCTCCCGATCGCCGATCTCGACGGGGGTGCGGTAGTGCGCCTGGAGCACCGCCATGCGCATCGCACGCGGGCCGTGGGCGTCGAGGGCGTCCTTCAAGGTCGTGAAGTTGCCGAGCGACTTCGCCATCTTCTCGGCACCCACCATGACCATCCCGTTGTGGATCCAGTACCGGGCGAAGCGATGGCCGGCGCCTTGTGCCTGGGCCCGCTCGTTCTCGTGATGCGGGAACACGAGGTCGTCGCCCCCGCCGTGGATGTCGAAGCCCTCCCCCAGCAGGTCGAGCGACATCGTCGAGCACTCGATGTGCCAGCCGGGGCGGCCCTTCCCCCACGGCGAGTCCCACGCCGGCTCGCCCGGCTTCGCCGTCTTCCAGAGTGCGAAGTCGACCGGGTTGCGCTTGCGCTCGTCGACGTCGACGCGCGCGCCCGCCGACTGGAGGAGATCGTCGAGCCGACGGTGCGCGAGCTCGCCGTACTCCGGGAAGGACATCACGTCGAAGTACACGCCCTGCCCCTCG
>DATFXL010000128.1:0-29053 GCA_035316025.1 Acidimicrobiia bacterium
TTCGTGGGCAGCGAGGGGACGATGGGGATCGCGACCCGGATCGCGGTGCGGCTCACCCCCGACCCACCGGTGGTCCGCACGCTGCTGCTCGACTTCACGACCGTGCACGAGGCCGGCGCCACCGTGAGCGGCATCATCGCGGCGGGCTGCGTCCCGGCCGCGCTCGAGATGATGGACGCCGAGATCACCCGCGCCGTCGAGGACTTCGTCGGCGCCGGGTATCCGCGGGACGCGGCGGCGGTGCTGCTCGTCGAGCTCGACGGGCTCGCGGGCGGAGTGGCGGCTCAGGTCGACGCCGTCCGGCATGTGGGCGCCCAGCACGGCGCCCGCACGGTGCGCGTCGCCGCCGACGAGGCCGAGCGGGCGCTGCTGTGGAAAGGCCGGAAGTCGGCGTTCGGTGCCATTGCCCGCATCGCGCCCGACTACTACCTCCACGACGCCGTCGTTCCCCGCACCCGGCTCGTCGACGTGCTGCAGCGCGTGTACGAGATCGCGGGCGAGTACGACCTGACGATGATGAACGTCTTCCACGCCGGTGACGGGAACCTGCATCCGCTCATCGTTTTCGACCAACGCGATCCGGGGATCTGGGAACGGGTGCACGCCGCCGGCGACGCGATCCTGCGAACGTGCGTCGACGCCGGTGGAGTGCTGTCGGGCGAGCATGGCATCGGCCTCGAGAAGCGCGAGGCGATGCCGCTCGTGTTCACGAGCGACGACCTCGACGTGCAGGCGCGGCTGCGGGACGCGTTCGACCCCGCCGGGAGGGCCAACCCGCAGAAGATCCTGCCGAGCGGGAGTCGGTGCGGGGAGATGCAACGCGTGCCGGAAGGGGCGTGGGTATGACGCCGCCGGCCCGACTCGACGAGCTCGACGAGCTGCGCGAGACGATCCACGCTGCGGACGCCGTCGTGCCCGTCGGTGGCCGCACCCAGTGGGAGGTCGGCAACCCGACGACCGGGGGCGTCGAGGTGCGCGCCCCCGCGGGCATCCTGGCTTGCGACCCGGCCGAGCTGACTGTCACCGCCGGCGCCGGCACGCCCGTGGCCGAGCTGGCCGCGGTACTGGGCGAGGCGGGACAGGAATGCCCCATCGACGCCCGCGCGCCGGACGCGACCGTCGGCGGCGTCCTCGCGGCCGGGCTGTCCGGGCACCGGCGCCTGCGCTACGGCCCACTGCGCGACCGCGTGCTCGAGGTCCGGTTCGTGACCGCCGACGGCCGCCTCGTGAAGGGCGGCGGGCCGACGGTCAAGAACGTCACCGGCTTCGACCTGCCGCGCCTGCTGGTGGGCTCGCTGGGAACCGTCGGCGTGGTCACCCAGGCGACACTCCGTTGTCAACCACGTCCCGTCTCAGCTCGTTGGCTCACGACGGTCGGAGACCCGTTCGCAGCCCGGCAAAGAATGTTCCGGCCGTCGTCCATCGCCTGGGACGGCACGACCACGCACGTGCTGCTCGAGGGGCACCCGGACGACGTCGTCGCCGAGGCGACCGCGGCCGGCCTCGACGCCGGGTCGGGTCGCGACGCGACCGAGGGCGGCCCGTCGTGGCCCGCGGGCCCCCACCGGGGACGCATCTCGGTGCGGCCGAGCCGGCTGCGTGACCTGGCGCCGGCGCTCCGCGACATCGACGGCCTTCGGTGGCTCGCCGAAGTGGGCGTGGGGACCGTGCACGTCGCCACGGTCGATCCCGCCCGCTTGATCGCGGCACGCGATGTCGCTGCCGCGCACGGGGGATGGCTCCTGCGCGAAACGGGGGCGCCCGGCATCGACGGTTACGGCGCGCCACTGCCGAACCTCGCCATCGTCAAACGGATCCGCGCCGCGTTCGACCCCACCGGCAAGTTGTCGCCGGGACGCCTACCGGGGGCGCCGGCGCCGGCATTGACATCCGCCTCATGAGCGCGCCGGGCTCGACCACGGGCGGTGTGCTCGATCTCGACGAGAACGAGCTCGTCGCGTGCGTGGCGTGCGGGCTGTGTCTGCCGCACTGCCCGACCTACCGGGTGACCGGCCTCGAGACGGCGTCGCCTCGCGGCCGGATCGCGGCCATGCAGGCCGTCGATCTCCATGGTGCGGCGATGGACGCCACGTTCGAGCGGTACATGGAGGAGTGCGTCCAGTGCCGCGGATGCGAGGCGGCGTGCCCGTCGTCCGTGCCGTTCGGCCATCTGATGGAAGGAGCGCGTGCGGCCCTGCACAAGGAGCGGCGCACAGGGCGGCCGTGGCCTCGGCGCGCCGTCGAATGGCTCGGGTACCGGCTCGTGCTCCCGCGCCACGGGCTCCTCGTCGCGCTGTCATGGCTCCTCGCGCTCGCCCAGCGCGTGCGTCTCGTCCCGTCTCGGCTCCCGCTCCCGCGCATCTCGCTGCGCTCGCTCGTGCGGCCGCTGCACGCGAGCGCCACTCCGGAGCACGCCGACTCGTACCTGTTCCCGGGGTGCGTCATGGACGCATGGCAGCGCGACACGCACCAGGCTGCGTTGCGCGTCATGGCGGCGGCCGGAACGCGCCCCTCACTTCCCGGCCGCGGCGGCGACTGTTGCGGTGCCCTGCACGTGCACGCGGGACGCGTCGACGAGGCACAGCGGCTTGCTCGTCGTGTCATCGCCTCGATGCCCGGCGACGTGCCCGTAGTCGTCGACAGCGCCGGGTGCGGCGCCGCAATGAAGGACTACGGGCGGCTGCTCGGCACGCGGGATGCGAGGGACTTCGCAAAGCGGGTTCGGGACTTCTCGGAGTGGCTCACGGAGCAGAACCCGCTGCCCGTGCGGGCGTCGGACCGGGTCGTCGTCGTCCAGGATCCCTGCCATCTGAGGCACGTGCAGAAGGCCCACGGCGCAGTACGGACGGTGCTCGCACCCGCCTACACCACCGTCGACACCGAGGACGACGGAATGTGCTGCGGCGCCGGCGGCGCCTACAACGCGCTGCAACCGGAGCTCGCCGCCGACATCCGCGACCGCAAGGTCGCGGCGATCCGGAGCGCCGGGGGCGGAGACGAACCGTTGGTGGTGTCGGCGAATCCGGGCTGCGCGATGCACCTCGCCGCCGCCGGTCTCGATGTCCGGCATCCCGCTGACCTCCTCGCAGAGGCACTCGATGCCTGATTCCGACCGACTGGGCGAGCTCGTCGGCCAGCTACGGGCGGTAGAGGAGGCGCTGCGGGACCTCGCCTACGACCGGCTCCGAGCCGCCGCCGACGGCGACGACGGGGCAGTCGCCGACGAGAAGCGGCTGTTGCAGGCGCGTCGGGCCGTGGAGCGCGCGATTCATGCGCTCGGCGGAGAGCCGGCGGCGTTCTGAGCGCGCTCAGCTCCGGTGCTCGCGACCGTTCAGACGGTCGATGAGCGCCCGGAGGCGGGCGAAGCCGGAGCGGTCGAAGCGGAACGCGACGCGCTCGAGATCTACGTGGTCGTCGTCCGCCAGCTCGGACGGAGTCGTGTCGATGCGTTCGATGCGACCCCGCACCACGATGTCGGCGAACTCCTGGTTCAACGCCTCGAGGGTGGCGTCGTCCGGCGCGTGCCGGAGTCGGAGCACGAGCCGGCCGTCGACGAATCGCTGCGAGTGGTAGTTCGCATAGAAGCCGGTGACCTCGTCGACCGATCGTTCGACGTCGTCGGTGATCAACACGAGATCGAGATCGCGCTTGTCGATGTATCCGCCGGTGGCGAGCTCGCGTTCGACGAAGGCGCGCCATGAGGTCCAGAAGGTCCCACCCGGCATGTCGAGCAGCACGATCGGCGCCGGTTGCGTCTTCCCCGTCTGCACCAACGTGAGGAGCTCGAAGGTCTCGTCCATCGTGCCATAGCCGCCCGGCAACATCGCGAAGCCGTGCGCCTCCTTGATGAACTCGAGCTTGCGCGTGAAGAAGTACCGGAAGTTGACAAGCTTGGGATCACCCTCGGCGATGAACTGCGTCGTGGCCGCCTCGAAGGGGAGCCGGATGCTGACGCCGAAGGCGTTGTCGGGACCGGCGCCCTCGAGGCCGGCTTCCATGATCCCGGGACCGGCGCCGGTGATGATCATCCAGTCGTGGGCGGCCATCGCCGTCGCCAGCCGGCGGGCTTGGTCGTAGAGGGGAGAGTCGGCCTCGGTGCGGGCTGATCCGAACATCGCAAGCTTCCGCTCGCTCCGGTACGGGGCGAACACCTGGAAGGCGTGGCGCATCTCCCTGAGGGCGGCGTTGGCGATCTTGAGGTCGCCGCGGTCGGCGCGGTCGCGGGCCATGCGGATGGCCGACACGATCAGCTCGAAGATGAGGTCGGCGTTCTCCTCGGCTCCCGCCTTCTCCACGAGCTCGGCGACGGTGGCGTCGAGCTCTCGGTCCCCGGTCCGGTAGCGAGGACGGTCCCTCGATCGATGGGCCATGCCGCGAGCGTACGGCGGCCGCGGTCGCTAGCCGATGACGCTCTCCGCGAGCAGGGCCAGCGGAACCGCAGGCCGGGCGCCGATGTGAGAGATGACCTCGGCAGCGGCGAGCGACCCGAGGCGCCCGCACGTTGCCAGGTCGTGGCCGTGGGTGAGCCCGTACAGGAAGCCGGCCGCGTACTGGTCCCCGGCGCCCGTCGTATCGACGACGCGCTCCACCGGATCCGCGTCGATCACGTGGACCTCGTCGCCGGCGATGACCACCGAACCCCGTTCGCTGCGCGTCAACGCGCCGACACGGCAGTGGTGACGCACGTGCTGCAGCCCGCTGTCGAAATCATCGACCTCGTACAAGGAGCAGATCTCGGCCTCGTTCCCGAAGAGGACGTCGATCTCGTCGGCGACAAGGGCCCGGAACTCCTCCCGATGGCGGTCGACGCAGAACGGGTCCGACAACGTGAAGGCGACCTGGCGGTGCGCCCGACGGGCGGCGGTGGCCGCCTTCCGAATGGCATTCTTCGCTGACGGCTGGTCCCACAGGTAGCCCTCGAGGTACGTGACCTGCGCGCGCTCGACGAGGTCGTCGTCGACGTCCTTCGGACCGATGAACGTCGACGCGCCCAGGTAGGTGCACTGCGTCCGGTGGGCGTCGGGGGTCACCATCACTAGGCAGCGTCCGGTGGCGGGCCCTTCGGCAGCGGGGGCGACGTCGAAGTGCACGCCCAGCGAGCGGAGGTCGTGCGTGTAGACCTTGCCGAGCTGGTCGTCTCGAACACGACCGATGAACGCGGCCTTGGCGCCGAAGGACGCCAGGCCCGCGATGGTGTTGGCGCACGATCCACCCGAGATCTCCTGGGCGGGAGGAAGGTCTGCGTAGACGGCTTCGGCGCGCTCGAGGTCGACCATCGTGGTCGCACCGAACGGAAAGTCGTGCGCGTCGACGAAGGCGTCGTCGACGGAGGCGATGACGTCGACGAGCGCGTTGCCCATGCCGAGGACGTCGAAGTCGGCGTCGGTCACTGGGGTCCCGCTCGAGCCGGGTGCACGAAAGTCACGGGCGCGCCCGGGCCGTCGCCGTTGACGTGGCCCTGCGGCTCAGCCGGCGGCCGCAGCCGCCGCCCCGTCGTGCGCGTGCGCCCGTAGAGCGTGGTGCGCTGCTCGAGCGTCCGGCCGAGGGGCTCGACGATCTCGCGGAACTCTGCTTCGTCCAGTTCTTGGCCGTGGCTGGCGCCAGCGGCGCGCGAGATGTTCTCGTCCATGAGCGTGCCACCAAGGTCGTTGGCACCCGAACGGAGGGCCTGACGGGCGCCGTCGACGCCCATCTTCACCCACGAGACTTGAATGTTGTCGATCCAGCCCCTGTATGCGATGCGGGCGACGGCATGGATGAGCAGCGCCTCCCGGAACGTCGGCCCGGGGCGGGCTCGTCGCTGGAGGAAGATCGGGCTCGCCATGTGTACGAACGGCAGCGGGACGAACTCCGTGAACCCGCCCGTCTCCTTTTGCAGGGCGCGGGTACGCACGAGGTGCCGGGCCACGTGGATCGGTTGCTCGACGTGGCCGAACATGATCGTGATGTTCGACCGGAGCCCCACGGAGTGCGCGATGCGGTGCGCCTCGAGCCACTCATCGGTCGTGACCTTGTCGGGACAGATGACCGCGCGCACCTCGTCGTCGAGGATCTCCGCCGCGGTGCCCGGCAGCGTGGACAAGCCCGCGTCCTTGGCGAGGAGGAGGTAGTCGCGCAGCGGCATGCCGAGCCGCCGGGCCCCTTCGGTGACCTCGAGCGCGGTGAAGCCGTGCACGTGGATCTGCGGTGCGACCTCTTTCACGGCGCGCGCGACCGAGAGGTAGTAGTCGCCGTCGAAATCGGGGTGGATGCCTCCCTGGAGGCATACCTCGGTCGCGCCGCACTCGACGGCTTCGACAACCCGCCGTTGGATCTCGCTGTGGTCGAGGAGGTACGGGTCGCCCCGAAGGTTGAGCGACAGCGGACCCTTCGAGAACGCGCAGAACCGGCACTTGAAGGTGCAGATGTTCGTGTAGTTGATGTTGCGGTTCCGCACGAACGTCACGACGTCACCCACGGCTTTCCGGCGCAGGTCGTCGGCGACGTCGGCCACGCGCGCGAGCTCGGGGCCCCGCGCCGAGAGCAGCGTGACGATCTCGTCGACGCCGACCTCCTCACCGTTCGCCACGCCGTCGAGCACCTCGCCGACCGGACCGCCGGCCCGTGACGGGGCGCCCGCGGGCAACAAGTCGGGCGGGTGCTGGGTGCCGCCCGCGGACCATGCGTGTTCGCGTGCGAGGCCCTCGGCGTCGGACTGCAGGAGCACGGGGAAACGCACGTCTGCGTGGAGCCATCGATCGACCTCGCCGACGTAGTCCGGGTACACGGTAAGACGCGGCGCGAGTGCCTTCCCCGCCGCTTCGGTGGCGGCGCGTAGCCGCTCGAGTGCCGGCCACGGCCGCTCCGGGTTGACGTGGTCGATGGTGACGGGCGAGACGCCGCCCCAGTCGTCGATCCCGGCGGCGAGGAGCACACCGAGGTCGTCGCTCAGGTTGGGCGGCGCCTGGACGTGCATGTCGGGACCGAGTACGTGGCGGGCGGCGGCCACGGTCCAGACGAACTCGTCGCGGTCGCACGGTTGGTGCCGGTGCATGGCGGTTCCGGGCTTGGGCAGGAAGTTCTGGACGATTACCTCTTGCACGTGGCCGTAGCGGGCGTGGCTGTCCCGGATGGCGAGAAGCGCGTCGAGGCGCTCGTCACGCGTCTCTCCGATGCCGACGAGGATCCCGGTGGTGAACGGCACGCGTGCGACACCCGCGGCGTCGAGCGTCGCCAGGCGGCGAGCCGGCGTCTTGTCCGGAGCGTCGTGGTGCGGGCCGCCAGGATCGGCCAGACGCTTCGCGAGCGTCTCGATCATCATCCCCTGGGACGGGCTGACCGCTCGGAGCCGTTCGATCTCGGGACCGGAGAGCGCGCCGGCGTTGGCGTGCGGAAGGAGTCCGGTCTCGTCGAGGACGGCGCGGCAGGCGTCTACGAGGTAGTCGACGGTCGACTCGTAGCCGTGGGCATCGAGCCAGTCCCGGGCCGCCGGGTACCGCTCTTCGGGCGCTTCGCCCAGCGTGAACAGCGCCTCGTGGCAGCCGGCGGCGGCGCCCCGGCGGGCGATCGCGAGGACCTCGTCGAGCGAGAGGTACGGCGCGTCGAGACGAGCCGGCGGCTTCGCGAACGTGCAGTAGCCACACCGGTCGCGGCAGAGCATGGTGAGCGGGATGAAGACCTTGGGCGAGAAGGTGACGCGGTCCCCGTGACCACGGTCCCGGAGACGACCGGCCTCGTGGAGGAGCTCCCCTGTGGGAACGCCCACGAGCGCCCGGGCGTCCGCCACGCTGAGCATGCGCGAGAGCCTAGAGCGCCGCCGAGGAGCCGCTGACCGTCTACTCGGCGGCGGCCGGGTCCACGAGCCAGATGACGCGCGCGGCCGACACTCGCGCCGCCGGAACGTCGTCGCCGGCTTTGATGCGGCGGAGTGCGTCGCGCTTTTCGTCGCCGGCGACGGTGAACACGGCGAGCCGGGACTGATGTAACGCCGGGAAGGTGACGGTCAGCCGGGGGTGCGGGTGGAGGTCGTCGCCCGTCGCGACGACGAAACGCTCGCGCTCGTCGAGCGCCGGTGACCCGGGGAACAGCGACGCGGTGTGCCCGTCGGGGCCCAGCCCGAGGTGGACGAAATCGAGCGGCCCGTATCCGCGCAACACGAGATCGTAGGCATCGGCGGCGCCGTCGATGGTGTCGCCGGCGTTCCGCATCGAGTGGACGGCGCGGGGCCCGACCCGGTCGAGGAACGCCTGCCGAGCCAGGCTCTCGTTCGAGTCCACATCCTCGACCGGCACCCATCGCTCGTCACCGAAGAACACGTCGACTCGGCCCCAGTCGACGTCGGCGCCGGGCAGCAGTTCGTAGCAGTCGCGCGCCGTCGAGCCTCCCGACAGAGTGAGTGACGGGGGTGCCTCTTCGACAAACAACTCGGCGAAGGCCCGGGGAACATGATCGACGAGGCGAACGTCGCCTTGCAGGCTCACGGCGTTCTCCACGTGTCGCCGTAACTCTCGGCGAGCAGGTCGTCCCCCTCCTTCGGGCCCCACGTTCCGGCGGGGTAGAAGTGCAGCGGGACCGAACCGGTTTCGAACGCGTCGATGAGCGGCTGCACGATCCGCCACGCCTGGTCGACCTCGTCGGCCCGGATGAACAACGTGGCGTCCCCGAGGAACGCGTCGCCGAGGACACGCTCGTAGGCCTCGGGTGCCTCCTCCGCGAACGCGTGGCTGTACCGGAAGTCGAGGTCGACGCCGCGCACGCGGAACGTCGTCCCCGGAACCTTGGCCGCGAATTCGAGCGTGATGCCCTCGTCCGGCTGTATGTGGAGCACCAGCGTGTTGGGCTCGACCGAGTGGACTGCGGTCGGCGGAAGCGGGAGGAACGGCACGGGCTTGTACCGCAGCGCGACCTCGGTCACACGGTGGGGAAGTCGCTTGCCCGTACGGACGTAGAACGGCACGCCCGCCCACCGCCAGTTGTCGACATCGAGCTCGATCGCGAGGGAAGTCTCGACCTTGCTGTCGGGCGAGACGCCTTCCTCCTCCCGGTAGCCGGGCACCTCGACGCCATTGATCTCACCCCGTGTGTATTGGCCTCGGACGACGTGCCGCCGCAGCTCGCCGGGATCGAGCGGGTGCACAGAGCGCAGCGCCTTCACCTTCTCGTCGCGGATCGCGTTGGCGTCGAACGACGCCGGCGGTTCCATTGCAGTCAGCGCCAGCACCTGAAGGAGGTGGTTCTGCACGATGTCACGCAACGCGCCCGACTGTTCGTAGAACGTGCCGCGATGCTCGACGCCGAGGTCCTCTGCCACCGTGATCTGCACGTGGTCGACGTACCGCCGGTTCCAGATCGGCTCGAAGATCGTGTTGGTGAACCGGAGAGCGAGGATGTTCTGGACCGTCTCCTTCGCGAGGTAGTGGTCGATCCGGTAGATCTGGTGCTCCCGGAAGTACTCGTGGAGCTCGGCATCCAGCCGCCGCGAGCTCTCCAGGTCCCGACCGAACGGCTTCTCGACGACGATCCGCCGGAACTCGCCCTCAGGCTCCTTGGCCAGCCCCGCCCGTCCGAGCCCCCGAGCGACGGCTGCGAACATCTGGGGGATCGTCGCCAGGTAGTAGAGGACGTTGCCGGACGCGTTGTACTCGGCATTGCACGCCGTCAGCACCTCACCGAGGGTTCGGTACGCCTGCTCGTCGTCGAAGGAGGCAGCGATATAGCGGTACTGCGCGCCCCGGTCATCCAGCGCGTTCTGACGCGCCTCCGCCTCGCCGCCATGGGCCTTGGCGATGGAGTTGCGCACCTCGGTGGCGAAGTCGTCGTCCGTCATGCGCGTTCGAGAGACACCGACGACCGCGAGCCGGCGGGGGAGCTGGCCCCGGGCCGCGAGTGACGCGAGGGCTGGGTACAGCTTCCGATGGGCGAGATCGCCGGTCGCGCCGAAGACGACGAGTGCCGCCGATACCGCCACCGAGTCGCCGCTGTCGGTGGTCACGACAGATGGCAGCGGTCGTCAGCCGGTGAGCTCGCCGGCGCGCTTCTCGAGGCTGGCGAGGCAGTCGCGGTAGGACCGTTCGAAGCTGTCCACTCCCTCCCTCTCGAGGGTGTCGGTGAGGTCGCCGTAGTCGATCCCCGCCTCGGCGAGGTCCTCGATCACGCGACGCGCACCGTCGACGTCGCGGGTGATCGTGTCCGCCTGGGGATCGCCGTGGTCGTGCAGGGCGTTGATCGAGGCCTGCGCCAGTGTGTTCACGGTGTCGGGTCCGACCAGCTCGTCGACATACAGGGTGTCGGAGTACGCAGGGTTCTTCGTGGATGTCGACGCCCACAACGGCCGCTGGACGCGCGCGCCACGCGCCTCGAGCGCGGCCCAACGGTCACCGGCAAAGGTGTCCCTGAAGAGCCCGTACGCCAGCTTCGCGTTGGCAACCGCCACCTTGCCCCGCAGAGGATGGTCTTCCGGTAGCCGCCGGTCGGCTTCGGTGTCGACGCGGCTGACGAAGAACGACGCCACCGACGCGACGCGCGACAGCTCGCCGCCCTGCTCTGCGTGGCGCTCGAGGCCGCGAAGGTACGCCTCGATCACCTCGGCGTACCGCGCGAGCGAGAAGATCAGCGTGATGTTGATGGGGATGCCCTGAGCGAGGCATTCCTCGATCGCGGGGACACCCGCCAGGGTGGCCGGGATCTTGACGAACACGTTCGGTCGTGCCGCCTGGCTGTGCAGCCAACGGACCTGTTCGATCGTGGCCGCGGTCTCGTGCGCTCGATCGGGCGCGACCTCGACCGACACGAACCCGTCGCTGCCGTCGAGAGCGTCGTACGTCGGGCGCAGCGTGTCGGCAGCGTGGCGGATGTCGTCGAGGACGAGGGCCCAGTAGGTCGAGTCGATGGCGGTGCCGGCCCGAGCCAGCTCCTTGAGCTGCTCGTCGTAGCCCTCGCCGGACGACATCGCCTTCTCGAAGATCGTCGGGTTCGACGTGACGCCTCGGATGCCGTCATCGTCGATGAGGCGAGCGAGACCGCCGCCGGTGATCAACCCCCGAGTGAGATTGTCGTACCAGGGGCTTTGGCCGTACTCGAGCAGGCGGGCGATCGGGGAGCGCGTAAGAGTCATGACGTCGTTCCTCCGGGACGATCAACGGCGAGCAGCGCCCGGGCGCGCGCCACGACGTTCTCCGGCGTGTACCCGAGCTTGGCGAAGACGACGTCACCCGGCGCGGACGCGCCGAACCGGTCGATGGCGATGACGTCGTCGGCGTACCTCTCCCAGCCGAGGCTCGCACCCGCCTCGACCGCGAGCGTCGGGACGCCGGGTGGAAGGACCTGATCGCGGTACTCGTCGGACTGCGCGGCGAACAGCTCCCAAGACGGCATCGAGACGACGCGGGTGGAGATGCCACCCGCCGTCAGCTGCTCACGAGCGGCGACACAGAGCTGAACCTCGGATCCGGTTCCGATCAGGACGAGATCGAGCCCTGTGCCCGTCTCGTCGACGAGCGTGTAGGCGCCCCGCGGGAGACCGTCGGGCGCGCGTTCGGCGGTGCCCTCCAACACGGGCACGCTCTGGCGCGTCAGGACGATCGCGGTAGGGCCATCGCCGTTGATGTGGACGCGCCACGCGTGCGGCACCTCGTTCGCATCGGCCGGGCGGATCACGCGGAGCTTGGGCATCGCCCGCAGCGACATCAGATGCTCGACCGGCTGGTGGGTTGGACCGTCCTCGCCGAGACCGACCGAGTCGTGCGACCAGACGAAGGCGACCTTGGCGCCCGATAGCGCCGCCAGACGCACGGCCGGCCGCTCGTAGTCGCTGAAGATCAAGAAGGTCCCCCCGAACGGCAGCGCGCCGCCCGAGAGGGCCATCCCGTTCATGATCGATCCCATGCCGTGCTCGCGCACGCCGAAGTGGATCTGCCGGCCGGTGAAGTCGTCGCGCGTGACGGGGGCGTGCGCCTTCAATTCGGTGCCGGTGTTGCCGGTCAGGTCGGCGCCACCGCCCATGAGCCCGGGGACCACGTCGAGGACGGCGTCGAGCGCCGCCGAGCAGGCCTTCCGGGTGGCGATCTTCTCGCCGGCATTCCAGGTGGGCAGCTTCGCCTCCCATCCCTCGCGGCCGCGTGCCGCGATGACGAGGTCGAATTCCTCGGCGAGCTCACCGTCGCGGGCTCGGAACGCGTTCACGCGCTCCTTCCATGCGTCTCGCTGTGGACGGCCGCGGGCGCCCGCGCGCCGGTAGTAATCGAGGACGTCGTCGGGGACCCAGAAGTCCTCGGGTGGCATCCCGAGGATCTCCTTCACCTCGGCGACTTCGTCGGCGCCGAGGGGACTGCCGTGCGCGTGCGCGGTGTCCGTGTACTTGGGCGACGGATAACCGATGTGGCTGCGCAGGATCAACAGCGTCGGGCGGTCTTCGACCGCTACGCCCTCACGCAAGCCGCGCTCGAGCGCGTCGAGATCCTCGGAGACCTCGCCGAGCTGCACGACGTGCCAGTGATAGCCCTCGAAGCGCGAGCGCACGTCGTCGGAGTACGACAATTCGGTGGGGCCGTCGATCGAGATGTGGTTGTCGTCGTACACGTACACGATGCGGCCGAGCCCGAGGTGCCCTGCGAGAGACGCCGTCTCGTGGCTCACACCCTCCTCGAGATCGCCGTCCGAGCAGAACGCGAACACCCGGTGGTTGCACACGTCCTCGCCGAAGCGCTCGCGGAGGTGTCGCTCGACCATGGCAATGCCGACGCCGTTGCCGAAACCCTGGCCGAGCGGGCCCGTCGTGACCTCGATGCCGGGCGCGTCGCCGTACTCGGGGTGGCCGGGCGTCCGCGATCCGAACTGGCGGAACTGTTCGAGATCCTCGAGCTCGAGGCCGTAGCCGGTGAGGTACAGCATCGAGTAGAGCAGCATCGAGGCGTGGCCGGCCGAGAGGACGAACCGGTCGCGGTCGGGCCAGTCGGCGTCGGCGGCGTCGTACCGCAGGATGCGCGTGAAGAGGACGTGTGCCAGCGGTGCCAGGGCCATCGGAGTTCCTGGGTGGCCGGAGTTGGCCTTCTGCACCGCATCCATCGACAGCCCGCGGATGACGTCGATGGCGCGCCGTTCGAGCTCCTCCGGTACCGCAGGCATCTGAGCAACCGATTCGGCCGTCATGCCCCTACCTCCGCAAATCATTCTGCCGCCGTCGGCGAGCTCCGGCTCTGCTCCGGCGCCGGCAAAGCCGCCACCTCCGCGCAGGGTATGCCGATAGCCCTCGGGCCTGGCGTACCCCAGGTTGATGTCACGCGAACAAGGCGAGGCTGGCCGTGAAGCCGTGGAGGAAGTTCCGTCCCCCGACCGGCCCGATCTCGCCGGCGCAGAACGCCCCCGCCAGCGGGATCGGTCCCAGCAGCTTCTCGACCATGCCGGCGTCGTGGTCGGGGACGGTGAACAGCTGCCGGCCGCGTCCGTTGCACGTGAACAGCAAGGCGGCGTCGGCGTCGACACCGCTGAGCATCTCGCGTAGGTCTTCGTCGGCGGCGGCGGCGTCCCGGACGTGGAACTGCACCGTCTGCCCGACCGAGACCCGCTCACCGACCGCGAGCGCGCCCGAGCCTTGGTCGGCTCCGAGCAGGTTCCGGACGAGGAAGTCGCCCCGGCCGAACTCGGCTTTGTGCTCGTCCACGACGAGCCCCATGTGGAGGCCACGCCGGAGCAGCTCGCGTTCCTCCTCCGAGGCGGCGCCGGCGAGCTCCTGCAGCCGCTCGATCGCGGGCTTCCCCGCGAGCTCCTCGATCAGGTTCTGCTGGGCCCGCGTCACTACGTACGGATGTCCAATGGGGCGACAGCCCTGCGACACCAGCGTCCGCACCTCGATTCCGCCGCCGACGAACACGCCAACCGCCCCCTCGTCGACGACGTGGTCGTCGAGCACGAGGCGGTTCCCACCGGCACCGCCCGCCGCCGAGGCGAGGCCGCCGATGATCTGGAGGCCGGGCAGGTCGCGATTGACGCGCTGGAGGAAGGCGTCCACCGGGAACGTGAACGGGTCGGCGAAGAGCAACAGGCTCGCGGGCGCGCGGTCGATCGGCGGCCAGCCCGTCAGCGCGGCACCGTCGGGTGTCTCCTGCAGACGAAGCGTCACCGGCGTCAGCGTGGCGTCCTCGAGGCGGGCGGCGAAGAGCGTCAGCGCCGGCTGCTCCTCGATCTCGTGCGAGCCGCCCACGACGGCCACGGCGGTGCCGCCGATGAGCACGCGGGGCTCGAGGATGTTGTGCAAAGCGGGTCCGATGTCCTCGAACGAACCGACGTGGTGCGCGGACGCGAAACAGACGAGGAGATCGCATCCTTGCCCGTCCAGGCGTTCGAGGATCTGACCCGCCGTCTCGCCGACCGCCTGCGACGAGATCGGGTGCTGCGAGAGCGCCGACGCGAACGCGGTCACGGTGCCTGGATCGCGGTCAAGGGGACGACGACGCTGGAACCCGATTCGGCGATCGTGCAACGCGCCTCGATCGTGCTCGGCTCGGGGAACTCGAGCTCGGGCCGCACCAGCCGGTAGCCGAACTTACCGGGCTCGACCGAGAACTGTTGCGCGTTGCGTGCGACCTCCTCGCCGTCACGGGTGAAGACGGCCTCGAGGGTTCCCATGCCACTGTCGTCCGCGGGCGCGCGCACGAGCACCACGAGGTGGGGCGTCACCTGCGTCGGGAACTGAGTCACCGGCTCGGAGAAGAAGGCCCCGGTGATGTCGATCCGGGTCGAGCCCCCGGCGACCTGGCGGAAGTTCAGGTTCTCGACGAACAACGCCGCCACGATCTCCATGAGACCGAGGCTAGCGACATGTACGCCTGCGTAGGCTGCCCCGCGCGGAGACGGCAGTCATGCCGACCGTCGGAGGACGAGCCGGGGCTTCGGACGGCGACAAGGAGGTGATGTGAGCGCAGTCGACGAGCTCGCGGGCGCGGTGGCCGAAGTGCTCGACCGGGAACTCTCCGAGGAGGCATCGATCGCGGCGATGCGACCCGCGATGGACCGCTTCCTCGCCCGGGCCGACGAGCTCCCGCGCACTGCGTCACAGCCCGACGCCGACGGCGGCGCCATCGGGCACCTCCTGCACGCCGACCCCGACGAGCGGTTCCACGTTCTCTCGGTGGTCTTCCCTCCGGGTACGAGCAGCGGGACCCACGAGCACGGCTGTTGGGGAATCATCGGCTACGTCGCCGGTCTGGACGAAGAGACTCGGTACCGGCGCGTCGACGGCGGCGCCGGCGACGACGAGTGCGTGCTCGAGGAGGTCGACCGCGTCGTGCACGAGCCCGGCACCGTGTCGAGACTGCTCCCGCCGGACGAGATGCACCACCGCGTCCGGAACCCAGGCCCGGTGAACGGCGTCTCGGTGCACGTCCTGTGCCGGTTGCCCGAGTCGCATCCGCACAAGCTCTACGACCGCCGACGTCACCGCCTGGTGCCGTACCCGTTCCGCCGGCTCGACGGTGACCTCGTGCGCGCCGAGGTGCGCCCACCGGACTAGCCGCCCGTCGGCGCGCCGAACGCGAGCTCACCCGTCAACCAGACGGCGCGTACCGCCAGTGACGCTGGGTCGAACGCGACGATGTCGGCGCGTGTGCCGGGCGCGAGCCGTCCGCGATCGGTCAGCCCGAGGGCGCCGGCGGGGATCACGGTTGCCATCTCGATGGCGCGCTCGACAGCGACGCCCGTCGCGACGACGTTGCGGACCGCCCCGTCCATCGTCAAGGTCGAACCCGCGATCGTGCCGTCCGCCAGACGGGCGGTGCCGTCCTCGCTCACGCGCAAACCCACTGTGGCGACCCGGTCGGTGACGAGCGCGACGTTGCGCTTGTGGGCGATCGCGAGCCGGAGCGCGGCCGGGTGGACGTGCACGAGGTCGGCGATCAACGTCGGCGTCAGCCGCTCGTCTTCGAGGGCGGCTCCGGCGAGACCCGGCTCCCGGTGATGGAGCGGGGCCATGCCGTTGAACAAGTGGGTGACGAGCCGGGCACCGGCGTCGGCCGCCGCGTGCACTTCGTCGTACGTCGCCGTCGAATGACCGAGGGCGACGGTGACCCCGCGGTCGCTCAAGAAGCGGGTGGCGGCGAGGCCCGGGTCGGCCTCGGGTGCCAGGGTCACGATCGTCACGACGTCGGGGAAGGCCGCCAGCAGGTGCTGCAACCAGGCGAGGTCGACCGCGCGCACCAGGTCGACGGGGTGGGCGCCGGGGGCGCCGCCGAGGAACGGGCCCTCGAGGTGCACGCCGAGGACGGACGGCAATGGCGCGCCCGCCAAGTCGTGGCGCGCCGCGCTCACGTGTTCGAGGGCGTCGTCGTAGCGGTCGAGCGGCGCGGTGACCAGCGTCGGGCAGAATGCCGTCACACCACGTTCGAGCTGCGCCCGAGCGGCGCGCCGCCAGCCGGCGGCGTCGGCGGTAGCGAAGTCGTCGTCGTCCACGCCGTTGACCTGCAGATCGATCAGTCCGGGCGCCAGCAGCGCCGAGCCGGCGTCAAGGGCGCCGACCGGGGGCGGTCCGGAGCCTCGGTCGATGATCAGCCCGTCGTCGATCGCGACCCATCCCGGCTCCGGCGGACCCGGCGCGCATACAGCACTGGATGCCAAGAGGAAGGTCACGACGACGTTGGTCGTGGATGGCGCGCTCCGCGCCAGAGCGCGAGGCGGAGCACGAGCATCCCCGCGACGGAGCGCGGGACGCGACGCCAGATCGGCGTGCGTGACGGTCGCCGCTCCTGCGCGTGCACCGGCAACTCCGTGACACCGACCCCGGCGCGTTCGCTACGGATCACCAACTCGGTATCGAAGAGGTCGGAGCGGAACCGGCACTGGGCGACGATCGGTGCCACCGCGGCGCGTCGCATCGCCTTCATGCCGTGCGTATCCGAGACCGAGAGCGAAAAGAGAAGCCTCAGCAGCGCGCTGAATACGGTGGTGACGAGCCGGCGGGGCCATGGGCGCTCGTCGCGCGCGCCCGGAGCGCGTTTCGAGCCCACGACGATCGCCGGTGTGGGCGCGGCACCGGTCAGCAACCGGATGGCGTCGTCGGCGAAGGCGAGGTCGTAATAGTCGACATCGAACGTCACGAGCAGCTCACCGTTCGCTGCCATCATCCCGTCTCGGAGAGAGGCACCGTAGTCCGCCACCGGCCGCGACGAGACGCGCACGTCCGGCGTGCCCTCCGCGATGTGCCTCGCGATCGGCAGCGTCTCGTCGGTCGAGCCGTTCTCCACGACGATGACCTCGAGGTCGTAGCCGCGTGCGCGCAGTCCATCGCGAACCTCTCGCACCGCGGATTCGAGATACGCCGCCTCGTTGTGCGCAGGCATCACGACGGACAGCACAGCGCCGTCGTCAGCCGAGTCGGGCGTCGGGGAACGGAAGCGCGCCCGCGTTCTCGCCCACCTCCGTGGCATCGGGCCCGGCCGCGACGACCACGGACTGCGCACCAGGGGCGGAGAACGAGCCGTCGCTCGCGATTACGGCTGAGGCACCGTCGACAATGACGCCTACCGGCTGGAGTGGCCGGCGCGACCACGTCTGGTAACGCGCGAGTGCGATGCGGCACAGCCGGTCGATCGCGGACTGATCTTCGACGACACCGAGGTCGACGTCGAGCCCCGGACGGCCATCCTCGAGCTGTACGACGGCGGGATAGAACGCGAATCGAGGGCCGAACACGACGTGCTTGGTGCGGCGCGCCGCCGTCCACGAGAACACGACAGCGAACGCGTGGATCATCGCGAGCTCCGCGTTCGGGCCGACGGCTGTGCCCGTGCCGTCATCGGAGAGACGCGCCACCGGGTACGTCTGTTGGATCAGTCGGAGCGCGGCCAGGCCCGCCTCGGCCTCGGTGGCCGCGTCGGCCAGCCACGGCGCCAGCTCGGTGCCGAGGGGGTCGTCTCCGGCGTCGGCCCAGGCGCCCGCGGCCGCCCGAGCGGCGGTGAGGTGATCTCGGAGTGCCCGCACGGCGTTCGGCCAGCCGGGGTCATCGGCGGATCGGAGGACGGCTGTGGTCAGCACGTGCGCGTCGAGGTGCTCGGCGGCCCGCACGGGGCTGTCGGCGCATGCCGTCGCGATGGCGCCGAGCGCGGCTGCGCGCGACCTCCCGACGGCCGCGATGGCGCGTGACCACGAAGCATCTGGGTCGTATTCCTCGGGGTCGCACAGGTAAGCGGCCGCCGTCGCCAGGGGCACCTGGGAGGCGTACGCCTGCAGCATGGGATTGCAGAGCACGCCGTCCAGCTCGTCGGTGAGATCCGCCGTCCGACCGCGATACGGACCGAGGTGCAGGGATCGAACCATGGTGCCGTCGTTGACGGGATAGTTGTCCCACAGGAGCGGACGCCGGCCGGCGAGCGAGCTCGCCCACGCCCGCGCGTCGGCGGCACGGATGACGGGCGAGCACACGGTGGGACCCGTCCACATGACATCGACTTCGGGCGGGAGCTCGTCGGCGAGGCTTTCGAGATACGCCGTGGGGCGTGTGCCGACGTACTCGGTGGGGACGACGGTCAGGTGCACGTCGGCGCGCCGGCGGCGCAGCGCGTCGAGCAGCCACGCGGCCATCTGGGCCTGCTCGACGGCGAGGCCGGGACGGGTCGGGATGTCGTCGAGCGCGAGGACGAGCCAGTCGACGCCGAGGTCGAGCATCGGCGCCAGCTTGTCGACGAGTAGGCCTTGATCGCGCCTTCCTCCGTAGTCGATATCGAGGCCCGGAGAGAGCGCGAACCCAAACCGGGTGTCGTGTTGCGCCGCGTGCTCCACCAGCGTGCGGAAGTCGGCGAGCTCCGACGAGTCGTAGCGGTCGCGCCAACGGTCCCGGTGCTTCGGATCCGATTTTGGCGCGTAGACGTACGCGTTCATCCCGCGGACGGCGAGGAACTCGATCACCGTGCACCGATCGGCGAACGACCACGGCGGACCGTAGAAGCCTTCGATGACTCCGCGCAACGGGACCCGCCGAGGCACTTCGGTAGGCTACCGACGACTTTCGGGGGGACGGCCGATGAGCCCAATGCCGGATCTGCTTCGTATGCACGCGGATGCTTTGGGCGACCGCGCCGCGGTCATCGTCGACGAGGCCGGTGGCGGCCGGCCGGCGGCGGTCACGTTCGGCGAGCTGAACAGGACGGTGAACCGGCTCGCTCACGGGCTCCGGAACCTCGGGATGCGACCGGGAGAGCGCCTCGTGTGGTGCGGCCCGAACTCGCTCGAGGTCATCGCGACGATCCACGCCGCGCGTAAGGCACGCCAGATCGCGGTGCCGCTCTCGTACCGCTTCAACGCCGACGAGATGCAGTACGTGATCGACAACTCCGACGCGACGCTCGTCGTCGTCGATGCCGAGCAGGCACCGGTCGTGGCGCAGATTCGCGACCGCATCCCGAAGGTGCGGGCCCTGATCGCGTTCGGTCGCGAAGTGCCGACCGGGTTCGACGCGTGGGACGCGCTCCTGGCGGCCCAGCCCGATACCGAGCCCGAGGCGGAGGAAGGCTCGGCCGACGCCGTCGGCGCCCAGATGCTCTACACGTCGGGTACCACCGGGAAGCCGAAGGGCGCCGTCCGCACGACGAGCGACCCCGTCATCGTGGGCGCGCTGTTGGGCGAGCTGGGTCTCGTGCCGGGCAGCGAGGTCCACATCACGACGGGTCCCCTCTACCACTCGGGCCCGCTCGCGTTCGCCGTGATCAGCCACACCTTGGGCTGCCCGGTCGTCGTGCTGCGCAAGTTCGAACCCGTCGCCTGGCTGCGCCTCGTGAAGGAGCACCGCGTCACGAACACGTTCTCGGCGCCCACGCAGCTCAAGCGCCTCGTCAGCCTGCCGCCGGGGGAGCTCGCGCGGGCCGACCTGTCCTCGATGCGGTGCCTCATCGCGAACGCAGCTCCCGTGCCGTACGCGCTCAAGCAGGAGGTGGTGGCGAAGCTCGGCGAGGGCTTCCTGTACGAGGTGTACGGCTCGACGGAGCTCGGCATCGTGACCGTGCTCAAGCCCGCCGACCAGCTCCGGAAGCCGGGTTCGTGCGGGAAGGTGTACGGAGGCATCGAGGTGAAGCTCGTCCGGGACGACGGCACGGAAGCCGATATCGGTGAGCCGGGGGAGCTGTTCATCCGCACCGGGCTCGCGATGGACGGCTATCACCGCACCGACGAGCAGCTGACCGAGTTGCGGGACAGTGGGTGGAAGTCGGTCGGGGATGTCGCGTACCGCGACGACGAAGGCTTCCTGTACATCAACGACCGAAAAAAAGACATGATCATCTCAGGCGGCGTGAACATCTATCCCGCCGAGATCGAGGCCGTGCTCCACGAGCACCCGCAGGTCCTCGACGTCGCCGTGTTCGGGATCCCCGACGACGAATGGGGCGAGAGCGTCTACGCCGTCGTCCAGCCCAAGTCGGGGGAGAGCATTGATCTCACGGAGCTCCGCGTGTTCGTCGAGCAGCGCGTCGCCGGCTACAAGCGCCCGCGTCGGTACGAGCTGCGCGACGAGCTGCCGCGCACCGACGCGGGAAAGCTCCTCAAGCGCGTCCTGCGCGATGAGTTCTGGCAGGACCGCGCCACCGCGGTGTGACCGGTACCGCTCCTCGCATCCTGTCCGAACACGAATCGAAACGCGTCCTCCGCGACGCCGGCGTGCCCGTGCTCGACGAGCACGTGGTCGACACGCCGAACGAGGCGGTCCGCGCCGCTCGACAGCTCGGACTCGACGAAGGCGTGGTCGTGAAGTTGTGCGGCGAGGGTGTTGCGCACAAGACCGAGCGCGGGCTCGTCCGGCTCGATCTACACGGCGCCGACGACGTGCGGGAGGCGGCCCAGGCGGTGCTCACCGCCGCGACCGCAGAGGACGGATCGGTCGGCGTCCTCGTCGCGCCGATGGTGCACGGCAGTCGGGAGCTCATCGCGGGCCTGGTGCGCGATCCACAGTTCGGGGCCTGTGTCATGGTCGGCATCGGCGGCGTGCTCGCGGAGGCGCTCGCCGACGTCGCGTTCCGGCTCGTTCCCATCGAGCGCGTGGACGCCGAGGACATGCTCGACGGCCTCGGCGCCCAGTCGCTGTTCGGTCCCGTACGGGGTGAGCCGCCCGTCGACCGGAACGCGGTCATCGACGCGCTGCTCGCGATATCGGGGTTGGCGGAGTCACGGCCGGACATCGTCTCTGTCGACATCAATCCGCTCGTCGTCGTGGACGGCCGCCCGATCGCGGTCGACGCCCTGGTCGAGGTGAGCGCATGACCCGGCCCTCGCCCGAGCAGTGGAAGGCACTGTTCGAGCCGCGTGGGGTCGTGGTCGCGGGCGCGTCCACCCATCCCGGCAAGTTCGGGTTCGTCGCGCTCCACAACATCCTCCGGCACGACTATCCCGGTGCGGTGTTCGCCACCAACCGCGAAGGCGGCGACATCCTCGGCCGCCGAGCGCTCACGTCCGTCGAGGAGCTTCCCGCGGGCGCGGCCGATCTTGTCTTCGTCTGCACGCCGGCTCAGGCGAACCCCGACCTGCTCAAGGCATGCGCGGCCAAGGGCGTGCGAGCTGCCTTCGTGACGTCGGCGGGATATGGAGAGGCGGGCGCAGAGGGCCGCGCGGCCGAGCGTGCGCTCGTCGAGCTTGCGAAAGAGCTCGACATGCTCCTCGCGGGGCCGAACGGGCAAGGCGTCGTGTCGACACCGGCATCCCTTTGCGCGCAGATCGTCGCTCCGTACCCGCCGCCGGGGGGCATCGGCATCGTGAGCCAATCAGGGAACTTCGTGTCGTCGTTCCAGAACTACGCCGTGCAGACGAGTGTGGGTGTGAGTCGCGCGGTCTCGGCGGGGAACGCCGCCGCCGTCACCGTGCCGGACTTCCTCGAGTTCTTCGCGGACGACGACGCGACGACGATTGCACTCGCGTACGTCGAAGGCGTCAACGATGGACGCGCCTTCTTCGAGCGCATCCGCGACGTGGCCCGCCGCAAGCCGCTCGTCCTCCTCAAAGGCGGCGTGACCACGGGCGGTCAACGGGCGGCGGCGTCGCACACCGGGGCGCTCGCCTCCAACGAGCGCATCTTCGACGGCATGTGTCAACAGGCGGGCGCGACCAGTCCCGCCACCGTCGAGGAGGCGTTCGAGGCGGCGGCGACGTTCGCGACGCAACCTCTCCCGCGCGGCCCGCGGGTGGCGGTTCTCACCACCGCTGGCGGCTGGGGAGTCGTCACGGCCGACGCCGTCACGCGCGCCGGCCTCGAGCTGCTCCGCCTTCCGGACGACCTGCGCGCCGCCATCGACGGGAAGCTCCCGCCGCGCTGGAGTCGCAACAACCCGGTTGACCTCGCCGGCGCCGAGACACGTGACACGATTCCTGAGGTCATGGAGCTCATCGCCTCGCACGAGGCCGTCGACGCGGTCGTCTATCTGGGGATCGGCATCCAGTCCAACCAGGCGCGGCTGATGCGAACCGGGCCGTTCTATCCCGACCACGGGCTCGAGCGGATCGTCGCCTACCACGAGCGTCAGGACGAGCGTTTCGCCCACGCGGCGGCCGACATCTCGGACGCGACGGGGAAACCGATCCTCACCGCGACGGAGCTCGCGGTGGCCGATCCCGACAATGCCGGACCACGCGCGGTCCGCGCCACCGGGCGCGTGTGCTACCCATCGTCGAATCGCGCCGTCACCGCGCTGGCGCACCTGTACCGGTACGCGCGCTTCCGCCGGCGCAGAGGCCTGTGACCCGCGGCCACGACACGCTCCGCCGGATCATCGCGTTCGTCCTCGTCGCCGCCGCGTTCGGCTGCGCGTATGTCGCGTTTCGGGATGACAACGCGCCGGCGGCGTCCACGACGAAGGCCCGCCTCGCGACTCCGCTGTGGTCACCGCGTCGGATCCCGCAGCCGATCGTCGACGCGGTCGGCGCGCAGCGGCTCCAAGCGAGCCTCGATGCCGAGGTGGGCACCGGACAGACGTGTGTCGCGGCGAACGCGGGCTCTGGTGATATTGCGTCGCACAACTCCACCCTTGCGTTGACTCCTGCCTCGACCCAGAAGCTGTTGACCAGCGCGGCCGCGCTCTCGACGATGGGCCCCGGCTTCAAGTACGAGACGAAGGGAGTCGCGGCGTCCGATCCCGCGAACGGGACAGTCGAGCGGCTCTGGCTCGTCGGTGCCGGCGATCCGTCGTTGAGCACACCCGACTATCAGGCCATGGTCGAGTCGAACCCGCGACGTGACGCCGAGGAGCAGGCGACCGGCCCGAGCAAGTCCTTGACCTCGCTCGCCTCGCTTGCGGATGCGATCGTCGCCGGCGGCGTGCGCAACATTCCTGGTGGCGTGCAAGGGGACGACTCGCGCTACGAAGCGCTGCGCTACCTGCCCTCGTGGGATCCGACGTACCGCACTGACCCCGAGATCGGTGCGATCAGCGCGCTGACCGTGAACCACGGCATCAATACGGTGCAGCCGAGGCTCACGCCCGTGGACGACCCCGCGGTATTCGCGGCGACCAAGCTCAGTGATCTGCTCCGAGCGCGAGGTGTCTCCGTGGGCCAGCCCGGAAGATCCACGGCGCCGAACGGTGCCAAGACAATCGGGTCGGTTCAGTCCGCACCGCTTCGCGACCTCGTCGGCGCGGCGATCGAGTCCAGCGACAACCTCGCCATGGAGATGTTCGCTCGCGAGATCGGCCTCAAAGCGACGAACCAGGGGACCACGGCAGCTGGCGCGAAAGCGATCGTCGACAGGATCCATGCGCTCGGCGTCCAAGTAGACGGTGTCACGCTCGTCGATGGGTCCGGCCTTGATTACGGCAATCGGGTCTCCTGCCAGGCGCTGTTGAGCGCTTTGGCCCTGGGCACACGACCGGAGTTCAACGCCCTCCGGGACGGTCTCGCAGTCGCCGGACAGACCGGAACGCTGGCCGATGAGTTTCGCGGGTCTTCGCTGGCGGGGAAGCTGCGTGGCAAGACCGGCTCACTATCGGGCGTCACGGGCTTGGCAGGTTTTGTGGACAACGGTCGGCCCGTTCTCTTCTCGTACATCGCCAACGGCGGCTTCGGACGGGGAGCGGGCGTCGCCATGCGCGCACGCATCGCCCAGATCGTGGGCACCTTCCCGGACGCGCCCGCCCCCGACCAGCTGGTGCCGGTGCCGAACCCACCCGTCCCATCAACGCGTCCGTGATGAGTCCGTGATAAGGAGGAAGGCGTGAGCGACCCGGCGCCCCGCGCGGGGGAGGACCGCAACCCGCCGCTGCCGCAGCTCGTCGGCGAGCTGTGGCAGCTGATCGTCGCGTACTTCAGGCAGGAGACGGTCGTCCCGCTGCAGCAGCTCGGGCGGTGGATCGCGTTCGGCATCCTGGGCGCCGTCCTCCTCGGCGTGGGCGTGTTGCTGCTCGCCACAGCCGGCCTCCGCGCCCTTCAGGAGGAGACGGGGAGCACCTTCACCGGGAACCTGTCGTGGATCCCGTACATGATCATGTTCGCCGCACTCGTCGTCGGCGGCGCGATCACATGGAAGGCTCGCGGCGTCCAGCGCCGCCGAAAGGCTGCTTCACGATGAGCACCATGGGTGACGGCAACACCGATACCAGCCCCGTCGGCGACCGGCCGATCACGCGCGCCGATCTCGAGGCCAAGTTCAGCCAGCTGCGCGGCTCGACGACCGCGACCCAGACACAGCGCAACGTCGGGGTCATGGCGGTGGTCGTCGCGGGTGTGGCGCTGGTGCTCGGCGCGTACCTGTTCGGGCGACTCCGCGGGCGCAAGCGCCGCACCATCGTGGAGGTAGTGCGCGCATGATGGATGTCCTCCTGCGCCTCGCGCGTACCGGGCTGCGGCGCGGTATCCGCACAGGATCACGCCGGTGGCTGATGACCGGCATCACCGCAGGCCTACTCGCGCTCGTCCGGCGCGCGCTGACCGAGTCGCCGAAGACGGTGTACCGAGCAGAGCTGAAGCCCGGCGAGCGCCTCGAGATCCGCACGCTACCGCCCAACCCGTAGCATTCCGGTCGAACCCCGCCGGTACCCTGGTGGGCCGTGAAGGTGGTGCTGCGCAACCCGCGGCGTGAGGTCGAGATGCCCGGGCCGGTGACGGTGGCGGCGCTGCTCGAGCAGCTCGACGTCAACCCGGAATCGGTCCTCGTCATCCAGGGCGACACGCTCGTCACCCGCGACGCGAGATTGGCGGACACCGACGTCGTCGAGATCCGTCCCGTGACCTCGGGAGGGGCCGGGTGAAGTGCCGCGTATGCCGGGCGCCGGCGGTCCTCGACATCCGCCGGCACAACGCCGCGTTCTGCCGCGAGCACTTTGTGAGGCACTGCCGCGAGCAGGTCCGTCGCGCGATCGACGACCGGCACATGATCGCGGCGGGAGAACGGGTCCTCGTGGCCGTGTCGGGCGGAAAGGACTCCCTCGCCCTGTGGGACCTCCTGCTGGACCTCGGGTTCGAGGCCGACGGGCTGTACCTGGGATTGGGGATCGGCGAGTACTCCGAGGCCTCCGGCCAGGCGGCGCGCTCGTTCGCCCGGGAACGCGGTCTCCAGCTGCGTGAGGTCGATCTGGCCGCCGACTACGGGTACGACGTGCCCGGCGCCGCCGCCACCCACCGATCGCCGTGCGGCGCGTGCGGTCTGTCGAAGCGATACCTGTTCAACTCGGTCGCCGTCGAGCACGGATACGACGTCGTCGCCACGGGCCACAACCTCGATGACGAAGCGGCGGTGCTCCTCGGGAACGTGCTGCGATGGGAGACTGGGTACCTCGGACGCCAGCAACCGGTGCTCCCGGCGAGCCCCGGCTTCGCGCGCAAGGTCAAGCCGCTGTACCGGCTCGGTGAGCGCGAGACGGCGGCGTACTGCGTCCTGGTTGGCATCGACTATCAGGTCGAGGAGTGCCCCATGGCGGAGGGCAACCGGCACCTCGGCTACAAGGAGGTGCTCGACGCGCTCGAAGCCCGTTCGCCCGGTGCCAAGGCGGCATTTGTCTTCGGGTTCGTGGATCGCGCCCACGAGCGTTTCGCCGAGGACGCCGGCACCGAGCGCGAGGGCCTCGGGCCGTGTGAGGTGTGCGGTTCGCCGACCACGAGCGACGTGTGCGCGTTCTGCCGATTGCGGGCGCGAGTCGGCTCCCGCGCCGTCCACGCGCAGTAAGCACCGTGCCGCGCACCTTCGCCACCGGCGACCGCGTGCTGCTCGTCGACGCCAAGCGCCGCCGCCACCTCATCACGCTGGCGGAGGGTGGCTCGTTCCACTCCCACGCCGGCGTCGTCGCGCACGACGCGCTCATCGGCCGCGAAGAGGGTTTGACGGTACGTACCACCCTCGGCACAAAGCTGATCGCCGTCCGGCCGACGCTCGCCGAGTACGTGCTGAAGATGCCGCGCGGCGCGCAGGTCATCTACCCAAAGGATCTCGGGCCGATCCTCGTGCTCGCTGACCTGTTCCCCGGCGCTCGGGTGCTCGAGACAGGAATCGGCTCCGGCGCGCTCACGATGACGTTGCTGCGCGCGATCGGGCCGACCGGTCACGTGACGGGGTACGAGATCCGCGGCGATTTCGCCGATCGGGCGCGCCGGAACATCGAAGGCTTTCTCGGCCCCGGCGTCCCGCTCGACATCGAAGTGCGTGACGCGTACGACGGGTTCGACGCCCAGGACCTCGATCGCGTGCTGCTCGATCTCCCGGAGCCGTGGCGCGTCGTCAAGCACGCCGAGGCCGCGCTCCGTCCCGGCGGCATCCTCCTCGCCTACCTGCCGACGATCGGGCAGGTGGCCCGACTGCGTGAGGAGTTGGCGTCGTCCGCGTTTGGGATGGCGGAGACGCTCGAAGTGCTCCAGCGGCACTGGCACGTGGACGGGCAGTCGGTGCGACCCGACCATCGCATGGTCGCCCACACCGGCTTCCTCACCCACGCGCGGCTGCTCGTTCCCGCCGAGTGAACGTTCTCGACCTCGTCGTCGTTGCGGCGATGATCGCCGCCGGCTATTTCGGGTACCGACTCGGCTTCGTCGCCCGCGTCATCTCGTGGGCGGGCCTGGCACTGGGCGTCGTGCTCGCGGTCGCCTTGGTCGACGACGTGATGAGCTTCCTCGGCTCGCAGGCTTCCCAGACGAAGCTCTTCGTCGCGCTCCTGTTCTTTCTCGCCCTCGCCACCCTCGGGCAAGGACTGGGTTACGCGGCCGGCTTCGCACTCCGCCGGCGCCTGCCGTCGACCCAGGCGGTGCACCAGGGCGACCGGATCGGTGGAGCCGTCGTGGGACTGCTGGGCGTGCTGGTCGCCGTCTGGCTGCTCGCACCGGCGCTGACGAGCGCGCAGGGATGGCCGTCGCGCGCGGCGCGCGACTCCCAAGTCGTCCGGGCGATCAACCGGTACGCCCCCGACCCGCCGCCCCCGGCTCAGCGGCTCGGCCGGGCGGTGGCCGAGGGGCCGTTCCCGGAGGTGTTCTCACATCTCAACGGGCCCGGTGGCGTGGGCACGCCACCAACACGGGCGCTGGCGCCCGAAGTCGCGGCACGCGTGGCGTCGTCGGTGCTCAAGATCGAAGGGGAGGCGTGTGATCAGATCCAGGCGGGGAGCGGCTTCGTCGTCGGCGCTGATCTGGTCGTCACCAACGCGCACGTGGTCGCGGGGGAACCCCGCACCGAGGTACAGACCAACGACGGTCGCCAGCTCTCCGCGACCGTCGTCGCGTTCGACCCCGCGCGCGACCTCTCCGTCCTCCGCGTGCGGAACCTGCGCCTGTTCGCGCTTCCGTTCGCCGACGGCGGGGTGGGCACGTCCGGCGCCGTGTTCGGACACCCGGGTGGCGGCCCGCTGCGGATCGCCCCGGCCCGCATCGCGGAGACGGTGAACGCGGCGGGGACCGACATCTACCGCACCGGGCGAACCACCCGCCGCGTGCACGTCCTCGCCGCCGATCTCGCACCCGGCGACTCGGGCGGCCCTCTCGTCGACCAGCAGGGACGGATGGTGGGAGTGGCGTTCGCGGTGGATCCCGGTCAGGACTCCACCGCATACGCGCTCACTCGGAGTGAGGTCGACAGCGTGCTCGCTCCGGTGCTCAACAATCGCCCAGCGCCGGCCGACACCGGCCCTTGCCTGGTCGGATAGCGATTGAGTACCGGTTACTCAGGCCCTGGCGCGTCGAACCGCCGACAATGCCGGCATGAGTCGAAAATGGTGGGTCTTGATGATGGCCCTGGGTCTGGTGCTGGTCCTCGCCGGCGTCGCGTGGATCGTGTACTACGCGACGCATACGGGCGATGACCTCAACGCCTCGACCGGCGCCTACGAGAGCGATCCGTGGTGGCCGATCGCGGGGTTCTTCCTGAGCTTCATCGGCGGGACGATCATCAGCGTCGGGTCGTTGGGTTGGATGTTCAGCTGGTTCTCCGGCGGAGATGACGAAGACGACCGGTACACGTCGTCGTCGACGATGCTGCGGCAGGCGGTGCCGACCACGAGGCTCGGCTGGGGTCCCAATCCGGAGGAGCCTCCCGTTTCGCGATGAAGCCCGGGTGCAAACCCGGGCTTCATGACGATCGTGTTGCGATCCGATGCCGGAGACTCAGTCGACCTCGATGAAGATGCACTCTCCGGGGCACTCCTCGGCCGACTCGATCACCGCTTCCTCCATACCGCCGGGCACGTTGGCGAGCCCCTCGGCGCCTCCCGGGTTCTCGAAGACCTTGTCACCTTCCTTCACGTAGGCGAGACCGTCGTCGAGCAGCGTGAACACGTCGGGAGCGATCTCTTCGCAGAGGCCGTCGCCGGTGCAGAGGTCCTGGTCGATCCAGACCTTCATGGTGGCGTCCTCTCCTCGATTCCTCGGTCGTATGTCGCTGGGGTGTCGGGGGTCACCGACTTCATCTTCGCCGTCAAGGCTAAGGGGCCAAACATATCGCGTCAATTTGTCAAGCGCCCGTAGGGTAAATTTTTGGTTGTCAAAGTGCCCCGGGGCGCTCAGAACCCGGGTGTAGGGTGCGCGGCGAGCGCCCGTCCGCAGTGGGAGGTGGTCACGTGGCCTCCGAGCACGAGCGACGCCTCGGAGAGTACGAACGCCAGGTCGGCGAGCTTCAGCAGCAGGCGAAGGCGCTGGAGGAAGA
>DATFXL010000129.1:0-21232 GCA_035316025.1 Acidimicrobiia bacterium
GTCGAGGACCGATTCCAGCTCGCCTTCGTCGCTCACCTGCGCCAGCCCGCGCTCCTCGACGACCGCCTTGGGCCGCTTCGGCTCCCGGAGGCACTCGCCGAGCACGTCCTTGGCCAGATTGCGCGACAACGTGCCGTCGGCGACGAGGCCGACGAGCTCGGCGAGCCCGTCCGGCGCCAGCGGGAGCGCACCCGACGCGAGGCCGGTCTCGTGCAGGTAGCCGAGCACCTCCCCCGTGCACCAGTTGACGACGTCCTTCGGTGTCCCGCCCGAAAGCGCCACCACCGCCGCCTCTGCGTACTCGGCCAAGCCGGGCGTGCCGACGAGCACGCGGGCGTCGTGCTCGCCGATCCCCCACTCGGCGACGAGACGGGCCCGCAATGCCGCCGGCAGCTCCGGCATCGCCGACCGCACCCGGTCACGCATCGCGTCGTCGGGAGCCACGGGCACGAGGTCAGGCTCGGGGAAGTAGCGGTAGTCGTCCGCTTCCTCCTTCGTGCGCATCGAGTACGTCGCTCCCCCCGCCTCGTCCCAGTGGCGCGTCTCTTGGACGACCCGTTCGCCGGCGTCGAGGAGCGCGCCCTGGCGCTCGATCTCGAACTCGAGGGCCCGGCCGAGCGAGCGGATCGAGTTCATGTTCTTGACCTCGACCTTCGTACCCAGCTCTGTCGCGCCCGCCGGGCGCAGCGACACGTTGGCGTCGATGCGGAAGGCGCCTTCCTCCATCTTCACGTCCGAGACGCCGATTGTCTGGAGGATGGACCTCAGCTCGTTGACATAGGCGCGCGCCTGGTCGGCGCTGCGCAGATCGGGGCGGCTCACGACCTCCATCAACGGAATGCCGGCCCGGTTGTAGTCGACGAGCGAGTGGTCAGCCTCGTGGATGCGCCCACCGCCACCGACGTGGATGGTCTTCCCAGTGTCCTCTTCCATGTGCGCGCGCTCGATACCGATGCGCGTCCCGTCGACCTCGAGCGATCCGTCGACGCAGATCGGTTCGTCGTACTGGCTGATCTGGTAGTCCTTGGGCATGTCGGGATAGAAGTAGTTCTTCCGGTGGAAGAGCGAACGCTCCGGCACGGTGCACTCCAGCGCCTCCCCGACCCGCAGCGCGAACTCCACCGCCCGCTCGCCGAGCACCGGCAAAGAACCGGGCAGGCCTAGGCAGACCGGGCACACGTTCGTGTTCGGCTCGGCGCCGAACTCGTTCTTGCACGAGCAGAACAGCTTCGTCGCCGTGGCCAGCTCGACGTGCACCTCGAGGCCGATCACGGCCTCCCGCGTCGTGGACGTCGTCGCTGTCATGCGAGACTCCCGCCGTGCCCGAACGACCCGACCCGAACGCGTTCACAGTCGAGCGCAGCGAGGTGCGCAACGGTGTCTCGCTGGCCTACGTGCACGAAGGCGTGGGCGGCACTCCGATCCTGCTCATCCACGGCTACCCGGAGACGAAGCGCATCTGGTGGCGCAACATCGGACCACTCGCCGACGCCGGCTACGAGGTGATCGCGCCCGACCTGCGGGGCTACGGCGACTCCGACCTGGCGCCCGACGGGTTCTACGACGTGAGCGCTTACTCGCTCGACTTGTACGCACTGGTGCACGACGTGCTCGGCCACGACCGCTGCACGCTCGTCGGCGGCGACCTCGGCGGCGTGGTCCTGTACGACCTCGCGCTGCGTCATCCCGGCTTCGTCGAGCGCCTCTGCGTCTTCAACACTCTGGTGATCCTGCGCGACGAGCTCTTCGAGAGAGCTGGGATCCCGCCCGACGAGCGCGACACGCGGCCCGCGGCCGATTACTTCCGCCGCCAGGGCATGGATCCCGAAGCCCTGCTCGCCGAGCTCGACACGCCCGCCCGCCGGCGCGCCTGGGTGGCAGACATGTACGGACATCGCCTCTGGGCCGCGCCCGGGCACTTCGGCCCCGACGACGTCGACTTCATGACTGCGCCCTTCGCCGACGCCGACCGGCTGCGCGCCAGCTGGGGAAGCTACGAGACCGCCTACGGCAACCGCCCGATGGAGGACGTGCCGAAGCTGTTCGAGCCCTGCCCGGTGCCGGCGCTCGTCCTCTACGGCCCCGAGGACAAGGTCGTCCCGCCGTCGTTTCCCGACCGAGCGCGCGTCGCGTTCACCGAATGCGTCGGTCCGTTCGTCGTGCCCGACGCCGGCCACTTCCTGCAATGGGAGCAGGCGGACGTGCTCAACCGGGCGCTCGTGCACTTCCGCGCCTGAGGACCGCGCCCCGCTCACGGCGCCGCCACCTCGATCGTGCGCGCGACCCGGAACATCACCGGCTCCCCCAGCGCCGGTGCGAGGACCTGCACGCCGATCGGGAGGCCGTCGCCGTCGACGCCGAACGGCACGCTGGCGGCCGGGTGACCGGCCAGGCTCGTCGGCACCGTGCACACGTCCGACAGGTACATCGACAACGGGTCGGCCGTCTTCGCGCCGAGCTCGAACGCGGTTGTCGGCGAGGTCGGCCCGAGCAGCACGTCGAACCGGTCGTAGGCGCGGGCGAAGTCGCGGATGATGAGTGTGCGGACACGCTGCGCCTGGCCGTAATAGGCGTCGTAGTAACCGGCAGACAGCGCGTACGTCCCGAGCATGACGCGGCGCTTCACCTCGGGCCCAAAACCGGCGTCCCGGGTGCGCGCGTTCATCGTGGCGGTGTCGGGGCCGTCCACGCGCAGCCCATACCGGACGCCGTCGTAACGCGCGAGGTTGCTCGACGCCTCGGCCGGCGCGATCAGGTAGTAGGCCGACAACCCGTACGCGGCGCTCGGTACCGATACGCGCTCGACGGTGGCGCCCTCCTTTTCGAGCGCGAGCGCGGCCTGCTCGACCGCCGCCGCCACGTCGGGCTGCACGCCTTCGGCGTCCGCAAGCTCCTCGACGATGCCGACGCGCAGCCCGTCGACGCCGGCGTCGAGGGTCTCGCGCAGGCCCGGCGCGGGCTCCGGGATCGAGGTGGAGTCGAGCGGATCGTGCCCGGCGATCACCTCGAGCAGCAGGGCGGCGTCGTTGACCGACTCACTGAGCGGCCCGATCTGGTCGAGCGAGCTCGCGAACGCGATGAGGCCGTAGCGCGAGACGAGCCCGTACGTCGGCTTGATGCCGACCACGCCGCTCAACGCGGCGGGCTGGCGGATCGAGCCGCCGGTGTCGGAGCCGAGCCCGACCGCCGCGAAGCCGGCGGCGACGGCGGCCGCCGACCCGCCGCTCGAACCACCGGGCACCCGGTCGAGATTGCGGGGATTGCGGGTGGGGCCGAAGGCCGAGTTCTCGGTGGACGAGCCCATCGCGAACTCGTCGAGGTTCGTCTTCCCAATCGGGATGCCGCCGGCGGCGACCACACGCTCGACGACCGTGGCCGAGTACGGGGGGCGCCACCCTTCGAGGATCTTCGACGAACACGTTGTCGGCACGCCGCGCGTGCACATGTTGTCCTTCAGCGCCACCGGTACCCCCGCCAGCGGCCCGGGATCGTCGCCGCGCGCCACGGCCGCGTCGACGGCGGCGGCGGCATCCCGCGCCTCGACGGCGAGCACATGATTGAACGAGTGGAGCTCCGACTCGCGGGCGTCTATCTCCGCCAGGTACTCCTCGACCACATCCTGCGCCAACCGCTCACCCTCGCGGACGACGGACGCGATGTCGTGCGCACTCATTTCATTCCCCCGTGGCCGTCGTCACGGAGCGTCACTCAGAATGCGGGGGACACGGAACTGGCCGTGCTCGGTGGCCGGCGCCTGGGCCAGCACCTCGTCACGATCCAGCGCAGGACCCGGATCGTCCGGTCGGAACACGTTCACGAGCGGCAATGGATGTGCCGTCGGCGGCACGTCGGCGGTATCGAGGGACGACACGGCGGCCGCGTACTCGACGATGGCCGCGAGCTCCCCGGTGAGCCGCTGGATCTCCTCGTCGGTGAGGGCGAGGCGGGCGAGCATCGCCACGTGCTCGACGTCGCTCCGGCTGATACGCGCGCTCTCTGCCGCCACGCGCCGGAGTCTACGGACCGGTCGGCGCGGGGCTAGCGGCCTTTGGAACGGGGTCCGGACCCGTAGTCGCCGAACGGGTCGTCGCGCTCGCGCACTGCGTCACGGAAGCCGATCTCCCCTGACCGGGCGACGAAGTCCAACCCCTCCTGCGTGTGTCGGGCGATGCCGTCGAACAAGGTGCCCAGGGTGCGGGTCGAGGCCATGCCCATGTTCTCGACGGTCTGGTTGCAGAGGAGCTTCAGCATCTGGAGCTGGTTCAGCGGAAGCTTCGCCATGCGCTCGGCCAGCCCATGTGCGTGGTCGTGCAGCCGCTCGTCGGGAACCACCTCGAGGATCAGCCCGATGCGGGCCGCCTCGGGCGCGGGGATCTCGTCGCCGGTCAGGAGGTAACGCTTCGCTCGCTCGAGGCCCATGCGGTACACCCACATCGCCGTCGTCGGCGTACCCCATACCCGCGCCGGCGGATAGCCGAAGACCGCGCTCTCGCCGGCGAGGATGAGGTCGGCACACAAGACCATGTCGGTGCCACCGGCGATGCACCAGCCCTGCACGGCGGCGACCGTCGGCTTCGACGCGTACCAGAGTTTCATGTAGGTCGCGACGAAGCGGGACATCATCTGGTAATCGGCGACGGAGTCCCACACCCAGGTCGGAGCGGTGCCTTCGGCCGCCTGGGCCCGGGTCGACCAGTCCAGCCCGTACCCGGCGCAGAACGCGGGGCCGTCGGCGCGCAGCAGGATCACGCGGACGTCGCGATCGGTGTCGGCGTCGTCGATCGCGGCGGCGAGCTCGTCACGCAACGCGGGCGTGATGGTGTTGTACTCGTCGGGTCGGCTGAGAACGACCGAGCGAACGCCGGCGTCGGTCTCGGTGCGGACGGCGGGCGACACGCGGGCCGACCCGATCAGGAGTAGGGGTCGGCGGGGCTCCCCGGGTGCTTCCACCAGTCGTCGGCGCTCGGCGTCCAGTCGGGGTCGGGGTAGATGCAGTCGACCGGGCACGCAGGAATGCACTTCAGGCATCCGCTGCACAACTCGGGAAGGATGATCACGTCGATGCCGTGGTTGAAGATTGCACCGAACTGCTCGGGACAGTGCCGGAGGCACGCGTCGCAGTTGATGCACTCCGACATCTCGATCCGCAGGGGCGGGTTCTGCCACTTCGGGTTGCGATCGTGCGAGTCGATGCGCTCGTCGCGGGTCTTGGCCGGCACGGAGCCAGCCTAGACGGGCAACTAGACCGCTTGGTCAAGCAGCGTTACCATCCCGCGCCGGTTCGGGCGGCGGCGACGGCGGGTTTGCCCGCCGGCGCCGCAAAGCCGGAGCTTGCGACGGCGACAAGAGCATCGCGTGAGGAGGATCGGTGGCCGAGCAATCGACGGCGAAGCACGAGTTCTTGTCCGACGACTGGTTCGACGTGGTCGGGAAGCTGGTCGAGGCGCACGGGGCGGACACGCCATCCCAGGCCAACGTCATGGTCAACCTCGTCGTCACCGACACGCCGTTCGGCGACGAACGCAAGATGCACATGGGCGCCCGCGACGGGAAGGGGGAATGGGGCATCGGTCACGCCTCCGACGCCGACGTCACCCTGACCACCGACTACGTGACCGCCAAGCAGGTATTCGTCTCCGGCGATCCCAACGCGGGGATGCAGGCGTTCATGCAGGGCAAGGTGCGCGTCCAGGGCGACATGGCCAAGCTCATGGCATCGCAGCAGGGCGGGGGCAACCCCAAGCTCACCGAGGCGATCCAGGCCGCCACCGCGTAGCGGCGTGCGTCAGCCCTCGACCGCGTACAGCTCCCATTCACCCGGCACGCCCTTGAGGGTGTGCTCGCCGCGAGCGACGAAGACGAGCCCCGACCCGGCGACCAAATCGACGACGGTCCGAGACACCAGCACCTCCCCCTCGCGGGCGGCGGCGGCGACCCGGGCCGCCAGGTGCACGGCAATCCCGGCGACGTCCCCGTCGCTCAGCTCGACTTCACCCGTGTGCAAGCCGGCGCGGACCTCGAGCCCGATGGCCCGCACCGCGTCGCGGATCGCTGTCGCGCAACGAATGGCGCGGGCGGGCCCGGCGAACGTCGCCATGAAGCCGTCCCCCATGGTGTTCACCTCGCGGCCCTGGAAGCGATCGAGCTGACGCCGCACCACGGTGTCGTGCGAGTGGAGCAGCTCAAGCCACCGCTCGTCGCCGAGGTCGGCGGCGCGCTGCGTCGACCCGACGATGTCCGTGAACAACACGGTGGCGAGCACCCGCTCGACGAGCGGCTGCGGGCGCACGCCGGTGAGGAACTCCTGGATCTCGTCGAGAACGACGTCGGCGTCGCCGGTGAAGAAGAGGTGGTCGGTACCCTCGAGCTCGACGAGCTTCGCTCCCGAGATGTGGCCGGCGAGGTAGCGACCCATCGCGATGTCGACCATGCGGTCGCCCCGCCGGTGGAGCACGAGGGTCGGCGCCTGGATGGCCGGAAGTACCTCGCGTATGTCCAGCTCGGGATACAAGGCGAAGATGTTGCGGACCATCCCGGGGCTCGCGGCGACGCGCTGGAGGCGCGCCCACCATTGCCGGAGCTCGGCGTCGTTCTGCCGGCTCGGCGCCCACGCACCGAGACCGACCCCTTCGCCCCAGCCCGCGGTGCTGATCTCGGCCAGCTTCCCCAGCTGCTGCGCGCTGACGCCGGACGGGTAATCGGGCGCCTCGAGCAGGCGGGCGAACGTCCCGTACAGGGCGAGCGCGTTGACGCGGTCCGGATGGGCGGCGGCCAGCAGCATCGCCATCGTGCCGCCCTCGGAGATGCCGAACACGTCGGCGCGCTCGGAGCCGGCGGCCTCCATCACCGCGCGCATGTCGTCCACGCATTCCTCGAGCGTCGGCGCGTGCGCCGCCGGGTCGGACAGGCCCGTCGCGCGCTTGTCGAACGTGATCACCCGGCGGAATGACGCCAACCGTGAGAAGAAGTGCGCGTCGAGGCGTTCCTCCCAGATGAGGTCGAGATGCGAGATGAACCCGGGCGCGACGAGGAGATCCGGTCCGTCACCGAACACCGTGTACGCGATGCTGAGGTCGCCGCTCTTGGCGTAATGGATGTCGCCCCGAGCCACGCCTGTCATCGTCGCGCGTCACGCGGCTTCGGCTACCCGAAGGCGCGCCGGACGGTCGGCCGACTGCACGAACGAGGCGCCCACGACGCCGAGCGCGGCGACGATCCCGCCCGCCAAGTAGGCGGTCGTGAAGGAGCTGGGTGACGAGCCGCCACCCTGGACCGTCGACAACACCTGGATGCCGGCGACGACGCCGATCTGGGTGACCATCACCTGAGCTGCGTTGGCAACACCGAGGCTGGCCGTCTCCACCGCGTTGGCCGCCGAGCTGATCAGCGACGGCTGCGAGGCACCCAACCCCAACCCCGACAGGACGAGTGCGCCGAACACGAGCGGGAGGCTCTCGGTCGAGGCACCCAGCGCGAAGCACGCCATCGACACGACGACGAGCGCGCACCCGAGCACGCTGGCGCGCCGCTCGCCGACACGCACCGCTACGTAGCCGGCGACTGGCGACGAGAGGCTGAAGCTGAGCGGTCGGCAGATCATCGCCAGGGACGTCGCGGCCACGGTGAACCCGAAGACACGCTCCATGAGCAACGGCGTGACGATGAAGCCGCCCATGTAGCCGAAGTTCGACGTGAACTGGGCGGCGAGCGACGCAGTGAAGTTCCGTTCCCGGAAGAAGCGCAACGGCAGTAGGGGGTACTCGGCGCGTCGCTCGATGGCCACGAACGCGGCGATCCCCAGCGGCGCGAGCGCGAAGAGCCCGAGCGCGAACGGGTTGGTCCAACCGATCTGGCTGCCGACGCTGAGCCCGAGCAGGGCCGAGACGGTGGCCGCCGCCAGCGCGCCGGCGCCGGCGTAGTCGATCGACTGCCGCTCCATGCGCGGCGTCTCGTGAAGGACGGGAATGGCGACGAGGAGGGCAGCCAGCGCGATCGGTGCCTGCACGAGGAACATCGCCCGCCAGCCGATGGCGTCGACCAGAGGGCCGCCGGCCACGAGCCCGAGCACGGGAGCGCCGGCGCCGACCAGCGACCACCAACCCATCGCCTTGACCCGCTCGTCCTCCGGGAACGCGCGCATGATCAACGCCATCGACGCCGGGCCGGTGGCGGCGCCGGGGACGGCGCCGATGGCGCGGATCGCGATCAGCGACGCGCCGTCCCAGGCGAACGCGGTCAGGATCGTGGCGACCGTGAACCCGGCGAGGCCGACGAGGTACACGCGCCGATGGCCGCGGACGTCGCCGATCTTGCCGAACAGTGGCATCGACAGCGCGAGGGCGAGGAAGGGCCCGGTGACCGTCCACGTGAGCGCGGTCTCGCTCGCACCGAGATCGCGTGCGACGTCCCCGAGCGAGACGGCCAGGATCGTGATCGTGAACCCGGTGGCGAACAGACCCGCTAGCGCGGCCCAGAGCACCCACCACCGGTACCGGTCGCTCTCCCGGACGCGGCGGCCGAGGCGCTCGCGCAGCAGCATCGGCCACGCGACGGCGGGAACCTCCTCGCCGCCCGGGTACTCGACGACGAGCGGTGATTCCGGGTCGCGGTCCATCGGCTCGCTCGAGGCTAGTTTCCGCCCCCGTCAGGCCGATGGCCCGCCTCCTCGTGGCCTGTTGTCGACGGCGTCGTCGACGCCGACCCGGTCACGCGTCTTCGAGCACCCAGACGGTCTCGAGGTGCGCCTCGTCCTCGTGTTCGTCGGTCTCTGCGAACAGCCGTGCCGTCGCCTCGGCCCAGCGGGTGAGATCGGCGGTGAGCAGCAGGCGCCCTACCGGCCGGTCGGGGCCGGGTCGCAGTGGCAGCTGGCCGTATCGCCGGCCCGGTCGCCGCGGCTGCGGTCCCGTCGTCGCCCCGTGCGGGAATCGCTTCAACGTCGCTCCCATCGGGTCCAGTGCGTGTGCTGGTGGTGCGTGGTGGTGGAACTGGTGGCCGATGGCAGGGTAAGGAGATGCGCCGCGGGCGTAAAGAGGCCGCTGACTAGGGCGCGATGGCTCGCTCGCACCATGACATGGCCATGGCCCTGGTTCTCGATTGCGCACGAAGGGTCACGAATCGGGCGGTGTCGGGGCTCGCAGCTGCGCGCGTCCGAGAACGGGTCAAATGCCGCGGGGGGCGACAAAGGCCGGAGACCCGCCGGCATCTGTTGCCGGTACGTAGTCCCATCGGGCCATGACACGGGTTATTTCTGCGGGACCTGCGCAAAATTCGCGTCGACGGCGCGCAACCTTGGTGTCGCGGAAACGCGTGGACGGGCTACTGCTCCGGCGGCTGGAGCTTCAGGGCCTCCTTCTCGAGCTCCTCGACGGTCCAGCGGTCGCCCTTGTCGATCTTCTCGGAGAGCTTCCAGGGTTGGAACCGCTGCACCACGCCGCCCTGCACCAAGAACGCCTGACCCGAGAAGGGGCAGTCCTCGGTGGCGAGGTACCCGACGAACGGCGACACGTTTCCCGGGTCCCACACGTCGAACTTGGCTTCGTCCTCCGGCGCCTTCACGACGTCCTGCAGCCCGGGCGTCTGCTCGGTGAGACGCGTGCGGGCGGCAGGTGCGATCGCGTTCGAACGGACGCCGTACCGGCCCAGCTCGAGTGATGCGATGTAGGAGAACGTCGCGATGCCGGACTTCGCCGCGCCGTAGTTCGCCTGGCCCGGGTTGCCGAGCAGGCCGGACGTCGACGAGGTGTGGACGATCGACGCCTTCACCTCCTTGCCCGCCTTGCTCTGCTCGCGCCAGTAGGCGGCGGCATGACGGGTCGGGCAGAAGTGGCCCTTCAGGTGCACGTGGATGACGGCGTCCCATTCCTCCTCGGTCATGTTCACGATCACCCGGTCCCTGAGGATGCCGGCGTTGTTCACGAGTACGTGGAGATCGCCGAAGGAATCGATCGCGGTCTGGATGAGACTCCGGGCGCCCTCCCAATCGGCCGCGCTGTCGAGGTTGGCGACCGCCTTGCCACCCGTCGCCGTGATCTCGTCGACGACCTGCTGCGCCGGCGCCCGGTCGGCGCCCTCGCCGTGCATGTCGCCCCCGAGGTCGTTCACGACGACCTGGGCGCCTTCTCGCGCGAACAACAGCGCGTGCTCACGGCCGAGCCCACGACCGGCTCCGGTGATGATGGCAATGCGACCGTCGAGTGCACCCATGGCGATCCCCCGTCGAGATGAAGACGCGGCATCGTATGCGCCGACTTGACCGACCGGTCAAACGTCGGACGGGTGCGCGCGTACCGCGGGGTGATCAGAGGGCGAGCGTGACCTTCGTGCCCCGGTTGACCTGCGTCCCGGCGGGCGGGGTCTGGCTCTTGACCGTGCGCCCGGGCGCGAAGTTCTGCACGTCGGCGACGAGCCCGCTGGCCTGCAGCGCCTGACTCGCCTGCTCGACGCTGGCGCCGACGACGTTCGGCACCGCGACCGGCTGCGGTCCCTTGCTCACGTGCACGACGACCTGTGAGTCGCGCGGCGCGAGCTGACCCGCGGGCGGATCGGTGCCGATGACCGTTCCCGCCGGGACACTGTCGCTGAAGTCGTCGAGTCGCGTCGCGGTGAACCGCTTCGCCTGCAGTGCGGACACCGTGGCGTCGTAGCTCTTGCCCGAGGCGTCCGGGACGGTAACCGGACGGGGACCGTCGCTCACGACGAGCGCAAGCGTGGACTCGGGCGCGCGCTTCTCGTTGGCGGCGGGGTCGGTGCGGATCGCGATGCCGGCCGGAACGTTCTCGTCGTAGTCGTGCTGCGTGTCGACCGCGAACCCGGCGCCGTTCAAGACGAGAGCGGCCTGCTGCTCGTGCTGCCCGGCCACGTCCGGGATCGCGACGGGGGGCGGCCCGCGCGAGACCACGAGCCGCACCGTTCCGCCGTCGTCGAGGAACGTGCCCGCCGCCGGAGACTGGCTGATCACGCGGCCGGCCGGGTCGTCGACCTCGCGCTGCTCGACCTTCACGACCAAGCCTGCTTCGTCAGCGCGGGCCGCCGCATCCTGTTGGGTGAGCCCGACAAGCTGCGGCGCGGTAACGGTCCCGCCCCCCGCCGACCGCGCGATCAGCAGGCCCGCCGCAACCAGCACGGCAATGGCGAGCGCGGCCACCACCGCCGGGACGGCACGCGGTGCGTACCTGCCCGGACGCGGCGCCGGCTTTTCCTCGGCGAGCGCGGCCGCATCCGGCGCGGCGCTGGTCGTCGCGACCGTGTCGGCATCCTGGTCGAACACCGCCTGACCGTGACGCGCGCCCAGCTCCGTCGGGTGTGGGTCGACATGGGCGTCCAGCCCCACCAGCGTGAGCGGTCCCGGCGGCGGCAGGTGGCGGGACGCGTCGGTGAGCGCGTCGGCCATCGTGGTGGCGTCGGGGTACCGCTCGGAGGGCCGGGGGCGACCCGCCCGTTCCACGACCGGCGCCAGCGCACCGAGCTCCTCGGGCGCGACGAGCGGGGTTCGGGCCCGCACGGCCAGCGTGCCGATGAGGGTGTCGGCGAGGTCGGGAATGTGCCCGGTGACCGACTCGACGAGCACGATGCCGAGCGCATACAGGTCGGCGCGCCCGTCGAGCGTCGCACCCGTTGCCTGCTCGGGCGCGGCATAGCGCGCGGTGCCGACGAGCGCGCCGGTCGGCTCGGTCCAGCTCGCTTCGGCGAGCGCGCGGGCGAGGCCGAAGTCGGCGACGCGCACCGTCCCGTGCTCGTCGAACAGCAGGTTCGCGGGCTTGATGTCGCGGTGCACGAGCCCGCGCGAGTGGGCGTACGAGAGTGCTGCCGCAACTTGGCGTCCGACGTATGCGGCCTGGGCGGGTGACAACCGAATGCCGTCGTCGAGCATGCCCCGCAGGCTGCCTCCTGACAGCAGTTCGAGCACCATGAAGGGGACGGCGTCCTCGCCCCAGTCGTACACGGTGGTGATGTTCGGGTGGTGCAGCGACGCCGCGTGTTGGGCCTCGGCGCGGAAGCGGCGGAGAAAGCCGGCGTCGTCGGACAGCGCCCCGTGCAGCACCTTCACCGCGACGCGACGGCGGAGACGCACGTCGTCGGCGACATACACGCGTCCGCTTCCACCCGTGCCGATCGGGGCCAGCAGTCGGTAACGGTCGGCCAGCACACGCCCGGCGAGATCCGCGAGACCGGTCAGCGCCATAGCTGATCAACGGTACCGAAGGCGCGCGTCGAGTTCGCGGCACGCGCGCGGTTACCCTGCGTTCATGGCGAGCGGAACGGGCGTCGCCCGGTCGCGGGTGCGTAAGCAGGTCCACCCGTGGCGCGTCGTGATCGTCGTCGGCGGGCTCGCGCTCGTCGCCAGCCTTCTGCTCGTGCTCGGCTACAACTCCGACACGTCCGACCAGGGTCGTCAGGAGCTCAGCGCCGACGTCCGGCAGGTCCGGCCCGCGCCCGGCAGCATCGCCACGCCGCAGACCGACGTCGAGGTGCGACTCCGGTCCGGGCTCACCGGCGTGCTCGTCCTCAACGGCAAGCGACTTCCCGAGGATCAACTCGTGATCGACAACGCGACGAGCACGATCAGGTTCCAACCCGGTGAAGGCCGCGAGGTGAGCCGCCTCCCGGCCGGTCGGAACGACCTCGCCGTCCTGTACTGGGGCCAGACCGAGCCCGAGCCGGCCAAGCCAAAGAGCTTCGGCTGGGGCTTCCAGGTCGGCGCCTAAGCACTCGCCGCGTCAGGCGATCTGGAGGACGGCCGTCCCCTGCACGGCGTCGGCTGCGATGGCGGCGAGGGCGTCGTTGGCGCCGTCGAGCGGGTACGTCTCGTATTCGGCGCGGATGTTGGCCTCGACCGCCAGCGCAACGAACTCCTGGGCGTCCCGTCGCGTCACATTGGCGACGGAGCGCAACGACCGCTCGCGCCACAGCAAGCCGTAGTCCATTGCCGGGATCGTGCTCATGTGGATGCCGGCGAGCGAGACCGTTCCGCCGGGACGGATGACGCGCAGCGCGACCGGCACCAGGGGGCCAGCCGGCGCGAACACGACGGCCCGGTCGCACGTGTCGGGCGGGAGCTCGTCGGCCTTCCCGACCCACGACGCGCCGAGCTCGCGCGCCAGCGCCCGATGGCGCTCGCCGCGGGTGAGCACGAACACCTCGCAGCCCCAGTAGCGCAGCAACTGCATCACCAGGTGGGCGGAGGAGCCGAACCCGAGCAGCGCGACCCGCTCGCCCGGCTCGATCTCGGCACGCCGGAGGGCGCGGTAGCCGACTGCTCCCGCGCACAGCAACGGCGAGACCGCGATGTCGTCGAGCGCGTCGGGGAGCGCGATCGCGAAGTCCTCGGGCACGGTGATCGCTTCGGCGTACCCGCCGTCGGCCGTCCACCCCGTGAACAGGCCGTGCTCGCACAGGTTCTCGCTGCCCGCCCGGCAGTACTGACAGACGCCGTCGGCCCAGTGCAGCCAGCAGACGCCGACGCGCTCCCCCTCCTTCAAACGCGTACACGCCTCGCCCCGCGCCTCGACCGTCCCGACGACCTGGTGCCCGGGCACGACCGGCAGGCGCGGGAGGTCCAGCTCACCCGTGACGACGTGCAGGTCGGTGCGACAGCACGCGCAGACGTGCACGCGTAGTCGCACCTCGCCCCGGGCCGGCTCGGGTGGCTCGCGGTCGACGAGCCGCAACGGACTCGTGTCGATCGGCGCCGCTGCTTCGAGGACCTGTGCCTTCACGCGCTTGCTCCCGCCGGCGGCGTTGTCACCATTTCCAACTCATAGAGCGCGTATTTGTGACAACGGGTCGCGGGGAGGCGGGTCACTGCGCGACGAACGTGGCCCAGCCCTTGATTGCCGTGCCGCCCGTCTGGCGGGTGCAGACGAGCTCGAGGTCGACGAAGCGCTCGCCGCCGTCCTCGTAGCGCTTCGTGACCTCGCCGGTGCACGTGAGCGTGTCGCCGGGCCAGACCTGCTCACGAAACTGGGCGCCGAAGCGGCGCACGTCGGCGGCGCCGAGCCAGTCGGTCGCGTACGTGGCGAGGATGCCGGCCTGGAGCATCCCGACCGAGAACACCGTCGCGAACCCCGCGCTCTTGGCGTACTCCTCGTCGTGGTGGATCGGGTTGAAGTCGCCTGACGCGCCCTGGTAGCGCACGAAGTCGGTGCGCGTCAGCGGACCGAACTCGCGCGGCTCGGCCTTCGTGCCCTCGGTGAGGTCTTCCCATGTGACGCCCATCGTCCTCAACCCTCCGTCGGTGGCTTGCCGGTCTCGATGGCGGTGGACCGCATCTCGGCCACGAGGTTCCCCGCCTCGTCGCGGAACTCCTGCACCGTGACCACGAACGTCATCGTCCCACCCCGCTTGCCTTCCTTCTCGTAGATGTCCTCGACCCGGCTCTGCGAGGTGAGCTTCGTGCCCGCCGCCGGCGGCGGGCCGTGGAAGACGAACTCGCGCCCGCCGTCGAGGACGCGTCGCATGTCGAGCTGGAGGTCACCCCATCGGGCGGCGCCGGGCGGGGCCCAGAACACCGAGGACACCAAAAACGTCGGCGGCGACACCGGCGTGGGATCGTCCAGGTACTCCGGGTTCTGCGACTTCGTCGCCCGGGCGAACTCACGGATCTTGCCCCGCTCGACGACCAGGTCGAACGGCTCGCCGGTCTGGCCGACCGCGTTCTTGTTCACCATCAGTCGGGTCCCTCCTCCAGGAGCTTTCGGAACGCCGCCTCGTCGAGGATCGTCGAACCGAGCTGCTCCGCCTTCGCGAGCTTCGAACCGGGATTCTCGCCCACGACCACGTAGCTCGTCTTCTTCGACACGCTGCTCGTGACCTTGCCGCCCCGCGCTTCGACCGCGGCCTCGGCTTCCTCACGGGAGAACGCCTCGAGCCCGCCGGTGAGCACGAGTGAGAGCCCGGCAAGGGTCTGCTCGACATCCGGCGCCGCGGCGCGCGTCGGGCCCGCGAAGTTCACGCCGGCGTCGCGCAGCTTCTCCACGAGCTGGCGCGTCCGTTCGCGGGCGAAGAACTCGTGCACGCTCTGGGCGACGATGGGCCCGATGCCCTCGACCTGGGTGAGGTCCTCGGCGGAGGCGGCGAGGATGCGGTCGAGGTGGCGCATCTCACGGGCGATGTCCTGGGCCGTCGCCCACCCCACGTTCGGGATGCTCAACCCGACGAGCAGCCGCGCCAGCTGCTCCGATTTCGACGCCTGGATGTTGTCGACCAGCTGCTGGGCCGACTTCGCGCCGATGCGCTCCAGCTTCACAAGCCGTTCGACGTCGAGCCAGTAGATGTCGGAGGCGTCGGCGAGCAGGCCGGCGTCGATGAACTGGCGCACGCGCTCTTCACCCAGCCCGTCGATGTCCATGGCGGCAGCGAAGTGCACGATGCGCCCCCAGCGTTGCGCCGGGCAGTCGACGTTGACGCAGTTGGTGGCCGCCTCCCCCTCGGCGCGCACCAGCGGCTCACCGCATGCCGGGCACTCCTTCGGGAACTTCCAGCGCCGCAGACCTTTGGCGCGCTTCGCGACCACCGGCCCGACGACCTCGGGGATCACGTCGCCCGCCTTGCGGACGATCACGCTGTCGCCGATACGGACATCCTTGCGCGCTACCTCGTCCTCGTTGTGCAGCGTGGCCTGCGAGACCGTCGAGCCACCGACGAACACCGGCTCGAGCTGCGCGAACGGCGTGGCGCGACCCGAGCGGCCGATGCTCACCATGATGTTGCGCAGGAGCGTCGTCTTCTCCTCGGGGGGGAACTTGTACGCGATGGCCCAGCGGGGCGCCTTGCTCGTCGCGCCGAGCTCGTCGCGCTGGCCGAGGTCGTCGACCTTGACGACGACGCCGTCGATCTCGTAGCCGAGGTCGTGGCGGTGCTCGAGCATCTGCTCGGAGAACGTGTACACGTCGTCGAGCGACTCGAACCGGGTGATCTTGTCGTTGACGGGGAAGCCGAGGTCGCGCAGCCAGTCGAGAGTCTCGGCATGCGTCCTGAGCCGAGGGCCACCCTCCTTGACGCCGGGCTGGTAGCAGAAGATGTCGAGCGCACGCTCGGCGGTAATGCGCGAATCCTTCTGGCGGAGGCTCCCGGCCGCGGCGTTGCGGGGATTCGCGAAGAGACGACCTTCGCTCTCCTCCTGACGACGGTTGAGCGCTTCGAACGCCTTGATCGGCATGAACACCTCACCCCGCACTTCGAGGCGCGTCGGCACGTCCCCGCCCTGCAGCTGCTTCGGCACCGACGTGACGGTGCGGACGTTGGGCGTCACGTCCTCGCCGACGTACCCGTTGCCGCGGGTCGCGGCGCGGACGAGCTTGCCGCCCTCGTACAGGAGCGACACCGCCAGCCCGTCCATCTTCGGCTCGCAGACGAACGCGACCGGATCGGTGATCTGGCGCTCGATGCGCTTCCCCCACGCGAGGAGGTCCTCGAGGTTGAACGCGTTGTCGAGCGACAGCATCGGGAGGACGTGCTGGACCTCGGCGAACGTCGTCGCCGGCGCCGCGCCCACCTCGTGAGTGGGCGAGTCGGGCGTGACGACCTCGGGAAACTCCGCCTCCAGGCCCTCGAGCTCGCGGTACAGGTCGTCGAACTCGGCGTCGGAGATCTCGGGGGCGTCGTCCTGGTAGTACCGCTGGCGGTGGTACCGGACGAGCTCGCGCAGCTCCTTGACGCGCGCCTCGGTCTCCGTCGGTACCACCATGGGGTCGAGCCTACCGACGCCTTGCGACGGTGGACTCCAGTCAGGTCGAGGTCGGCGACGACGTCGTCGGCGGCGGTGCGCTCGTGGTCGGCGGCGGGCCGCTGGTCGTCGGCGGTGGTGACGTCGTGACCGGTGGACGCGTCGTGGCCGGCGGCGACGTCGTGACGGGCGGACGCGTGGTCGGGGCGGTCGTGCTCGGCACCGACGTGCTGGGCGTGTTTCCGCCCCCACCGCCGCTCGTGAACGCCAGAGCCACGAGGACGACGAGCGCGATCACGATGACGGCGACGATCGTCGCCACCAGCACCCGCATCCGCCGTGCCCTCCGCTCCTCTTCCGGGGTGGGGCCCGCCGCTCCCGCCGGCTCGCCGGCGTCGACCGGGGCACCCGCCACGCCCACCGGACCGGTCGGAGCCGACGCGCCCGGCATCGCCTGGGTCGCGTCGTACGCGCCCGGTGCGGCGGTGGTGGGATCGTCGACGATCAGGCCGGACACGGCCCCCTCGTCACCGCCGGCGGCGGCGTGATCCTCGACCCGGGTGCCGCACCGCGGGCAGAACGTGGCGCCCGGCGCGAGCGGCTCGTCGCAGACCCGGCAGCGGTCGGTGGTGCGGTTCGCCACGTCAGGCGCCGAGGGTCAGCCGCGCCGCAATCGCCTGGTCGTGCACCCGGTGCGCGAGGTCGCGTGCGAGCCGCAGCGCGCGCTCGGCCTGCGTGGGCCCGTGACCGGCGAGGCCGCACGCGGGCGTGATGATGCTCTGGGTGCGCAGTCGGACCGGGTCGCAACCGCGACGCGTGAGCTCGCACCAGACACCGACGAGCGCCCGCCACAACGGTTCCACCGATTCGCCCACCGGCCTGTCGGTCGGGACCGCGCCCCACGCGATCCACCCGTCGGCCTCGAGGTGACGGGCGAGGACGTCGGCGTCGTCGACGAGGTCGTCCTCGACCTCGATGCCGAGCACCTGCGGGCCGGCTTCGAGCGCGAGACGGCGGTCGCCAGCGCCACAGATGTGCACACCGGTGGGACACGCCGGCGCGGCGAGCGCGCCCGACAACACGTCGATCGCGTCCTCGTGGCCGAGCGGGGCGTCGCCACGCCGCCACGCGACGAGCGCGGGCTCGTCGAAGAACAAGACGAGCGCCGTCCCGGGGAGACGCTCGTGGACGAGGTCCTCGACCGCCGTCGCCCACGCGCGTGCGGCTTCGCCCCCGCGCCGGAACGCCTGCGCCGCGGGAAGCCCGCAGTGGTCCAGCGCGAGGCCCAACGTCAACGGACCGGCGATCTGGACCTTGACCCGCGGCGGCCTCGCGCCGTTGCTCGCGGCGACATCGAGGAAGGTGAGGAGCCCGCCGTGCGCGTCCGCGTGAAAGATCGGGACGGGCGGCTCGTTCGTGACCTCCCGCACGGAGATCGATCCGTCGTGCCCGACCGTCACCTCGGGGAGCGCGCGCGCCCACTGCGCGACCATGCCTTCGAGCGGCGTTCGCGTCGGGAGCTGCGGTGCCGTCGGGAACTGCGGGTGCGTTTCGAGGACGAGCTGCGCGGCCTCGCGCGCATCGGTGTGAGGGAGGCTTCCGATTGCAGTGGCAACCGCCGGCACCAGCGGCGGACTCTCGAGGGCGGCGGCCATGAGGCCCGTAGTATATGGATCGTTCCCGAAGCTGCCGGAGGCCGGTCCCGCGCATGACGTTGTGGTTGGTGCGGGTGGCGTGGGCGACGCTCCCGATCACCGCCGGCCCTGCCGCTGGTGACGCGCTCGCCGATTGGTCGACGCCGCCGCGCACGCTCGCCGAGGTGTTGTTGTGGGCGGCGTGGGTCGTTTCGTTGGTGGCCTTGCTCGCGCCGCATCCGATCGGGTTGACGACCGTACGCGTCGTGGGCCCGACGTTTCCCGCCCTCGCGTTGGTCGTTGTCGTCACCGCGACTGCGGACGGCGCCCGGGCTGCCGTTGCGCTCGTCGCGACGTTGGTTGCCGGCTTGCTTGCCGTCGCGGTGCCTGCCGTGTCCTACGCGTGCGCGAACGGGATCGCGTACGGCGACGAACGCCGTTATCCGCTGCGCACGCCGCCGGTGTTGTGGTTGGGCCCGTTGCCCGTCGCCCCGCTGCTCCTGGCGGCCGGGATCGCGACGGGCCCTCTGCTCCTCGCCGACGGCCGCATCGTCGTGGGCATCGCGGCGCTCGTCGTCGGAGTGCTCGTCGCCGTCCTCGCCGCCCGCTCGCTCCACAGCCTGTCGACGCGATGGGCCGTGCTCGTGCCCGCCGGCCTCGTCGTGGTCGACGCGATGACCCTTGCCGACCCCGTGCTGTTCCTGCGCGAGCGCATCCAGTCGTTGCGGGCGATGACGCGCGGCGCGCCGCGACCGACGGACGCCGTCGATCTCCGCTTGGGCGCGCGGTCCGGCTCGGTGGCCATGACCCTCGACCGTCCGACCGAGCTCGTACGAGTGCGGCGCGGACGCGACCGCGCCGGCGTCCAGCACGTCCCCGCGCTGTGCTTCGCGACCGTGTACACGTCGGAGCTGTTGGCAACGGCAGCGGCGCGCCGCATCCGCGTGAACGTTTGACGGTCAGCGGAACGCGACGAACGCGGCGAGTAGGAACATGGCCGCGGGACGACGGCGACAAGCGGGCGACACCAAGTGGTTACCCAGGAGATGACCTCAGCGCCCGACTCGGTAGTGCATGTGCGTGACACCGTGCTCTCCCTCGAGGATCCTCGTGCGCTCCAGCTCGATCTGGTCGGGAGGAAGGCCCTCGAACAGACGGCGACCCTGGCCGAAGAGCACTGGGATGACATGGAGCTCGATCTCGTCGAGGACGCCCGAGGCGAGTGCGAGCTGGGCGGTGCCGGCCCCGTGGACGAGCACGTTCTTGTCGCCCGCAGCCTCCTTGGCTCGAGCCATGGCGGCCGTTACGTCGTTCACGTAGATGACGCGTGGCCACTGCGTCAGTTCGGCAGGGTCGTGGCGCGTGAGGATGAAGATCGGCACGCCGTCATGGTGGTCTCCATCCCAGCCGCCGGCCGGCTCGAAGGTCCCCCGGCCGGCGACGACCGCCCCCGTCGTCATGAACTCGTCGATGACCTTGCCGTTGACGCCGCCGAGACGGCGCGTGGCCTCGAGATCGTCAGGCCCGTGGCCGCCGGCCAGTGCCCACTCGTGCAGGCGCTCCCCGCCGTCACCGAGGCCATTGTCGAGTCGCTCGTTCGGCCCGGCGATGAACCCGTCGAGGGACATGGACATGTAGAGAACGGTTGCCGACACGGCGTCTCCTTCCTGGCGGTCTGGTCGTCTCTCGTGAGACTGGCGCGTCGTGGGAACTCATCGGTCAGCCGCCGGGACGCCGTACCGTAGGAGCGAGCGCAGGGAGGCGAGTGATGCGAATCGAGTCGTCGGTCACGTCGGTGTCGTGGATCCGGTCAGAGGCCGTTACCGGCATGACCAAACTCTCGTTCGAGGTCGGGTTCACGCACTACGACAACCCGCCCCCGGACGTCATCGAGGACCTCGAGGGGCTGGGCGCCGCCGACGGGTTCCGGTTCGCGAACCGGCTCGGCGCGTGGATCGAAGTCGAGAACGGGGAGGTCGTCGACCAGGGATACTCGGGCGGTGCGGTGATGGGGGCCACGACCGTGCGGCTCGGCACGGCGGCGAGGTTCGCGGCCATCGGCTTTCCGGACATCCGGCGCGACCCCGAGGTCACGCCCCACGTCGGTCCGCTTCGTGCAAACCGCGGGCGGCCGCCCGGCGATCCCCGCGCACCGGCGCGTCAGCCATCCACCCTTCGTGCAGCTCAAGGGCCCGACGGTCTGGACGACCCTGGTGCTGACGTTGGGCGTAGACGGTTCGGCGCGCTTCGAGCTGGCCGGCGCGAGCCCCTTCCCTCGCCACTGGATCTACGACGCCGCCGGCAAGCTCTCCGAGAAGGCCGGCCTCACCAACTTCAAGGAGTGGTACCGGCACGCGTTCGGCAAGCACACGCCGTGGGGGGAAGAAGACTCCAAGGTGCTGGTCACGACGGTCGAGACCGCGCTCGAGCGCGAGCTGTCGCGCGTGGTGATGGGCGGCGACGCCAAGCCGACGATCAAGACGATCCGCACGCGCAAGACGCGCTGCGAGCAGGGCGATCCGGGTGACGAGGTCTACCTGCTGCTGGACGGCGTGCTCGGGGTAGAGGTCGACGGCGAGCCGCTGGCGGAGCTCGGGCCCGGCGCGATCCTCGGCGAGCGGGCCGTCCTCGAAGGTGGTGTACGCAACGTCGACGCTGCGGGCGGTGACGAAGTGCAAGGTCGCCGCCGTCGGCGCCGATCGCCTCGACCCCGACGCCCTCGCCGAGATCAGCAAAGGCCACCGGCGCGAGGAAGGATGATGCGTCCGTAGGGGGACGATTTGGCTCCCTGGGGACGCATCATGTGGCGATGCCGCCGCCGAGGAGGGTGTCGCCGGCGTAGACGGCGACGACCTGGCCGGGAGCGACCCGGGGCTGAGGCTGCTCGAAGCGCACGCGCGTCCCGTCGAGGCGCCCAGGGGTCGGGGTCCCGTGG
>DATFXL010000130.1:0-6254 GCA_035316025.1 Acidimicrobiia bacterium
TCGGCGTAGGTCAGGCGCCGCTCGCCGCAGACGAGGGCCTCGTGTTCGGGAACGGTGTCGACCACCCGCTCCCAGAGATCGGCGAGGTTGTACTGCATGGGCCGCCGAACCTAGTCCGCGTGCCGGCGGGGGAGTGAAGTCTGCCGCAGAGGGCGTTGTCGCACATGGTCAGGCGTTCGCAAGCTCGGGGATCAGGTGGATGTTCATACCACCCGCGGAGCGGACCTTCGGTGGGCGGACATTCCTGCCTCCTAGAAGTCGGTGCCGCCGTCGACGGGAATCGTCGCGCCGGCGACGAAGCTGGCCGGCTCGGAGCATAGGAACACCGCGACCGCCGCTACCTCTTCGGGCAACCCGACGCGGCCGAGGTCGTTCTCGGTGCCGAAGTCGCGGCCGATCGCCGCGTACGCCGCCTCGAGCGGCCCCTCGGGCAGCCCCGCGGGATCGGTCTCGGCGAGGTACCCCTCGACCGCCGGCGACATCACGGTGCCCGGGCAGACGGTGTTGACGAGGATGCCCTCGGGCGCGAGAGCGCGGGCGAGGTTCTTCGACGCGCTCGCCATGGCGGCGTTGGCGGCGGTGTGGGCGATGAGGCCGGGGCTCTGGTGCCGGATCGACGCCTCGGCCAGGTTGACGATGCGGGCGAAGACCGCCTTGCGGAGCAGGGAGAGCGCGGCGCGCACGGTCCGGATCATCGTCAGCACGCCGACGTCGAAGTCCTCGAGCCACTCGTTTTCCGTGAGGTCCTCGAGTGAACCGACGCGCGACGGCCCCGCCGCGTTGATGAGGCCGTTCAGCTCTCCCCACCGTTCGTCCAAGAACGTGAAAGCGGCTTCGACCTCGCCCGTGTCGAGAAGGTCGCATTGCAGGCCGACAGCATCGGGCGCGCCCGACGCGAGGAGCGCCTCCTCGACCTCGCGCACGTCGGCGTCGTGGCGACCGAGCACTGCTACCCGGCACCGTTCGGCGGCGAGGAGGTCGGCGGCGGCGCGTCCCATCCCGCGCGACCCGCCTGCGATGCAAATCGCCCGGTCGGCGAGCCCGAGGTCCATGTCAGGCCGCGAGCTGGCGGGCCAGGTGCGCCGGCGTCAACGGCTGACCCGTGGCGCGTTCGACGAGATGGTCCCAGCGCACCGACCCGCCCGGCCGGAACACGTCGTCGACGAGCATCCGGCCCGCGCCGCGCTCGTCGACCAGACCGCCGGCCCGCCTCCCGAGAGTCGCCTGGAGCTGCGACGCGAAGAGCTCTCCGTAGAGATAGTTCTGGTAATAGACGGGCGCCACAGTGAGGTGGATCTTGGCGGCCCAGTCCGGCGCGGTCCGGGCGTCGGGGCGTCGTACCCGCTGATATTGCTCGACGAGATCCCACCACCTCGTGTCGTGGTCGGCGTCGGGATCGGCGTACAAGCCACGCTCGAAGTTCGTCATCACGAGTACCCACCGCGCGAACACGAGCAGCGCGGCGCGTCGGGCCTCCGCGAGACGATCCGTGAGCGCCCCGACGTCAGCGGCGTCGACGCCCGCCACCGCCGTCAGCCAGCGGGGATCGCGAGCCAGCCGACCGAACAGCATCGCGACGCCCTCGGTCGTGAGCGCGTGGGCGGGCTCGCGGAGCAGCCAGGGGAGCGAGCCGTCGAGCTCCCTGTCGTAGACCGCGTGCCCGAACTCGTGCAGCATCGTCTCGGTCCACCGCTCATTGGGCTCGACGTTGCACAGGACACGTACGTCGCCTTCTCGGTCCACATGGATGCAGAACGCGTGCTGGCTCTTCCCTTCGCGTGCGTAGAGATCGCTGCGGGCCAGCACGGGCCGGGTGTCGAGCCCGAGCCCGTCGTAGCTGCGTACGGTGAGCGCCTCGACGTCGGCATGCTCGAAGAACGGGTCGAGGTCGAGGGCGCCCCGGACGGGCGGATCCTGGAAGAACGGATCGTCGAGGTGCCAGGGCCGGAGGTCGGTCGGGTCACAGCCGAACCGCCCGGCGAGGTCGGCGTCGAGGCGCGCTTTCCACTCGTCGAAGGGCGCCGCCGTCGCCCGGTCGACCTCTTCGAGGGTGGCGAACAGCCGTTGCCCGTCGAGCTCACCGGTGGCGAGCGCGAGCGCAAAGTGGTCGCGGTACCCGAGCCGTCGGGCAGCCTCGTTGCGGAGGCGTGCGAGCTCGCGCACCCGGTCCGCGACCTCGGCGCCCACCTGCTTGGACGCCTCCCATGCCGCTCGCCGAGAGGCGGTGTCGTCGCTCGTCCGCAGGACGTCGGCGATGGCGTTGTCGTCGACGCGCCGCCCGTCGATCTCCCCGCGGTACGTGTTGAACGTCGTCTCGACGTCCACTTCGAGCTCGACGATTCGCCGGCGGAGGTCGGCATCGACCTGGTGCGGCAGGAAGGCGTCGTGCAGGACGTCGAGTTGCCGGACCACGAGCGGCTCGAACTGATCGGCCTTGCGGCGCGCCGCTTCGATCGCCGCGAACGCGTCCGGGTCGCCGAGCAGCTCGCGCCGTTCCAGCTCGATGCGCTCCCGGCGTGCCGCCGCCTCGGGGGAGGCGCGGGTGCTCGTCTCCCACCACGCCTCGGCCAGGGCGGTCTCGAGCGGTCGGAGCTTCCCCTCGAGCAGCGTGATGAGCCGGTCCGCTTCCGACACGAGGGCGAAGTCTACGGGCGGGTGTCGTAGGCCTTCGTCCCCACGCCGATTAGGAGCTGGTCGACGCGCGTGATCGGGTCCGGCAGCGCGCCGGCGACCGCGGCGGCGAGGTCGGCGCGGAATTCGGACCATGCCGCGTCACCCAGGGTGTGGCGCAGGTAGCGCCCCCAGAAGCTGGTTTCGAAGCCGGCGAGCGCGTCCTTCAGCGAGAGGGGGCGCCGGTACACCCGGCCGTGCACCTCGATGTCCCGGACGCCGCTGCCGAGGAGCGCCGCCCGCAAGCGCGCTGGGTCGGCGAACCACGCCTCCCCGGGGATGGCGGACTCGACCACCTCCGCGCCGGCGTCGAGGTCGACGAACTGCGCCGCGGTCGACTTCCAGACCCTGGTGAGCTCGCGCTGGTCGGTGTCGTCGACCGGGGCGTCGTCGATCGTGCCCCACGCGGTGGCTCCGAGGCGCCCGCCGGGGGTCAATACCCGCACGATGTCGGCGAGGGCGTCGTCGTATCTCGGGAAGTGCGAGACGACCAGATTGGCGAGGACGACGTCGAAGGCACGGGCCGGGAACGGCAGACCGGGCGAGCGGGCGGCGACGGCCGCCAACGGGGCACGAGCCCGAGCGATCTGCAACATGGGCACCGACGGATCGACTCCGACGAGGACGCCGGGCTGCACGGTCGTGCTCGCCGCCCCTGCGGCCACGCCCGTCCCCGTGCCCACGTCGAGCACGGCGTCGTCGGGGGCGACGGCCACCATCCCGACGAGGTCGCGGGCGACGGGCTCGAAGGTGGGGTGCCAGGACCGGTCGTACGCGCCCGCGACCGCGTCGTACGACTGCCAGCCGCGCACCTCAGGAACGCTAGAGCGATGAAGTCGACGCCGGGCTTGTGTTTTGGTCGCGAAGGCGCGACAAAACCACGGAAGCAACACAAAGCGCGGCGGAGGGTCCGCGAAGGAGGGGGCCTGTGGGAGGCGTGTTTCTCGGCATCGTGGTAATCGCGGGGCTCATCGGTGTCGCGTGCTGGGAACGACGGGGCGGCCACGTCCCAGACGTTCCCGAGCTGCAGTTGCCTGCCCACGGCCTGACTGCGGTATTCGTCGGACTGCTCCTGGTCGCGATCGCAGCCTCGATCGTGGCGATCGACCTCTCGCTCGTCTGGCTCAGAGCCCAGTAGCGGCCGGCCGGGCTACGGCTGACCGCCAGAGCGAAAGTAGGGAATGCCCCGCGGCCGTGCCGGCCGGCACCGGCGACACAACACCGGACGCAAGTTGTCGCATGAGTCCCAGGAGCGCGGGGAACGAGCGAGGGCCAGGGCGGACGCGTTCCCTCCCGGCCCTCCTAGACGTGATCGATCCGTACCCGTCGGCTACTCGTGTAGGTGACGTTGTTTCCCGGCACAGACCCATTGGCCGTGGGCGACGAGAACGAGCACGTCACCGTGAGCACGTCCTCTCGGGGGACCCACACGGCTCCGCGGCGGATGTGAGCCGGTCGAGCGGTTTATCGGGCGCGTTGGTCGATTTGGCCCGAACCGCATGACATCACCCCCGAGCTGCCAGATGCGCGCGGAGCGTGACGATGCTTCACGCATCGTGACGAAGAGCGAAAACGGCTCTGGCGATCGGTGCGTCGCGCACTCGCGCCCTCGAGGCGCGAGAAAAGCTCGAGCACACGGCAGGGGAGCCTGGGGCAGGGATTGCAGGCTCCCCAAGCCGTGTGGGCTCGGACAAGAGAAACCCCTGCGACATAGCCCTGGGGCGCCTCTCTTCCTTCCGTAGCAACGTTCCTGCGGTCGGTTCCGTTACGCCCGAAGGTAAAGAGGAGAGCCACCGCGCTCTGTGCCGCCCGCCCGCTCGCCGTCACACTGGCTCCGAGGGAGGCCGCCCGACGGCGTAAGGGGTCGAGACGCGAACGTGGCCAGCTCCCGCCGAGGCAGGAGCCGGCCAGTGTCTTCGTCCGAGCCAATTCAGAAGAAGACACTTCTTCTACTGTTCCCCGAACCCGTTGGATTGCGAACCCGGCGAACCCGAGCATTCAGAGACCACACCGAGTCTCTCGGCCGCCGTGGACTCGCTACTGAGCGCGGCCGGCGAGATCCAGCAACGACACGGCGTCCTGATTGTTCTCGGCGATGGCGAGGTGCTGGTCGCGGATGTCGTGCAGCACATCGGCCCGCGCGGGCCAAGAGGCTCGGGTCCCCGTCGCACCATTCGGCCAGCGAAGCCATCGCCTCGAGCGCCCGGTCGGGACTGCCGTGCACGTACTCCGCCAGATATTCGGCGAATGAAGCCACAACGCGAGCCTGTCGCCGAGCGTCGAGTGACTGCGTGGCTCGCGGTGTGTTGAAACGGTTGGGGGTCTGCGTCGACATCCTTCGCCCCCTTTGTCTTCACCGCTCTGCCCGATTTTCCCTGGCGTCCTTGTGACAAACGTCGTCGTCGGGAGAATCAGGCCATGAGTACGGGCGGATCGAGGAAGCCTTACGCCGCAACGCCTACCGCGTGGCTGTGCTCGCCGCCGGTACGGCGTCTACTCGAACCCTACGAAGATGGGAACAGCAAAGCGCGCCGCGCAATCCCGTACAGGGTCGTAGCTGCTACGAACGGGAAGGCGCCGAATTAGGCGCTGCCCCGTGGCTTGCGTCGGGAAGCGGGAGAGGGGCATTACCGCCCGCATGTAGTGCCCCGCGGCGGGGAGCGGTCAGTTTGAATCTGGCGGCCGGTCGAACAACGCCAACTCGGCAGCATCGGGCGCCTGGAAAAGAGATACCCACCCGTCGAGGTCGGCGCGGCGGATCGGGTGGCTGTCCCAGGGTGGCTGCGAGTTCCGGGCCTGAATGCGCCGCCAGAGTTCGTCGGTAGGCACGTCGAGGTAGTGCAGTTCGACTCCGACACCGAGGCTACGAGCCGCGGATCGCATCTCGTCACGTTCGATCCGCGCCCAGAGCCCAAAATCGAGGACGACGCTGACGCGGAGGCGCAGGATTTCTTGTGCGAGGTGCCAAAGTTCGTGTTCGACCTTGTCCCGGGTCGGCTCGTCCCAGGGGCTGGAGCCGAGGGCCGTGAGCCATTCATCCTTTGTGAGGCACAAGGCACTCCGGTCCGCAGCGAGCTGCCTTGCGAGTCTGGTCTTACCCGCTCCGGGCAACCCGCACGTGAGAATCAGTCGGGCCTCGCCCATGCGCCTTAGTCCAGCAGTTCTGCGAGCTGGCGACCCCGCTTCGGCCGGGTCAACCGTTTTGTGCCGGCAGCGCGAACGCGAAGCCCCGGATCGGAGTGATCGTCTCGAGGGCGCTGAGCGGGAGAGCAGCCTCGCCTTACACGACAAAGGATCGAGCGGCGCAGAGAAACGAGCGCCCGCGCTTACTTGAACCCTAGCGACCCGCTAACGGTAGAGCCACTGCCGGAAACCCAATAGGAACGGGCCACGTCCCGAACGGTAGAGCGGCGAAGTAGGCGCTGCCCACGCAGGACCGTTAGAGCACGACGCTATCGAGGCCCGCGTTCTCCGCGGCGGCGAGCTGCTCCTCGACCTCGCGGAAGGTCCTCGTTATCCGGTGGCCGCGACTGCACTGGTAGTGGACGCGCGCGGCACCGAGGTAACGCTCGTTCTCCTCCCGG
>DATFXL010000131.1:0-3491 GCA_035316025.1 Acidimicrobiia bacterium
GGCCGAGCGCAACACGGGGTCGGCCAAGCTCCAGCCCGAGCGCCCGGCGGCGCCCGACCGCGCCCGTCAGCTCATGCACGGCATCTTCATGGGCGAGCTGCAGGCGCTCGAGGGCGCCGGGCGCACGACTTTCGACTTCGATGACGAGGACGTGCCTTTCCAGCTCAAGCTCGACATGGCCCGGCAGTCCTGGGACGAGTCGCGCCACTGCGAGATCTCGGTGAAGCTCGCCGAGCACATGGGGACCGAGATCGGCGAGTTCAGCGAGGCCACGTTCCTCTACGAGGCGGCGTGCGCGGAGGACGCGCTGTTGCGTCTCACAGGCGTGAACCGTGCGCTCGAGGGCCTGGCGATCGACGTGTTCAACACGATGAAGGAGTTCGGCGACAGCTCCGGTGACCCGGTGCTCGCGGCATGCGAGGACTGGATGCTCGCCGACGAGGTGACGCACGTGAAGATGGGCTCCGACTGGCTGCGCCGGCTCACGGAGAACGATCCCGAGCGGCGCGAGCGCGCGCTGGAGTTCCAGCGCACCGTGGACAAGCTCTTCAGCCTGGGTGGGTTCCGAGGCGAGACGGACGAGAACCCGATCCAGCTGGCGCGCCGCTTCCGGCAGATGGCCGGCTTCAGCACCGACGAGATCGACGAGCTCTCGGAAGTCACCGCCGAGGCCCAGGCGGAGGCCGAGGCCATGGCCACCGCGGAGCAGCAAGCTTCCTAACGGTGGCGCGCGTCGAGGTCACGCCCGAGCAGTTCACGCTCGTCGAGTACGACGGGGGCGTGATCGCCGGCATCGCGGAGGAGCTGTCGACCAAGGTCGGGCTCCCGGACGACGTGCCCGTTCTTATCGAGATCGACGAGGAACTGCCGCTCCCGCTCACCGGTAGTACAGCCGACGTCGTCGACGGCCGCGCGGTGCTGTGGTTCTCGGGCGCCGACTTCGAGGACGGTCGTCATCGCGCCGTCTTCAACGACGAGCTTGCCCGCGCAGAGCTGGCCCTGGGGCTGTACCGCGCGAGCGACCGTCTTCGGGGCTTCGTCGACGCGCCCGCCGACGAGGACCTGAGCGACGCGCAGCGCGCGGCGTGGGAGGCGTTCGCCGAAGGTCGAGTGGCGCGTCTGGGCGAGTACACGCGAAAGGTGCGCCGGCAGTACGTGTTCCGCCTGTACAACGGCTTCACCGACGTCGCCGACGACGCGTTCGAGCGCCTGTGGACCGCGGACCGATTCACCTGGAGCGAGCTCGACGCGTTGTGTGCAGAATGCAAAGCCGCCGACCCCCGTCCCGAGCCGAAGCAGAGGTCGGCGATCCGCAAGGAGACGCTGCGAGCACAAGGCTGACGTCACCCGTTCTCGGCCGCGAGACGCGCGCAACACGACCGTGTGTCTTGCCCGAACGGTGCTACTCGAGGTCTTGCGCGCTGATCGACTCGTAGAGGTCGAGGTCGGGCGGACCGGCGAGCAAGTCACGGGCGCCGCGTGCCATCTCGACGGTCTCGGCGGCGTCGAGATGGGCGCGGGCGTCGATGGCGCTCTCCCATTTCTCGATCACGACGAGCCGGGCTGGATTGGCGGCCGACGACACCAGGTCCACGTTGCGAGAGGACGGTTGGCGGCGGGTGAGGACGACATACTTGGCAAGGACGGCGGCGAGCTCGCTCTGCCGGCCCGCCTGGGCCTCGAAGCTCCCGATCACGACGACGAGCTCGAGATCGGCCACCAACTCCTCCTGCCCGCTGCGAAGATCCGTCCCGGTCTGTGGAAAACTTGCCTTGACGGAGTCGGTATCGTACTTGGGGATAAGGCACCGACCCGGTTCGCTTCCCACCCGACCTGGGAACTCCTGGTCCGTGCATCCCGTTTCTGAGCTGACCCGATCGTCCCCGCACCGGAGAAAGGCATTCGTGGCAAAGGAGCGAGTCGAGCGGGACGAGGAAGACCTCGTCCGGCTCTATCTGACCGACATCGGGCAGTATCCGCTGCTCACGAAGGACGACGAGGTTCGGCTGGCGCAGCAGATCGAGAACGGAAACGCCGCGCGTGGCGACCTTCTCACCGCCGGTAAGGACCTCACCGCAGGCAAGAAGCGTGAGCTCCGCCGCACGGCGCGCGAAGGCGACAACGCCCAGCGCACGTTCGTGCAATCCAACCTGCGGCTCGTCGTCTCGATCGCCAAGAAGTACCAGGCCTCGGGACTGCCCCTCCTCGACCTCATCCAGGAGGGCAACCTCGGCCTCATGCACGCGGTTGAGAAGTTCGACTGGCGCAAGGGCTTCAAGTTCTCGACGTACGCCACCTGGTGGATCCGGCAGGCGATCACCCGTGGGATCGCGAACACCGGCCGCACGATCCGCCTCCCGGTGCACGCCGGCGACACGCTCGCCCGCCTGCAGAAGGCGCGTTCACGCCTCGAGCTCAAGCTCGGGCGCCCGGCGACCCTTGCCGAGCTGTCGCTCGAGGTCGAGATGCCCGAGGACAAGGTCACCGAGGCGCTGCGGTTCGCCGCCGAGCCCCTGTCGTTGTCTGAGCCCTTGCGCGAGGACGGCGACGCCGAGTTGGGCGACATCGTCGAGGATCGCTCGGCCGAGTCACCCTTCGAGGTCGCGGCGACCGCCCTGCTGCCGGCCGAGATCGAGAAGCTCCTGGCGCCGCTGGACGAGCGTGAGCGCCAGATCCTCGCCCTGCGCTTCGGGCTCGATCGCGGCGAGCCCCGCACGCTCGAGGAAGTCGGTGAATACTTCAACCTCACTCGGGAGCGCATCCGCCAGATCGAGGCCCGGGCGATGTCGAAACTTCGCCACCCGAGCGCCGATACGGGAGCCCGCGACCTGCTGGCGGTCTGACCGCTCGCCCGTTCCGAGAAGGCAGAAGGCCCGGCCCGCATGGCCGGGCCTCCTCGCGCTCATCTGCCGCCGTCGCAAGCTCCGGCTCTGCGACGACGCCGGCAAGGCCGGCGTCGTCGCGTTCATCTGCCGCTAGTGGCCGGCGTCGGCGTAATCGATGAAGTCGTACGGGTAGCCGCGCGGGAACGCGCTCGCCCAGGACAGCGCTCGCCACTGCTCCTCCTCGAGCCGCCACCCGACGGCGCCGAGGTTGTCGTCGAGCTGGTCCATGGTGCGGGCGCCGATGATCGGTGCCGTCACGCCCGGCCGGTGGACGACCCAGTTGAGCGCCACCTGCGACGCCGTCTTCCCGATCTCGCCGGCTACGTTGCGCACGGCGTCGACGGTGCCCCAGGCCCGGTCGTGCAACCGGTACGTGAACGTAATCGGCTCCTCGGTGTCGCCGCCGCGCGTTCCCCTCGGGAAGTCCTCACCCTGACGGTACTTCCCCGTGAGGACGCCTCCGGCGAGCGGGCTCCACGGGAGCACGGCCAGTCCTTCCTCGCGGCAGAGCGGCAACAGTTCCCGCTCGATGTCGCGCGTGATCAGCGAGTACTCGGGCTGCAGCGACACGAAGCCCTCCCAGCCGCGCCGCGTGGCGAGACCGAG
>DATFXL010000132.1:0-2708 GCA_035316025.1 Acidimicrobiia bacterium
TGTCGGTTCACGTCACCGCCTCGGTGCCGGGCGATCGATTGTGCGAGCAGGGCAGGAGGGACTCGAACCCCCAACCGCCGGTTTTGGAGACCGGAGCTCTGCCAATTGAGCTACTGCCCTCCGGGCGCGCGGGGGCCCGAAAGCCAGAGTAGCAGCGGCCCTTCGAAGGGCGTCAGCCGGGTCGGGTTACGCGACCGCGGCGCGACGGCGGGACCGGGCAACGATCAGCGCGGCGGCGGTGCCGGCGGTCGCCAGCGCGGCCCCGCCGATGGCGCCGGCGTACGCGAGGCGGCGACCCGACAGCAGCGAGCGCACCGCCTGACGCTCGCCGGCCTCCTCGAGCGCGGCGAGGGTCTGGGCCAGCAGGCTCGGAGACGGCTCGAGGAACCGCGTGCGGAGCTGCTGGAGGGCCCGCAGCATCCGGCGGTAGCGGGCGAGCTCGGCCTGGCAGCGGAGGCACGACTCGATGTGGGTCTGCATCGCCAGGTCGACCGGGGTGCCCTCGACGGTCTGGGGCAACTGTCGCGCCACCTCTTCACACCGCATGGGCGGACCTCCCGCCTTCCTCGAACAACACGTCCCGCAGCCGCTTGCGGCCCCGGTGCAGCCGCACCTTCGCCGCCGCGACCGAGATCCCAAGATCCTCGGCGATCGCCTCGTGCGACAGCCCGTACACATCCTTGAGCACCACGACGCTTCGTAGCTTCGGAGGCAGCGCGGCGACGGCGCGCGCCAGCTCCTCCAGCCCGACCGACGACTCGGTCGCCGCCTCCGGCTGCGCCTCGATGGAGACGTCGACCGGCTCCTCGACGAACTCGAGGGACTCGGTGCGGCGCCGACGGCGCTTCTGCACGAGCGTGGCGGCGGCGTTGGCCGTGATGCGGTACATCCACGTCGAGAACTGCGCGTCGCCGCGGAAGCGGTTGATGCCTTTCCAGGCCCGGAGATACGACTCCTGGACCACGTCGTGTGCGTCCTCCTCGTTCGCCGTCAGCCGCATGGCGAGGGTGTAGGTATCGACGTAGGTGCGCCGCACCAGCTCGTCGAACGCCGCTCGGTCACCGGAGCGGGCGGCGTCGACCAGCCGGTCGACCTCGGCTCTCAACTCTGCGGTTGGATCCGTGACCATTCAGACCTCTGCCGGAGGTGCCGGGTTACGCGCCCGACCTACCGCGTTTCCTTGTGGAGCGTGTGGCGGCGGTCCCAGCGGCAGTACTTCTTCATCTCGATCCGCTCGCGATCGTTCGTCCGGTTCTTCATCGTGATGTAGTTCCGCCGCTTGCAGACCTCGCACGCCAACGTGACCTTCACGCGCTTGTCGCTCGCCACTGGGCTCCCCTACTTGATGATCTTGGTGACGCGGCCGGCACCGACCGTGCGGCCACCCTCGCGGATGGCGAACCGCAGGCCCTCTTCCATCGCGATCGGAGCGATGAGCTCGACGGTCATCTCCGTGTTGTCCCCCGGCATCACCATCTCGACACCGCTGGGCAGTTCGATCGAGCCGGTGATGTCCGTCGTGCGGAAGTAGAACTGGGGCCGGTAGTTGCTGAAGAACGGCGTGTGTCGCCCGCCTTCGTCCTTGTTGAGGACGTACACCTGAGCCTGGAAGTTCGTGTGCGGCGTGATGCTGCCCGGCTTGGCCAGCACCTGACCACGCTCGACGTCCTCCTTCTTGGTGCCCCGCAGGAGCACGCCGATGTTGTCGCCGGCCCGACCCTCGTCGAGCAGCTTGCGGAACATCTCCACGCCGGTGACGACGGTCTTGGTGGTGTCCTTGATGCCGATGATCTCGACGTCGTCGCCCGTGTGGATCACACCCTGCTCCACTTTCCCGGTGACGACGGTGCCCCGCCCGGTGATCGAGAAGACGTCTTCGATCGGCATCAGGAACGGCTTGTCGAGGTCGCGCGGGGGCTCGGGCACGTACGTGTCGACGGCGTCCATGAGCGCGACGACCTGCTCGATCGCGCCCGCATCGCCCTCGAGGGCCTTCAGCGCGCTCACGCGCACGACCGGGGTCTCGTCGCCCGGAAACTCGTACTCCGTGAGGAGGTCCCGCACCTCGAGCTCGACCAGGTCGAGCAGCTCCTCGTCGTCGACGGCGTCGACCTTGTTGAGCGCGACCACGATCGACGGCACACCCACCTGACGGGCGAGGAGCACGTGCTCCCGCGTCTGGGGCATCGGGCCGTCAGTGGCGGCGACGACGAGGATCGCGCCGTCGATCTGAGCGGCGCCGGTGATCATGTTCTTGATGTAGTCGGCGTGTCCGGGCATGTCGACGTGTGCGTAGTGGCGGTTCGGCGTCTCGTACTCGACGTGGGCGATGTTGATCGTGATGCCCCGCTCCTTCTCCTCCGGAGCCTTGTCGATCTCGTCGAAGCTCGTGTACTCAGTCGTCGGGTCCTGGTCGTGCAGGACCTTCGTGATGGCGGCGGTGAGCGTCGTCTTGCCGTGGTCGATGTGACCCATCGTTCCGACGTTGAGGTGGGGCTTGCTGCGCTCGAACTTCGGCTTGCTCACGGGTGTGCTCGCTCTCTCTGCTCGTTCTCTCGGTTCGGCCTGGTAGCGGTGGCGGGACTCGAACCCGCGACGCCGCGATTATGAGCCGCGTGCTCTGCCAACTGAGCTACACCGCCGAGCCCCCTTACGGACTCGAACCGTAGACCCCTTCCTTACCATGGAAGTGCTCTGCCGACTGAGCT
>DATFXL010000133.1:0-17703 GCA_035316025.1 Acidimicrobiia bacterium
CGCGGGCGACCCGCAGTTTCAGGCCGCCTTCTGCGGAACGGCGTACGCGGGCGTCGCCGCCGGCCACAAGGTGCTCGGAGCGATCGGCCGCACCGGCGTCCCCATCGTCGACGTGGAGGCAGGGTGCGCGAGCGGCGGCGCCGCGCTCATGCTGGCCGCCGGAACGATCCGCGCGGGTCAATACGACTGTGCGCTCGTCTTCGGGATCGAGAAGATGCCCCGCGGCATCATCCGGTCATCGTTCTTCGAGCCGTGGCGCGAGGAGTCCGGCTTGGCGTCTACCCCGGCGTACTTCGCGCTGCGGGCGCAGCGGCTGATGCGCGACTCGGGGATATCGAAGGAAGACCTGGCAGACGTCGTGGTCAAGAATCGGGCGCACGGCGTCCACAACCCGAACGCGATGTTCCGCTCAGAGGTCACGGCGGAGCAGGTCCTGGCCTCCCGGGTGGTGTGCGAGCCCTTGCATCTCTGGATGCTGTGCTCCCCCAACGAGGGCGCGGCCGCGGTCGTCCTGCGCGCCGTTCGGGAACGGACCGTCAGCCCGCGCGTCACCTTGGAGGCGGCCGCGCTGCGCTCCCATCTTCCGGGCTCGGTCCTCTCGGAGGGGACGCCGCTCAGCGGTCTCGCCGACGATTCGGTTGATCCGCCGACCACGCTGGCTGCGCGCGGCGCCTACGACGAGTCGGGCCTCGGTCCAGCCGACCTCGATGTCGTCGAGTGCCAGGACACGGACGCCGCGCGTGAGCTGCTCTCGTACGAGGAGCTCGGGTTGTGCCCGAAGGGGGACGCCGGCAAGTGGCTCGCCGATGGCGTGACGCGCCTCGGTGGCCGGCTCCCCGTGAATGCGAGCGGTGGGCTGCTGTCGAAGGGCGAGCCCCTGGGTGCGTCGGCGCTCGGACAGGTGGTCGAGCTCGTCTCCCAATTACAGGGACAGGCCGGGTCACGGCAGGTGGACGGAGCGCGGGTGGCGCTCGGCCACACCGTCGGCCGGGGCGCCAACGCGTCCGTGGTGATCCTGATCCGTTCGCCGTAGCGATGCCGGTGTGGGTGTGGGACCAAGACGGCCCCACACCCACCGGCTGCGAAGTGGGCTAGCCCAGCCCGATCGACTGGGTCAGCGCGTTGAGCTGGAGCGCTCCAACCTGCTGGCTCTGGTCGATCGCAGTCTCGTTCGCCTGGTCGTTCGTCGCGCTGTTGTTGCCCACGAGCGTGAACTGCGGGTTGAAGTTCACGTTCTTGTTGTCGACCCAAGCGGAGGCCCAGTTCTGCGCGTCCTGGTCCAGCTTGTGGTTCGACTGGTCCGCGTCGTTCGACAGCGGCGGACTGCCGCGGCCGTGCCAGGTAGCCGAACCACCTTCTGCCGAGATGCCTTGCCACAGGACGTTCGCCTGTACCGCCTTGGCATTCGCGCGAGCCCAACCTACGCCGTATTCCCGGCAAACTTCAGGTATCGCGCAAGGCGCGTGATACACCGCCGAACCCAGCGCGCTCCGCGGAGGGTCATCCGCTGATGCGGGAGTTGTACTCCTGGACCTTGGCGTTGGCGTCCTGTTTGGCCTGCTTCAGGGCCGCGCTGGGTGACTTCCCGTTGAACATCTGCTGCTCGGCGTCGAGCACCACGTCACGCACGCCCTGGTAGTCGCCGATCACGGGCCCGGCCGTTGCCGTGTTGGTCACGCCTCCGACGAGCTGGTCGTACGCGACCTTGAATCCCGGGATCTCCGTCCAGCGCTGCTGGACCTGGGGCATGTTGCTCGAGGACTGCCGGATCGGGACGTACCCCGTCCCGACGGCCCACTCCGCCTGGGACTCGGGGTCGTTGAGGAACTTGGCGAACTGCCAGGCGGCGGCCTGCTTCTCAGGTGAGGACTTGCTCACGATGTAGTTGGCGGCGCCCCCGACGAGCACACCGCCCTTTCCCTTCGGACCCGGCATCGGGGCCACACCGAGCTCGACGTTCGGGTACTGCCCGCTCGACAACACCTGCTGGATCGTGCCGAGCGCGGCCGACGTGTCGATCGTCATGGCAAAGTTGCCGTTCCCGATACCGAGGAGGTTGTCGAACGCCTGCGGCCCGTCGGCGGGGTTCGTCCGGGCGAGGCCGGACTTCACCATGTCGTTCAGGAACGTGAAGATCTCCCTGCCCGTCGCGTTGTCGAACGTGGTCGCGGTGGCGCGGCTCCTGCGGCCGTTCCCGTTGTTGACGTACGTCTTGCCACCCAGCGCCGACCACTGCTCGAGGTACCAAGGGTCGAGCTTCATGCCGAAGCCCGCCTGCGACGCCACCCCGGCGTCCTTGAGCTTCTGCGCCGCCGTCTTGACCTCGTCGAGCGTCTTCGGCGGGTTGTTCGGATCTAGGCCCGCCGTCTGGAAGGCCTTCTTGTTGAAGTAGAACACTGGGTTCGAGACGTTGAACGGCATCGGGTAGAGCTTGCCCTTGACCGAGTAGTAGTCGACGACCCTCTTCAGGTTGTCAGAGAGGTCGTACTTCTCGGCGTCGATGCAGGCCTGCGCGGGCAGGATCGCTTTTGTGTCGATCATCTGCTGGAGCCCGGTGTCCTCGATGTTGACGAGATCGGGCAGGTCACCGCTCGACAGGCCGGCGCGGAACTTGTTGATCGTGTCGGCGTAGGTGGTTTGGTTGACGACCGTCACGTGCACGTCGTTCTGCGAAGAGTTGAACTGGTCGACGAGCCGTCCGAGCACTTCTTCGTTGGCGCGCTGGAAGCCTCCCTGCCAGTAGGTGATCTCGACCGGCTTGTTCTTCGCGTTCTTCAGCGCGTTGATGGGGCACTTCCCCGATGCCTGGGCGGGGGCCGCGCCCGCGACGGGCTGGGCGAGGCCGACGACGGCCAACGCGGCGCCGGCGCCCACCGCGATGAGGCGCTTGGCGACTCGGGACCTCAGCATGGACACTGACACTCCTGTTCTCGTTGAAGCCGTCAGCCTTTCACGGCTCCGGCCGTAAGTCCGCGCACCAACTGCTTCTGGAAGACAAGAAGAAGGATGACGAGTGGGATGAACGCGATCACGGTGCCGGCGAAGGTGACGTTGACCTGATCGAGATTGGTCGCGCGTAGCTGCTTCAGACCGATTTGCACGGTTCGCAACCTGTCGTCCTTGGTCACGAGCAGGGGCCAGAGGTACTGGTTCCACGCGGCCAGGAACGAGAAGACGGCGAGGGCAGCCAGAGTCGGGCGCACGAGTGGCACGGCCACTCGTGTCATGAACCGGACGTGGCCGTACCCATCGAGCTTGGCCGCGTCCTGCAAGTCCTTCGGCACCTGCAGGAAGGCTTGTCGCATCAGGAACGCCCCGAAACCGAGCGCGCCCGTCGCGAGCAGCGGGACGATCAAGCCCTGATAGGTGTCGTACCAACCGATGGTGTTCACCGTCGAGAGGTTCGTGATGATGGTGATCTCGAAGGGGATCATCAGCGTCGTGAGGAACACGATGAACAGCGTGCGCCGGAAGGGGAACTGCAAGAACGCGAACGCGTACCCGGCGCACGTGGCGATCGCGAGCTGTCCGGCCGCGACGAAGATCGTGACGATGGCGCTGTTCACCAGATAGCGACCGAGGTGGCCGTCACTCCAGGCATCGGCGTAGGTGTGCCACTGCGGCGACGTCGGGAAGAACGTCGGCGATTTCGAGGCGATCTGGCTCGGTAACAGCAGCGAGTTCACGATCGTGATGTAGATCGGGAACAGCACGATGGCGGCGAGGACCGTCAGAAGCACGTACCGGCCGACGATGCGGAGGCGGCGGCCGCGCTTGCCCGGCCGAGCGGCTTCGACTCCGGTGCCGGCCTTGCCCGAGAGCTCGGTCCCGCGGAGGGCGATCGTGTCAGCGCTCATAGGACACCCGTCGCTCGAGGAACCGGAACTGAACGAGCGTGAGCAGCAGCGTGACGCCGAACAGCGCGATGGCGAGTACTGCCGCCTTGCCGTCGTTCTTGGCGAACTGGAGCTGGTCGTAGATGAAGTACGTCAGCACGTTGGTCGTCTTCAGCGGCCCGCCCCGGGGGGTGAGCAGGTCGATCTGCCCGAAGGTCTGGAAGGCGAAGATCGAGCCCACGACGACGGCGAAGAAGATCGTGGGCGACAGGAGCGGCAGCGTCACGTGCCAGAAACGCGACCAGGAACCGGCGCCGTCGATCTCGGCCGCCTCCTGTACGTCGTCCGGGACCGCCTGGAGCCCGGCCGACATCAGGATGAAGCTCAGTCCGAGGTTCTGCCAGATCGTCGTGACCGCCACGGCGACCAGCGCGACGGACGGTATGAAGCTTCGGATCACCGGCAGGTTGATGTTGATGATCGGATCGGGATTCTGGAGGATCGACGGTTCCGTCTGGATGCCCTGCAGCAACCCGACTTGCGGGCTCAGCAGCGTGCCGAAGATCACGGCTGCCACCGCCACCGACGTCGCGACGGTGGACGAGAAGAACGTCCGGTAGATCCCGATGGCCTTCAGCTTCTGGTGCGCGAGGACGGCGAGCAGGATGCCCAGCGCGATCCCGATCGGCACGGTGATGATCGCGAAGGTCACCGTCACTTTCAGGCTGTCGAGGAAGTCGGACGACGTCAGCACGTCCCGGTACTGGTCGATCCCCACGTAGTTCTTCGGCTGCCCGGGAAACGGCGGCGTAGAGAAGAAGCCCAGGTAGAAGTTGCGGACGAAGGGATAGAAGACGAAGACCCCGAAGACGGCGAACGCCGGGATGACGAGCAGGTAGCCGAGGCCGGCCTCGCGAGCTCTCCGGCTGAGCCGGCGTTTGCGCGGGGCCGGCGCGGTCACGGGCGACTCGCCAGGACGGAGCTCCACCGCCGCGTCGGTCGGCGCGCTCATGCGTCCACCCGTTCCTCGGTCGCGGCGTCGAAGACGTGGAGGAGATCCGCGTCCGGTGTGAGACCGACCGCGCTCTCGATGGCGGGCGCGGGAACATGGGCCGCCTGGCGCACGATGACGAGCTGGCCGTCCTCGAGCCGGCAGATCACGTGGCGCTCGTGCCCCAACGACTCGATCACCGAGACGGTCGCCTTGACCGGGCCTCCCTCACCGAGCTGCAAGTCTTCGGGCCGGGCGCCCACCACGACCTGCGGCGACCCGAGCCGCTCGACGGCGGCGGCGAGCGGAGGCGGCAACCCGACCACGCCGCCCGGGATGCGCACGGCCAGGCCGCCGTCGACGCGCGTGACGTCACCGGAGATCGTGTTCATCGGGGGGTTTCCGATGAAGCGGGCGACGAAGAGGTTCGCCGGGCGCGCGTAGACGTCCTGGGGCTGGTCGACCTGCTGGAGCACGCCCTGATCGAGGACCGCGATGCGGTCACCCATCGTCATGGCCTCGACCTGGTCGTGAGTGACGTAGACGATCGTCGCCCGCAGCCGGCGCCGCAGCTCGATCAGCTCAGCCCGGGTCTGCACGCGTAACTTCGCGTCGAGGTTCGACAGCGGCTCGTCCATCAGGAAGGCCTGGGGTCGACGGACGATCGCCCGAGCCAACGCCACCCGTTGGCGCTGCCCGCCCGAAAGCTGGGCCGGCTTGCGTTCGAGCAACTCGCTCAACCCGAGCATCTTCGTCGCCTCGGTCACGAGCTGATCGCGCTCGGTCTTCGGGACCCGCCGCGACTTCAGCGGGAACTCCACGTTCCGGCGCACGGTCATGTGGGGGTACAGGGCGTAGCTCTGGAAGACCATGGCGACGTCGCGATCCTTCGCCTCGACGTCGTTGACCTCGCGGTCGCCGATCTCGATCTTCCCCGCCGTGGGCTCCTCGAGCCCCGCGATCATCCGGAGGGCAGTGGACTTCCCGCACCCGGACGGGCCGAGCAGGACGATGAACTCCTCGTCGGCCACCTCGAGCGTGAGGTTGTCGACCGCGGTCACGTCGTCGAAGCGCTTTGTGACTCCGCTGATGGCGACCCGGCCCACGCTCTCCCCGTTGCTCTGCCCGTACGGTCGGCGGCGAGGATAGGCGAGGGGGCTGCGTCCGTCCCGACCAACGATGTCAGAACGATCGCTGAACAGCGGGCGTGACGCCGCCGTCGACCGCTGTCCGCGTCCGACGGCCCGAGCTGGCTAGCGATCGCGCAGGAACCAGCCGCGCGGGTCCCACCGCCGGAGGGCGGCGATCTCGTCGACAAGCGGAGGCGGGATCTCCCGCAGGTCGATGGCGACGGACAGGTCCCACCCGCAAGCGCCGCGGGCGGCCGCGACCCTGTCGTCGATGGTGCCGTCACCGGCGGGCACGGCCGTGAGCCGGAGCTCGTCGCCGTCGCGCTTCTCGAGCGTGCCGAGGTCCGTGACGACGGCGCGCACGGCGCGGCCCGGTGAGGTGACGTATCCGCATTCGGGCGGCGTGCGCTCGGGCGTCAGGATGGCGACGACGAGCGCCTCGGCAGCGACGCTGGCGACGTCGTTGCCGCCGCCCGAGCCCACGAGGAACGGACCGCCGGGAACGAGCGTCGAGTTGATGTTCCCGAAGCGGTCGACCTGCGCGCCACCGAGGCAGGCGACGGTGGTCGTCCCCGGCCCGCCGACGAGCGTCCCCAGCACGAGGCCGGCGTCGCCGAGCATCGTCGAGCGCGGAAAGTTGCGGTGATTGAGCACGAACGGGTCCGCGGGCGTCGGCGAGTACCCCCACAGCCCGATCTCGGCCGTGAGCTGGACGTCGCACCCGCCGGCACGCGCGCCGGCCACGCCGAGCCACGCCGACAGGTTGGCGACTCCGGCGCCGGCCAGGACGGCATCGGCACGAAGCGCGCGTACCCGGTCGGCGAGGTGGCGGGCGCCGAAGACCGCGGCCCGCTCCCACCGGTTCGGGGGCGCCTCGAGGTCGGGCGGGAACGCGACTTCGTCGGCGCGCCAAGAGTCCGGGTCGGCTTTGGCCCGCAGCGCCGCGATGCGGTCCTCGCCGAGCCGGGCGAGATACCCGCGTTGGTCGTCGACCTCGAGCACCCACTCGCGGATCCACTCGTCGAAGTCGTCGCGGCGTGTTGCGGCGCGCGCCTCGACCCAGAACTCGTAGTCCTCGCCGTAGCCGTCGACCGGGAGGTCACCGGTGAACAAGCCTCCGGGGTGTGCGCCCATGGGCGCCTCGCACACGGCCAGCACCCGGTGCGCCGGGATCCGGACCAGGTGCGACCACGGTCGGAGGTCGTCGACGACCCGCTCGACGGTGACGATCGCACCGCGGCGCGCCGCCAGCGCGCCCCAGACGCCCTCGAGCGTGGGCGGATGCACGGCCACGTTGCCGTCGCGGTCGGCAACCGCCGCGTGCAGCAAGGCAACGTCCGGGGCGAGCGGAGCCACGAGCCCGACCTCGCCGAACGGGGTCTCGGCGCGGGCGTAGGCGTCGTTGTCCTCCATCGACGACCCGGCGATGGACCGGGTCACGACAGCCGGGAGGCCGCACGCAGCAGCCTCGAGCCGTTGCGCGAACGCAAGGAACGACCAGTGCTCCACGGACACCTCGCCCCGTTCGTAGGCTCGGGCGAAGATCGGGTTGGGCGTGAAGTTCGGGAACGTGTCGCCGGAGTAGCCGGTCACGACCCGATCGACGAGTCCCCCGCGGAAGAAGAGCGTCCCCAGGCTCGACAGGCTGAGCATCACGAGCGTGAACCGGGGGTCTTCCCCCCACCACTGGCGCACGACCTCGCGCGCGGCCGCCGTCCAGCGTGTGTGACCGACGAGGATGTGGATCGCATCGCCCGCTCGTACGTGGCCGGCGACGGCGTCCTGGAGCGTGGCGACCTTGTCGCTCATCTCACGATTTTGGCGTCGAGCAGTCGCCATATGTCGGGTGCAGCGACGCCAAAACCAACCGATCTCAGGCGCTGTCGAGCACGAGGTCGGCGAGGCGGCGTCGCTGCCAGCCCTGGTAGCCGAGCATCGCATCGTTCATCTTGGCCCGCTTGTAATAGAAGTGCGCGTCGCAGTCCCACGTGAAGCCGACGCCCCCGTGGATCTGGATGTCCTCGCCCGAGATGAACACGGCCGCCTCGGCGACGAACCCCTTCGCCATCGCCGCCGCGCGCCGACGGCTCTCGTCGTCGACATCGGACGCCCACGCCGCGTAGTGCGTCCCCACCCGCGCCAGCTCGAGCCGGTGCAGCATGTCGACGGCCTTGTGCCGGATGGCCTGGAACGTGGCGATCGGCCGGTCGAACTGCACGCGTGCCTTGGCGTACTCCGTCGCGAGCGCGAGCGCGGCGTCACAGGCGCCGACGAGCTCGGCGGCAAGCATGACCGCGGCGTCGTCCACGATCCGGTGCCACGGCGCAGTCTGGTCACCCCGCGGGCCGATCGGCACCGCTCGATGCTCTTCGAGGACGAGCTGGGCCGCCTTGCGGGTCGGGTCCATCGTCGGAGCGGCGTCGCCGCGTGGTGCTTCGAGCAGGAACGAGCCGAGGCCCTCCTCGGTCCGCGCCACGACGATGACCCAATCGGCGGTGTGTCCATCGAGCACGAGCGGCTTGTGGCCGGTGAGCACCCAGTCGGCGCCTTTGCGGCGGGCGCGCGTGTGTACGCGTTCCACGGGATCGTCGTGCCCGAGCTCCTCGAGCGCGACCGTGCCTCGGATCGCGCCCGACGCCAGCTGCGCGAGAAGGTCGTCCTCACCCAGTTCGCGCGCCGCGAGCGTGGCGAACACCGCTGACGAGAAGAACGGGCCCGGGAACGGCAGGCGTCCCATCTCCTCCATCACGACCGCCATGTCGACGAGCCCGAGGCCGAGGCCGCCGTTCGCCTCCGGCACGAGCAGCCCGGGCCATCCGAGCTCAGCGAGCTTCTCCCAGACCGCGTCCGTGAAGCCGCGCTCGTCGTCGGCCATCTCCCGCATGTAGTGGTCTGACGCCTCGCGCGCGAGGAACGCGCGGACCGCTTCGCGTAGCGCGTCTTGATCTTCGCTGAAGGTGAAATCCAAGGGAACGCAGCCTCCCGAGAAACCTGACACGGATGTTAGTGTTCGGGCGATGGATTTCGCGTACTCGCCCGAGGACATCGCGTTCCGCGACGAGCTTCGCGAGTGGCTCGAGGAGAACCTGCCGAAGTTCCTCGCCGACTGGGGTGGCGACGAGGATCTCCCTTCTGGCGCCGTTCGGTCGAGCGTCTCGCGCAGCCAGGAGCGTCGGAAGGACTGGCAACGCCGTCTGAACGAAGGACGGTGGGCGGCGATCAACTGGCCGCAGGAGTGGGGCGGGCGCGAGGCGACGCCGGAGCAGAACGTCGTCCACGCCGAGGAGAATGCAAGGGTGCGCGCGCCCGGCATCTACAACGCCAACGGCATCTGGCAGATCGGGCCCATGATCATCAAGTGGGGTACCGAGGAGCAAAAGCAGCGATGGCTGCCTGGCATCCTCGACGCGTCGGAGCACTGGTGCCAGGGCTTCAGCGAGCCGGAAGCGGGCTCCGACCTCGCGAACTTGCGCACGACCGCCGTGCGCGACGGCGAGGAGTACGTTGTGAACGGCCAGAAGATCTGGATCTCGACCGCACACCTCGCCGACTGGGGGCTGTTCCTCCTGCGCACAGATCCCGGGGCGATCGAGCGTGGCGCCAAGCACGAAGGCATCACTGCGTTCATCGTGAACATGGACACGCCTGGTATCGAATGCCGCCCCATCCGCGACATCGCCGGCGAGGAGCTCTTCAACGAGGTTTGGTTCACCGACGCCCGCGTCCCCGCCGACTGCCGCCTCGGCGAGGAGGGTCAAGGGTGGCAGGTGGCTATGGGCACGCTGGGCCACGAGCGAGTCGGCACCGCGGGCCTCGCAATCACCATGGCCGCGGATCTGCGCTCGATGATCTCGGCGGCCAAGGCGACGAACCCCGACGCGTTGCGGGACCCGGAGATCCGCGACCGCATCGCCCGGGCATTCACGGATATCGAATACACGAAACTGCTGAACTACCGGGCGCTGACGAAGATCATCAGAGGCGAGAAGAACTGGCCCGAGGTCCCGCTCGCCAAGCTGCAGTGGAGCTATCTCGCTCAGACCCTCGCCGAGCTCGCGGTCGACCTGCTCGGGCCGGCGGGCGTTCTCGCCAAGGGCGGCCCCGACGCCGTCGACGGCGGAACGTGGACGCGCCTGTACTCATTCCAGCGATACACGACGATCGGCGCCGGCGCGACCGAGGTGCAGAAGAACATCATCGCCGACCGCGCCCTGTTGCCCCGCAAGTAGCGCACATCGTCGATGCGCATCTGGACCATGAATATGTTGGTCTGGAGACGCAACATCTCGTAGTGAAGCTCGGCATCGTCACGCCCGTCGTCACCCGGCTTCCTCGCGCGCACGCCGCATGGGAGGAAAGGGCGGGGATCGACGAGATCGCGCGCGTGGCGGCGGAGGCTGACCGACTGGGGTACCACCATCTGACGTGCAGCGAGCACGTTGCGCTCCCCCGCGACGTCGTCGACACCCGCGGCGGCACGTACTGGGATCCGCTATCGGTGTTCGGCTATCTCGCCGCGCGCACATCGACGATCCGGCTCGCGACCCACGTCCTCGTCCTCGGCTACCACCACCCCGTCGCCATCGCCAAGCGGTACGGAACACTCGACCGCGTCTCCGGCGGACGGCTCGTGCTCGGCGTCGGCGTGGGCTCACTGCGGGAGGAGTTCGAGCTCCTCGGCGCGCAATTCGAGGGACGCGGCGAGCGCGGTGACGACGCACTCCGCGCTCTTCGCGCCTCGCTCTCGGAGCGCGAGCCCTCGTACCGAGGCGCGCACTACGTATTCGACGGCTTCGTCGTCGAACCGTGCGCCGTGCAGCCGCGGGTGCCGATCTGGGTGGGCGGACGCACGGCGCGTTCGCTGCGGCGGGCGATCGAGCTGGCCGACGGCTGGGCGCCGTTCGGGATGTCCCGCGCCGAGCTCGGCGGCATGATCGCCCGCGGGCGCGACACCGAGGCGTGGGCGTCCCGCGTTGGCGCGGCGGGTACGCCGCCGTTCGAGGTCCTCCTACAGAATGAGCATCCCTTCGACCCCGGAACCGAGCCCGACCGCGTCCGCGACGCCGTCGGGCGCCTCGCAGACGCCGGCGCGACCACGATCAATGTGCGCTTCGTGCACCACTCGCTCGACCATTACCTCGAGCAACTGGCGGCGATGCGGGAGCTCGTCGCCTGACCTCAGAAGTCGACGAAATGGTCGAACGCTCTCAGGGGCCGGACGCGCGGGGTACGGAGGACGGCCCAGTGGTGGGCAGCGGCGTCCGTACAGACCTCTTCGATCGCCCATCCGATGTTCGCAGTGAAGAAGGCAACCGCCCGCGAGACCGAACGCAGCTGGTAGTCATCGACGATCACGATCCCCCCGCAGCGCACGAGACGATCGAGGTACACGAGGTCGACGAACACGCCGTCGAAACGGTGATTCCCGTCGACGAACGCAAGGTCGAAGGCGTGTCCTTCGGCGAGGAGCCGAGGCAAGACGATGTGCGATTCGGCCGAGTGGTGCTCGACAAGCTCGAGGACGCCCGCGTCGTCGAGAAATTGCAGCGCGCAGTTCGCGAAGCGGCTCTGCTGGTGCGGATCGATTGCCAGGTGGCGCGCAGCGGCGTCGCCGTTTGCCAACAAGCCGTCGCAGATGAAGAGCGCCGCGACGCCGTATCCAAGGCCGACCTCGATGGTACGAAGGGCCTTTTCGCGCACTACCCAGGTGCGCAGTGCTTGGCCCTCCTCGGCGTCGATCGCGACCGGGAACAGGTCGTGCACCGACCCATCGAACCGCGCCACGCACCTCCGATCACGGAACAGGCGATCGATCACGCCGCACGGGGGCATCAACAACCTCGGCCCGGGTCGCCGGCGACGAGAGCGCCGGTGTGACGGGCGATAACACGGTCCTCGTCCGTTGCGACCACGCGCACGACGCAGCCGGCGTGGGGCGCGCTGATGACGTCGGCGTGCGCGTCATTGGCCGCATCATCCAGCACGACGCCCAGGTGCTCGAGACCCTGGCAGATCTGGGCCCGGATGGACGCGGCCTTCTCGCCGATCCCGCCCGTGAACACCAGCGTGTCGACCCCGCCGAGGGTCGCCGCCAAGACACCGACGTGCTGACGAGCGTGGTAGCAGAAGGCGTCTACGGCGAACGCCGCCCGCGCGTCACGCGCCCGCCGCTCGACGAGCGTCCGCATGTCCGACGTGCCGCCCGACAGCGCCACGAGCCCCGACTCGCGATCGACCAATCGCTCGAGGCGGTCGGCGTCGTAGCCCTGTTCGCGGAGCAGGTACAGGGGCACACCCGGGTCGAGGTCGCCGCTCCGTGTGCTCATGACCAGGCCGCCGGCGGGCGTGAACCCCATCGTCGTGTCGACCGATCGCCCGTCCCGCACCGCGACCATGCTGGCGCCGTTGCCGAGATGGGCGATGACGCCCCGGCCGAGCTCGGTCGCCCCCACCGCGCCGACGACATACTCGTACGACAGCCCGTGGAATCCGTAGCGCCGCACGCCTGCCTCCGCCAGCGCGTCCGGCAGCGGGAGGCGCTGCGCGAGCGCCGGCATGTCGTGGTGGAAGCCAGTGTCGAAGCACGCCACTTGGGGGATGTCCCACCGGGCGCCGATTGCGTCGATGCCCGAGATCGCGGCTGGGAGGTGCAAGGGCGCGAACGCGACCAGCTCGCGGAGCTCCATGAGCACGCCGTCGTCGACGAGCACGGGCTCGGCGTGGTGTGGTCCGCCGTGGACGACCCGGTGACCGGCGGCGGCGGGCGCCGGGAGATCCCGGTCGTCGAAGCCTGCTAGCGCGGCGTCGAGCGCCGCCCGGTAGTCACCGGCGTTGACCGGATGCGCGGACCGTCCGAGCTCGTGCTCGGTCGTCCGGTCGAGCTCGAACAGCGCCGTCTTCAACGACGACGAGCCGCTGTTGACACAGAGGACGACGATCGGCCCGCTGGGGCTCACGGGCTCCAACGCCAGTCGCGCACCTCCGGCATGTCCTCGAAGTGCTCGACCACGTAGCCGGCGTGTTTTCGCAGCATGCCGTTGCAGTGCTCGACGAGCGTCTCCGCGCCCACCGGTACGTGGCGCGCGCGATGCATAGCCTCGATGCACAGGTGATACCGGCTGATCTTGTTGCGCACGACCATGTCGAAAGGCGTGGTTGTCGTGCCCTCCTCTTCGTAGCCGCGTACGTGGAAGCGTTGGGGGTTGGGCCGCCCGTGGATCAGGTGGTGGAGCGCGCTCTGGTACCCGTGAAACGCGAACACGACGTCCGTGTCGGCTGTGAACGCGTCCACGAAGTCGCCCTCGGCCATGCCGTGCGGGTGGCGCGCCTCGGGAAACAGCGCCATGAGGTCGACGACGTTCACGACCCGGAACTCGAAGTCGGCGACGTACCGGCGGAGAAGCTCGGCGGCGGCGATGGTCTCCATGGTGACGATGTCCCCGGCCGATGCCAGGACGATCTCGGGCTCCTTACGGTGCTCGTTCCCGGCCCAGTCCCAGACAGATGCGCCACGGGCGGCATGCCGACGCGCGTCGTCCATGTCGAGCCACTGGAGCTGGGGTTGCTTGTCGATGACGATGAGGTTCACGTAGTCGCGGCTGCGGAGGCAGTGGTCGGCGATGGCGAGGAGACTGTTGGCGTCGGGCGGCAAATAGATGCGCGAGACCGTTCCTTTCTTGCTCAGGACGGTGTCGATCAAACCGGGGCCCTGGTGGCTGAACCCGTTGTGGTCGTTGCGCCAACACGTCGAGGTGAGCAGCACGTTCAGCGAGGAGACCGGCGCACGCCACGTGAGGTCCCGCGCTGCCTCGAGCCACTTGGAGTGCTGCACCGTCATCGACGCCGAGACCATGGCGAACGCCTCGTACGAGGCGAACACGCCGTGCCGACCGGTGAGGACGTAACCCTCGAGCCAACCCTGGCAATTGTGCTCGCTGAGGATCTCCATGACGCGTCCGTCCGGCGCGACGTGGTCGTCGACTGCGACGATCGGCTCGAGCAGCACCCGGTTCTCGACGTCGAACACGGCGCCGAGCCGGTTCGAGTTCGTCTCGTCGGGGCAGACGAGACGGAAGTTGCCGTTCTCCTGGTTGCTGGTGAACACGTCGCGCAGGAACTCGCCCAGCCGGCGCGTCGACTCGTGCAATTCCTTCCCCGGTGTGCGCACGGGAATCGCGTACTCGGTGAAGTCGGGCAGGTCCAGCGGGTCGAGCAGCAGACCTCCATTGGCGTGCGGGTTGGAACCCATGCGGCGGTCACCCTTCGGCGCGAGCTCGGCCAACGGCTCGACGAGGCATCCCTCGCTGTCGAAGAGCTCCTCGGGCCGGTAGCCGCGCATCCACTCCTCGAGCTGACGCAGATGGTCCGGGTTGTTCCGGACGTTGGGGAGCGGCACCTGGTGCGCTCGAAACGTCCCCTCGACGGGAAGCCCGTCGACGACCTTCGGGCCGGTCCAGCCCTTCGGCGTACGCAGCACGAGCGCCGGCCATCGCGGGCGGGCACCGAAGCCGTGCGCGCGGGCCCCATCCTGGATCACTCTGATCGCGTCGAAACACCGGTCGAGTGTCGACGCCAGCCCCCGGTGCACGGCCGGTGGATCGTCGCCCTCGACGAAATGCACGTCGTAGCCGTAGCCCGCGAGCACCGACTCGACCGCGTCATCGGTTGCCCGACCGAAGACCGTCGGGCCCGAGATCTTGTAGCCGTTGAGATGCAGGATGGGGAGTACCGCGCCGTCGCGCACCGGGTTCAAGAAGTCGATCCCCTGCCACGAGCCCGACAACGGTCCGGTCTCGGCTTCCCCGTCGCCGATCACGCTTGCGACGACCAGGTCTGGGTTGTCGAACGCGGCGCCGAACGCGTGCGCGAGCGCGTAGCCGAGCTCACCTCCTTCGTGGATGGACCCCGGTGTCGGGACGCTCACATGGCTGGGCACGCCCCCCGGGGTCGAGAACTGGCGGAACAGTCGTCGCATCCCCTCGTGCCCCTGCGACACCACCGGGTAGATCTCGCTGTAGGTCCCCTCGAGGTACACGTTGGCGAGCACCGCCGGGCCGCCGTGGCCGGGACCCGTGATGTAGATCACGTCGGCGTCGCGTTCCCGGATGATGCGGTTCAGGTGGATGTACAGAAGGCTCAGTCCGGGGGAGGTTCCCCAGTGGCCGAGCAGACGGGGCTTGATGTGCTCGGGCCGCAGCGGCTCGCGCAGCAAGGCGTTGTCCTGGAGGTAGATCTGCCCGACCGTGAGATAGTTCGCAGCGCGCCAGTACGCGTTGATCGCCGCGAGCTCGTCGTCGGAGATGCCCGACTCCGACTGCATCCGCGCGCCCTACTCTGCCTCGACCTGCCACGCCCACGTGGCGGTGGCGACGAGTGGTTCGCCCGGGCGCACGATGGTCGGTCCGAGGTTGAAGGCGTCGGGCGGGTCGGTCTGCGGCTCGACGCAGATCGCGCGCTGCGGCTCGTCGAACACCACGACGCAGCGACACGATGTCTCGAGCCTCACCGTGAGCGCTCCTGGCCAGCGCAGCACCGCGGGCCGGTCGCCGAGCCCGGTGAAGCAGTCGTCCCACGGATGCGGACCGACGGGGACGAGCTCGCCGGTCTGGATCCCGTCCTCGTCGCGCTGGTACATGGCGTCGGCGTCGAGGTCGACGTGGAGCGGCTCGCCCCGCCCGGCGTGACGGCTCCACCACGGGTGCCACCCGCACGACACCGGCATCGCCTCGTCGGCGGCATGCACCTCCATCGTGAGATGCAACGCGTCGGGCGCCAGGCCGAAGTGCTGCACGACGAGCCCGGCGAACGGCCACGGCGGCCCGAGCGGCGCCGAGATCACGGCTTCGCCGTCCTCCTTCCAGGGGTGGTCACGGACGGTTCCGTGGATGGCGTGGGGCGGATTGTTCAGCGGGAGCTGGAACCGCTGCCCTTCGAAGTCGAAGCTGCCGTGGCGGACGCGCCCCGCCCATGGCGCCATCGGGAAGCACCCGTAGTTGTGGTCATCGACGTCGGGCGTCACGAGGAGATCGAGGTCGTCGACGCGTAACGAGACGATCCGCCCGCCCGTCTCCGGCGAGACCTCGAGACGAGCCGGCCCCGATTCGAGCGTCAGCACGCCCGAAGTCTCGCACGAGCCGTTACCCCAGGCGCTCGATCACCGTGGCGTTCGCCTGGCCACCGCCCTCGCACATGGTCTGGAAGCCGAAGCGGCCGCCAGTCGCCTCCAGATGGTTGAGCATCGTCGTCATCAGACGGACGCCACTGGCGCCGAGCGGGTGGCCGATGGCGATCGCGCCACCACGCGGGTTGTAGCGCGCCGGATCGGGATGGAACTCCTTCGCCCACATCAGCGCGATGGCGGCGAATGCCTCATTGCACTCGATGGCGTCGAACTCGTCGATCTTCATCCCGGTGCGTTCGAGCAGCTTGCGCGTCACCGGGTTCGGCGCCGAGAGGACCAGCACCGGGTCGTCGGCCAGGACGGCGAAGTGCACGAAGCGCGCCCGGATCGCCAGGCCGAGACGCTCGGCCGTGGCCCGGTCCGCGATCAGCATGGCCGAGGCGCCGTCGCTCATCGGCGACGAGTTCCCTGCCGTGATATCGGGCGCCGGCTGGTCCTCGGACTCCCAGGCCGGCGGCAGCCCGGCCAGCTGTTCGAGCGACGTGTCGGGCCGGATCGCCTCGTCTCGCTTCACCACTGTGCCCGTGGCTTCGCCGTGCTCGTCCTTGATCGGCACGGGCAGCAACTCCTTCTCGAAGCAGCCGGCTTCGGTGTTGGCCGCCGCTCGCCGGTGGCTCTCGAGCGCGAACGCGTCCATCTCGTCGCGGGTGATGCCGAACCGGTCGGCCAGCATCTGTGCCACCCAGAACTGGATGCCGAGGGTGTGGTTCGTGTGGTCCATGAACGCGCCGCTGAAGGGCCCGGTGCCGCCGCGGGCGTTGGTAGACATCGGCGCCCGCGTCATCGACTCGACGCCGCAGGCGATCGCGAGATCGTATGCGCCGGCGATGACGCCCTGGGCCACGAAGTGCACAGCCTGCTGCGACGATCCGCACTGGCGGTCGACCGACGTCGCCGGGACGTGCCACGGAAGGCCGCCGGCGACCCACGCGTTGCGGCTCACGTTGCAGCCCTGCTCCCCCGACTGGGTCACGCAGCCGCCGACGACGTCGTCGATCGTCCCCGGGTCGACGTCGTTGCGCTCGAGCAGCGAGCGCAGGGTGAACCCGAGGAGATCGGTCGGGTGCCAGCCGGCCAGCGCGCCCTTCCGCCTGCCGATCGCGGTACGCACGGTGTCGACGACGACGGCCTCACGTGCGTCCATGGCGCTCCCTTATTGGAACCGGCTGAACCTGACATGGTAGTCAGGTCGAGTTCTCGTGCCGTCAGCTCGCGGGAGGAGGAAGTCGATGCCAGTGACCGGTGGTGACGTACCCGAGCACGACCACATCGTCGACACCGGGAAGAGTGAGTTCGGCCTCGACGAGCTCGGTCACATCCAGCCGGGTTTGGCGCGCATCATGCCGGAGATCGGCGCGCGCATCTGGAAGTGCTACTACGCCGGCAAGGCGCAGAATCAGCCGCTGGCGCGCTTCCAGCTGAAGGAGGCCGTCAACCTCATGGAGATGGGTGCGTTCGTACGGCCCAAGTACGAGGAGAACATGGCCAAGTTCATCGCCGAGGACGTCGAGCAGGTGAAGCAGGCGATCGAAGCGTCCGACTGGGACAAGTTCGAGGCTGCATTTC
>DATFXL010000134.1:0-2213 GCA_035316025.1 Acidimicrobiia bacterium
GTTCACGCGGATGCCGAGCGGCGCGAACTCCTCCGCCATCGAGCGGGTGAAGGACAACAGTGCTGCCTTCGTCGCCCCGTACGTCGCGATGAACGGCGAAGGAAGGAACGCCCCGGCCGAGATCACGTTGATGACCGCCGCCGCCGGGCTTTCGCGGAGGTGGGGGAGTGCCGCCTGGACGAGGAAGACGGGACCGCGCAGGTTCACGTCCATTGCCTTCTCGTACGCCGCAGGCGTGAAGGTGCCGAGGTCCTCGCGCAGCGGCGTGGCGGCGTTGTTCACGACGATGTCGAGCCGGCCGAGCTCGTCGACCGTGCGGCGGACGAGCGCGGCGATCGCCTCGAGGTCACCGACGTGGGTAGGGACCCCGATCGCGTCGCCGCCCATGGCGCGCAGCGCGCCCTCGGTCTCAGCGCATGCGTCAGGCTTCCGGCTGGCGACTGCGACCCCGGCGCCGGCGGCGGCGAATCCTTCGGCGATCGACCGTCCGATACCGCGGGTACCGCCGGTGACGATGGCCACTCGCCCGGTCAGGTCGAACAGGGCTCGGAGCCGGTCGCGGTTCACGAGGGGAAACCTACGACGATGATCGGGCCGCCGTCCCCGTCATCTTGCGCCAGGTCTTGATGTCGCGCTCGTCGGCGGGACGCCCGACGCGGGTGACGGTGTCGACGTCGGCGGCTTCGGCACGGAGCGCGCCCACCGTGCACTGCTCGGGCGTTCGCGTTCGAAACGGATCGAACTGGTAGTGCCGCATCGCGTTTTCGTGCGTGAGCTTCGCGACGACTTGGGGCTCCAGACCCGCGAGCAGCGTCTCGAGCCGTTCCGGCGCGTTCGGCCACGAACTGTCGGAGTGGGGGTAGTCGGACTCCCAGCACACGTTGTCGACGTTGAACTCGTCCAGCAGCTTCATGCCGACGCGGTCCTCGATGAAGCAGCACAGGATGCGCTCCCGGAACAGCTCGCTCGGCCGGAGCCCCTGGGGCTGCTCCTGGCCCATCCACGCGTTGTGTCGGTCGAGCGTGTGCTCGCCCCGTTGCAGGAAGTACGGGATCCAGCCGATGTCGCCCTCGGTGAGGGCGAAACGCAGCTTCGGGAACCGGTGCCAGAAGCCGGCCCACAGGAGGTCGCCGAGCGTGAAGATGCTCATGGCCGACGACAGGTTCATCGGGACCGGCGGCGGGGCGTCGGGCGCGGTCGACGCGCTCTTCGACGACGAACCGACGTGGCAGCACAGCACTGTGCCGGTGTCGGAGCAGGCCGCGAACAGCGGGTCCCACGCGTTGGTGTGGATGCTCGGCATGCCCAGCCCAGCCGGGTTCTCCGAGAACGTGACCGCGTGGCAGCCCTTGGCGTCGAGCCGCCGCACCTCCGCCGCCGCCTCTCCGACGTCGAACAGGGGCAGGATCCCGCACGGGATGAACCGCTCCGGGTAGGCGCCGCACCACTCGTCGACGTGCCAATCGTTGTACGCCTTGATCATCACGAGATTGACGTCGCGGTCCGGTCCCGCGTTGAGGACCTGGCCCGAGAAGCCGGTCCAGTTCGGGAAGTTCAGTCCCGCCAGCTGGCCGCCGGCCGACATGTCCCGCACCCGCTCGTCCACGTCGTAGCAACCGGGGCGCATCTCCTCGTATCGGGTCGGGTTCACGTTGAACATCTCGGGCGGCTTTCCCGCGACCGCGTTCAGCCCGAGGTTCCGGCCCCGGATCTCGCCGTAATACCACTGCTGCGATCCGTCCGGCTCGTCGACGACCCGGGGCATGCGATCCCGGTACGTGCCGGGCACGTGGGCGTCGAACATGTCCGCCGGCTCGCAGATGTGGTCGTCGACGGAGACGAGGATCAGGTCGTCGCGCGTCATGCTCATCCGGTTGGTCCCTCGAACAGTCCGCGGTCGGCGAACAACGTCACGACGAGCTCCCCACTGCTCTGGCGCGCCGGGAGATCGGCGAATGGGGGCGGCTCGTTCGCCGCCGGCGCCCGCTGGCCCACCGTCGCCACGATTGCATACGTTACGCAATCCGGTCCGTTGTGCGGACTGCGAGGTGGGTCTGGCATCGCTACTCGGCCGGCGCGTGCTCGTTCCTGTGCATGTCGACATTCTCGCCGTTGGGCGGATGGGAGATCATGCGCTCGTGGATTTCGTTGACCTTGTGCGCGATCACCGCCTGGTGCGCGGTGTGCTCGCGGTGCAACCGTTCGATCAGGTC
>DATFXL010000135.1:0-16579 GCA_035316025.1 Acidimicrobiia bacterium
AGCGCGGCCATCAAGAGCTCGCGCGGGACCGCGTCGAGGAAGTTGAAGTGGACGCCGAGCAGCCCTTCGGGTGCCAGGCGACCCATCGCGTCGGTGACGCCGGCGCCCTGGTCGCCGCCCTGCGCGACATAGCGCGTGTAGCCGAGACGGTGCATCAGCTCCGCCCAGGCCTGTGCGATGCGGCCGAGGTCCCAGCCGGCCTGGGTCGGTTGGTCCGAGAAGCCGTAGCCGGGCATCGATGGGAGCACCACGTCGAACGCGTCCTCGGCGTTGCCGCCGTGGGAGGTCGGGTCGGTGAGCGGGCCGATCACCTCGAGCATCTCGATGACGGAGCCGGGCCAGCCGTGCGTGATGATCACCGGCAACGCGTGTTCGTGCTGTGACCTCACGTGGATGAAGTGGATGTCGAGCCCGTCGATCTCGGTTTTGAACTGGGGCAGCGCGTTCAGCTTCGTCTCGCACCGGCGCCAGTCGTAATCAGTCGTCCAGTACCGGGCGAGCTCCTGATTTGTCGCTAACTCCACGCCCTGGGACCAATCGGTGACCAACTCCCTCGAGGGGCGGCGCGTCGCCTCGATGCGCCGGCGAAGGTCGGCGAGATCGTCCTCCGGAACGTCGACATGGAAGGGACGGACTTCGGCTTGGGTCATGGTTTGCTGGGTCATCGATGTCGTTACTCCTGCCACGAGCTGAGGTGAGGCATTCGACGTCTGAACGCAAGGGGCCGGCTTCGACGGCGCCGTTCGGTGATCATGCGCCTGCGCAAAAGGTCCCGAGAGGGTTGAAAGTCTCACATGTCCGCCCAGAAGTCGTCGAGGTTCGCCTCGGAACACGACACCGATCGGTAGCTCTGGCGCGGTCTTCCGGGCTCCCGATCGTGCAGCCGCAGCACGTACCGCCTCGGGTGCGTCTGCTCGTGAGTCCGGCGAGGCCTTGCAGGCTTGCTCTCAAATGGCGAGGTTGCCGTAGGTGGGTGCTCCGGCGGTCTCGTAGGTCAGTTGGAGCATGCCATTGGGATAGCTGACCGATTCGATGAGGCGCAGCGCGGTGGGCACCGTCCCGTCGCCGAACACGTGCTTACCGCTGCCAAGCAGCACTGGGTACAGCCACAGGTCCAGCCGATCGACGAGGCCGTAGCGGAGGAGCGACTGCACGAGGTTGAGGCTGCCAATGACGTGGACTTCGTCGTGGCGCTCCTTGAGGGAGGTGACGCTCTCGGCGATCGACTCGCCGACAACGGTCGAGCCCTGCCAGTCGAGAGGGTCGGCGAGCGTGCGGCTGGCCACGTACTTGGGGACTGCGTTGAGCAGGCCCTTGAATGGAATCTCGTCCGGGGCGGTCGGCCAGTAGCCAGCGAAGATCTCGTAGGTGCGTCGGCCGAGGAGCAGGGCGTCCATGCTCTTCGCTTGTTCGAAGACGTCGTCGGCCTCCTGGTCCATCAGTGGCGCCTGCCATCCGCCCTGTGCGAAGTCGCTGTCGCGGTCCTCGTCGGGCGCTCCAGGCGCCTGTGCCACCCCGTCCAGCGTCACGAACTCGGTCACGATGAGCTTGCCCATGGTCTCCTCTTCCTGGTGATGGATGCACGAGTTCAGACTCCCACCACCTGCTGGTTTCATCGCCCGGCCGCGCTTGCCATTGCGAACGGCGGACACACTGCCCGTTCGGGCGCTGGCGTGCTTCGCCCCGCCGATGTGCGCTCCGCTACGCCGAAGTGCTCGACGCGTGATGAAAGCCGCGGTCGGGGCACCGCTCGCCTGAACGTCGGTGCGCGAGCTAGTGCCAATCGAACTCGACCGAGTCGCCCAAGGGTTCGTGTCGGAGGGGGGACTTGAACCCCCACGCCCTTGCGGGCACTAGCCCCTCAAGCTAGCGCGTCTGCCGATTCCGCCACTCCGACGTGCGCCGCGCGCCCGCGCGGCGAACGGTCAGTGTACCCAGAGGTCTCGCGCCGGACCGAGGTGAGTCAGCCGCCGACGCGCAAGGCGAGCACGACGGTGCTGAACACGAACACGAGCGCGGTGACGATCGTGATGCGGTCGAGGTTGCGTTCGACGACCGTCGACCCCGCCATAGACCCACCCATCTGGCCGCCGAACATGTCGGACAGACCGCCGCCGCGGCCCGCGTGGAGGAGCACGAAGAGGATGAGGAATCCGGACGACACGACGTCGAGCACGAGCAGGATCGCGTTCAGCACGAAAGGAACGCTAACACACGACCTCAGGCACGGAACCGCACGACACGCGCGAAGTCGTCCGGATCGAGGGAAGCGCCGCCGACGAGAGCGCCGTCGATCTCGGGCATCGCCATCAGGTCGGCGATATTGCCCGGCTTGACGCTCCCTCCGTACAGGATCCGGACGGCGCCGGTGGTCTCGTCGTTGAACACGTTGCGGAGCACGGAGCGGATGACGGCGATCGTTGCGTTGGCGTCTTCGGGGGTCGCATTGCGCCCGGTCCCGATGCACCAGATCGGCTCGTAGGCCACGACCGAGAGGGCGGCGCCGGCGGCGCGCACACCGGCAAAGGCGGCACGGATCTGGCCGTCGACGCGCTCGTCCGTGTCTCCCGCCTCGCGTTCCTCGAGCGTCTCCCCCACGCACACGATCGGTGTCATCTCATGCTTGAGAACGGCCTTGAGCTTCTGGTTCACATCCTCGTCCGTCTCGCCGAACAGCTGCCGACGCTCGGAGTGCCCGATGATGACGTACGACACGTTGAGCTTCGACAGCATCGGCGGGCTGACCTCGCCCGTGAACGCGCCCTGGTCCTTCCAGTAAACGTTCTGGGCACCCAGCTGGATCGGGATCCGGTCCGCCTCGAGGACCGTCTGCACCGAACGGAGCGCCGTGAACGGCGGGCACACCACGATCTCGCACTCCTTGTAGTCCCGCTCCTCGAGCCGGTACGAAAGCTTCTGCACGACCTGGATCGCGTCGAGATGCGTGTAGTGCATCTTCCAGTTCCCGGCCATGATCGGCCGCCGCTCGTCGTTCGCCATCAGCTCCTCGCTCGTCGGGATTCACGCAATGCCTCGAGACCCGGCAAGTCGCCCTTTTCGATGAACTCGAGGGACGCGCCGCCGCCGGTACTCACGTGGTCGATCTCGGCGGCGAGACCGAAGCGGCGCACGGCGGCCGCGCTGTCGCCACCACCGACGACCGTGAAACCGGGGCACGCGGCCACCGCCTTCGCAACCGCGCGCGTCCCGGCCGCGAACGGCGCCACCTCGAACACGCCCATCGGCCCGTTCCAGAGCAGCAGAGCGGCCCCGCCGATCTCGGCTGCGAAGGCCTCGGCCGTCTCAGGCCCGATGTCGAGGCCTTTCAGGTCAACCGGCATGACGTCCGCCGCCACCACGCGCGCCTCGGCGTCGTCGGCGACCTCTGCGGCCACCACGACGTCGGTCGGGATGCGAACGCGCCCCGTGTCGAGCAGACGCCGGCACTCCTCGACCATCTCCGGCTCGACGAGCGACTCCCCGACACCGCGACCCTGGGCGAGTAGAAACGTGAACATCATCGCTCCCCCGACGAGGATCGCGTCGCACCGCTGGAGCAGCGAGTCGATCACGCCGAGCTTGTCGCTCACCTTGGCCCCGCCGAGCACTGCCACGAAGGGATGCTCGGTCCCTTGCAGCAGGCGCGAGAGCATCGCAACCTCCACGAACAGCAACCGTCCGCCGGCGCTCGGCAAGATCTCGGGCGGGCCGACAATCGACGCGTGTGCACGATGCGACGCCCCGAACGCTTCGTTCACATACGCGTCGGCGAGCTCGCACAGGTTCGTCGCGAACGCCGGGTCGTCGGCCGTCTCCCCTGGGTCGAAGCGCAAGTTCTCCAGCATCAGCACCTCGCCGGCGTCGAGGCTGGCGACGAACGGCTCGACCGCCGCGCCCACGACACGGGGCGTGACCGGAATCTCGACGCCGAGCAGCTCACCGAGACGACGGGCGACGGGCGCCATCGAGTAGTGCGGATCGGGCCTGCCCTTGGGGCGGTCGAGGTGCCCGGCGACGATCACCGCAGCATCGTGCTGTCGGAGCCATTCCAGGGTCGGCAGCGCCGTCGTGATGCGCAGGTCGTCGGCAACCGCGCCGTCTTCGAGAGGGACGTTGAGGTCGATGCGCGCGAGCACACGCTGCCCTTGCTCGAACGGCAGCTCCTCGAGGCGCGGGATGCCGAGGTCAGCGCTCGCCAAGGAACGCGCTGAGATCGACGAGACGGTTCGAGAACCCCCACTCGTTGTCGTACCAGCCGAGCACTTTGACCATCGTGTCTTTCGCCATGGTGTCGGTGGCCGAGAAGATGCAGGATGCCGGGTTGCCGACGATGTCGGCGGAGACGAGCGGCTCCTCGGTGTACGACAGCACGCCTTTGTAGGAGGCCTCGTTGGCGGCGGCGGCGAACGCCTCGTTCACGTCATCAGCCGTCGCGGACTGCCCCAACACGGCGACCAGGTCCGTGATCGATCCCGTCGGGGTCGGGACCCGCATGGACAGTCCGTTGAGCTTGCCGTCCAGCGCCGGCAGGACCAGCCCGATCGCCTTCGCCGCGCCAGTGCTGCTGGGGATGATGGACAACGCCGCTGCCCGCATCCGCCGCAGGTCGGCCTTGCCCGTACGGGTGGTCTGGGCGACGTCCTGCAAGGCCTGCTCGGTCGTGTAGGCGTGGATGGTCGTCATGAAGCCCTGCTCGATCCGAAACCGGTCGTGCAGCACCTTGGCCAGCGGCGCCAGGCAGTTGGTCGTGCACGAGGCGTTCGACACGACGTCGTGCTTCGTCGGGTCGTAGTCGTCGTCGTTGACTCCGATGCAAAGGGTGATGTCGGCGTCGCCGGACGGCGCCGAGATGATCACCTTCTTTGCGCCGCCCTTCAGGTGGCCGGCGGCGGCGTCGCGGGCAGTGAACAGCCCGGTCGATTCGATGACGACGTCGACGCCGTTGTCGGCCCAGGGGATCTCGGCCGGATCCTTGACGTCGAGCTTCTTGACCTCCTTGCCGTCGACCGAGAATCCCCCGTTGCTCACCTTCACCTCGTTCGGGAGGGTGCCGCCGACGGAGTCGTGCTTGAGCAGGAAGGCCATGGTCTCGCTGTCACCGAAGGGGTCGTTGACGGCGACCAGCTCGACACCGGAGCTCGGGCCCCGGTCCAGGAGGGCCCGATGGAAGGAGCGGCCGATCCGCCCGTATCCGTTGATCCCCACTCGTACCGTCATCAGGTCTTCCTCCGTGGTCTCGGTGCGGTGCGCTCTTCCTTCGGCGCCGGCGGACTACAGCAGAGCCTGCAACGCCGCCGCCAGTTTGCCCGGATCGTGGACCAGCCCGTCGGCCCGGGCCACGCCGGCGGCGACGGGCTCGACGCCCCACTCCCGGATGACCGCGTCGTCGGCGCCGAGGGCTCCGCGTTGCTGATACAGGAACGCGTCGACGCGGCTGCCGTGCTCCTTCACGGCGAGGAGGTGGTCGGTCGCGTCGAGCCCGGTCGTCTCGGGAGGCTGGGGGCGCAAGTTCGATACCTGGACGACCCGGCCCGGCGCCTCGCTCAGCGCGTCACGCAGATCCCGGACGCAGAGCACCGGCAGCAGGCTGGTGTACAGCGAGCCTGGTGCGAGCACGATCTGATCGGCGGCCGCGATGGCGGCGATCGCCTCGGCCGGCGCGGCCGCGTCGCTCGGTACCACCTCGACCCGCCGCTTGCGGCCGGCGCTGTTCTGCACCGCGACCTGGCCCTCGACCGCCTCGCCCTCGACATCCGCCTTCAGCACCACGGGATCGGCCGTCGCGGGAAACACCCGCCCGACCGCGTCGAGGAGCCGCCCCGCTTCTTCGAGCGCAGCCGTGAAGTCGCCGAGCGTCTCTGTGAGGCCGACGATCACGAGGTTGCCGAGTGCGTGCCCGCCGAGCTCACCGCCGCCGAAGCGATGCTCGAACGCGTCGCGCCACACCGTGTCGCTCCCCGCGAGCGCGACGAGACACCGGCGGAGGTCGCCCGGGGCGGGCACGCCGAAGTCGCGCCGCAGCCGGCCCGACGACCCGCCGTCGTCGGCCACGCTCACGATGCCGGTGATCGTCCCCGCGTACTGCCGTGCCGCGCGGAGCACGACGGACAGTCCGTGGCCGCCGCCGAGCGCGACGACGGCCGGCCGGTCATTCACGCTCGAGGTCCCGGTGGTGGACCCGGGCCGGGAACCCGAGCCGCTCGAGAAGGCGGGCGATCTCGGCCGCGATCACGACGCTGCGATGGCGCCCGCCGGTGCAACCCACGCCGATCGACAGGTACGACTTGCCCTCCCGCACGTATGCCGGCAGCAACAGCTCGAACATCCTGCCCAGCTCCTCGAGGAATGCCTGCGTTTCCTCCTGCTTCATCACGTACCGGCGCACCTTTGCATCGGTCCCCGGGAGGGGCCGCAGCGACTCGACCCAGTGCGGGTTGGGAAGGAACCGGCAGTCGAAGACGAGATCGACGTCGAGCGGCAGCCCGTGTTTGTAGCCGAAAGACACGACGCTGATCTGCAACCCGCTCGGCGCGGCGCCGGCCGGATCGCCGAAGAGCTCGCGCAGGCGGTCGCGCAGCTCGTGCACGTTCAGCTCGGAGGTGTCGACCACGACGTCGGCCTGCTCCTTGATCCGCTCGAGCAGTTCGCGCTCGCGGCGGATGCTGTCGCTGACCCTGTGCGACTGCGATTCGGCGATCGGATGACGACGGCGGGTGGCGTCGAATCGGCGGACGAGGATCTCGTCGGAGGCGTCGAGGAACAGAACGCGGGTGCGCGCCCCGGTCTCGCGCAGGTCCGCCAAGGACGATTCCAGCTCGGGCAGGAAGTCGCCGGCGCGTGTGTCGACGACGAGCGCGAACCGACTCGTCCCCTCACGGCCCCGCCCGAGCTCGGCGACCTTCGGGATCAGCGCCGGCGGCAGGTTGTCGATCACGAAGAACCCGAGGTCCTCCAGCACGTCGGCGGCGGCAGAGCGGCCCGCACCGGACATGCCGGTGACGACGGTGATGTCGAGGGTCGACGGCTCATCCATGGCCGGCATCCATCGTCGCAGCTCGTCCGTGGAGTCGCTCGTAGAGGTCGCGGGCGACGCGATCGGGCAGCCACGTGAGCGCGGTCACCTCGTCGAGACTGCGCTCCCGCAGCTTCTTCACGGAGCCGAACTCCTTGAGCAGCCGCGAGCGACGGGTCGGCCCCAGCCCCGGGACCTCGTCGAGTACTGACTTCGTCATCTTCTTCTGGCGCAGCTGCCGGTGGTACGTGATCGCGAAGCGGTGCGCTTCGTCCCGTACCTGCTGCAACAGATACAGCGCCTCGGAGTCGCGCGGGATGCGCACCGGCTCCGCCTCCCCCGGTACGTAGACCTCCTCGAACCGCTTCGCCAGCGCGGCGGCACAGATCTCCTCGAGTCCGAGCTCTTCGAGCACGCGCGCCGCCACGTTCAGCTGCCCCTTGCCGCCGTCGACGAGCAGCAGGTTGGGGGGGTACGCGAAGCGCTTGCCCTTGCGGGCGCCCTCGTCGCGTTCGTCGAGGTAGCGGCGGAAGCGGCGGGTGAGCACCTCCTCCATCGCCGCGAAGTCGTCTTGGCCTTCTTGGTGGCGGATCTTGAACCGCCGGTAGTCGGAGCGTTTGGCGAGGCCGTCCTCCATGACGACCATCGAGCCGACGATCTCCGTCCCCTGCAGGTTCGAGATGTCGAAGCACTCGATGCGCAGCGGCGCCTCGGGCAGTCCGAGGGCGTCCTGCAACGCGGTCAGCGCCCGAGCGCGAGCGTTGTGGTCCGACGCGCGCTTGAGCTTGTGGCGGGCGAACGCCTCGTCGGCGTTGTGCGTCACCGTGCCGAGCAACTGCCGCTTCGCGCCGCGCTGCGGTACCCGCACGCGCACCCGTGAGCCTCGGGCGGCGGTCAAAAACTCGTCGTACAGCGCCGTGTCGTCCGGCAGGACCGGCACCAGCACCTCTCGCGGGACGTCGGTCGCGGGCGCGCCGCCGTACAGCTGCTCGAGGATGCGTCCGACGAGCGCGGGAGGCGAGAGCTCCTCCACCTTGTCGACGACCAGCCCTTTGCGCCCGACCACGCGGCCCTTGCGCACGAAGAACACCTGCACTGACGCCTCGAGCGCGTCCTCGGCGATGCCGATGCAGTCGTAGTCCTCCTCCTTCGCGCCGACCATCTGCTGGCGCTCGATGACCTTGCGAACCGACGTGTTCTGGTCACGGAGGCGGGCGGCCCGTTCGTACTCGAGCTCGTCGGCGGCACCGTGCATCTGCTTCTCCAGCCGGTCGAGCACCGGCGCGTGATCACCGTCGAGGAATTCGAGCAGGTCCGAGACGAGACGGTCGTAGTCGTCCCGTTCGACGGCGCCGACGCACGGGGCCGCGCACTTCTCGATGTGGGCGTACAGGCACGGGCGACCGAGACGATGATGCCGGTCGAACTTCGCCTGTGTGCACGTCCGGATCGGGAACGTGCGCAGCAGGAGGTCGAGCGTCTCGCGGATGGCGTACGCGTGGGCGAACGGCCCGTAGTACCGGACTCCCTTTCGCTTGGCGCCTCGCATGACCATCGCCCGGGGCCACTCCTCGTCGAGCGTGACGGCGAGGAACGGGTAGGACTTGTCGTCCTTGAGGCGGACGTTGAAGCGCGGCTTGTGGCGCTTGATGAGATTGAACTCGAGGAAGAAGGCCTCGACCTCGTTGCGGACCTCGATCCATTCGACCGACTCGGCCACGGCCACCATCTGCCGGGTCCGCTCCGGCAGCGAGGCCGGCGGACCGAAGTAGTTGGAGAGCCGGCTGCGCAGGCCCTTGGCCTTCCCCACGTAGATCACGCGGCCCTGGGCGTCCTTGAACAGGTAGGCCCCCGGGCCGGTGGGGACGGTGCCGGGCTCCGGACGGTCGATCACGTCCCCATTCTCCTACGTCCGACGCTCTGGCAGAAAGAATCAGACAGTTGGCATTGCTGCCAGACGGGCGCTCGCGGATGATGTCGGCCATGCGATCCGAGCCGCACGAGGTCGTCGTCGTGGCGTTCGACGGCCTCCAGCTCCTCGACCTCGCCGGACCCGTGGAGGTGCTTCGGGCCGCGACCCGCCTCGGGGCCGCGCCCCCCTACCGGACGGCGATCGCGACGCCGGGTGGCCGACAGGTCCGTTCGGAGAGCGGAGTGTCCGTCGCCGCCGACGTGTCGCTGGCGGATCTCGCCCGGTCCCGGGGGCGGGTCGACACCCTGGTGGTCGTGGGCGGCGAGGGCACCCGGTCCGTGGTGAGCGACCGCGGCTTCCTCGCCGACCTCGCCGCCGTCGCCGGCCGGACGCCCCGGATCACTTCCGTGTGCACCGGCTCTTGGGTGCTCGCCGCCGCCGGCCTGCTCGACGGTTACGAGGCCACGACGCACTGGGCGTCCTGTGGTGCGCTCGCCGACCGACACGCCGGCGTACGGGTGCGCCCCGACCGCATTTACGTCCGCGACCGTGACCGGTGGACGTCGGCGGGCGTGACCGCCGGGGTCGACCTCTTTCTCGCCGTCGTCGAGGCGGATCACGGCGCCGACCTGGCCCACCAGGCCGCGGGATGGCTGGTGGTGTTCGTCCAGCGGCCGGGCGGCCAGGCGCAGTTCAGCGCCCAGCTCCGCTCCCAGCGCGCGACGACCACTTCCGTTGCCGACCTCCAGGCCTGGCTCGGCGATCATCTCGACAAGGACCTCACCGTCGAAGCGCTGGCGACGCGCGTGGGCATGAGCCCGCGCACGTTCGCGCGTGTGTTTCGCCGCGAGACGGGCACGACGCCGGCCGCGTTCGTCGAAGAGCTCCGCGTCGAGGCCGCCCGTCGCCTGTTGGAGACCACGGACCTGACCGTCGCCGCCGTCGCCCGTCACGTCGGCATGAAGCATGCCGAGACGTTGCACCGTGCCTTTCAGCGGCGTCTCGGCACCACACCCCATCGCTACCGCCAGCACTTCGCCCGGCGGGCTTCCTGAGGAAGGAGCACCATGCAGATCGCCATCGGCCTCTACCCGGGGTTCACCGCACTGGACGCCATCGGCCCGTATGCCGTCTTCACCAATGTTCCAGGCGCGGACGTCGTCCTGTGCGCCGAGGAGCAGGGCCCGCTCGCCGACGACAGCGGCTTGCTGCGCCTCGACATCGCCCACGCGTTCGCCGACGTGCCCGAGCCCGACGTACTGCTCGTGCCCGGCGGACTGATCACGCGGGTCGTCGCAGCCGAGGGCGGCCCGATCATCGACTGGATCCGTGGCGCCCACGAGACGACGACGTACACGACGTCGGTGTGCACCGGCGCGCTGCTCCTCGGCGCGGCCGGCGTGTTGCAAGGCCTGCGCGCCACCACTCACTGGCTCGCCTACGACCATCTACGCCGCTACGACGCCGACCCCACCGAGGAACGCGTGGTGTTCGAAGGGAAGGTCGCAACTGCCGCGGGTGTCTCGGCCGGGATCGACCTCGCGCTCACGCTCGTCGACAAGCTGTACGGCGCCGAGGTCGCGCAGGCGATCCAGCTGGGCATCGAGTACGACCCCCAGCCGCCGCACGACACGGGCGCGCCGTCGAAGGCGCCGGCCGAGATCCGAGAGCTCGTGGCCGCGGTCACGGCCGAAGCCGAGGCGGGGCTCACCAGCTCCACGTAGCGCGGGGACGCGGGTCAGGCGGCGAGCTCCCGGGCCGGCTCCAGCCGAGCGGGCGCCGGCCGCCATCCCGCCGACTGCAGGAGCCGGACCGACACGGCGGCGAGCAACGCGACGAGGACGCCGTTGCGCGCGGCGAGGACGACCAGCGCCAGCGTTCCGCCGTGGATGAGCTCGGGCAGGAGGGCCAGCAACGCGACGCTCAGGCCGAACACGACGAACGCGAGGCGCGCCACGAGTCGTTCACCGTGCACAGCCGCGATCGCGGTGAACGGGAGCAGCCACAGCAGGAACTGCGGCGAGAGCAGGGGCGAGAACACGAGGAAGGCGCTGATCGCGGCCATCGGCGCGAGGCCGTCGAGCACGCCCGTGCCCCGGGGCTTCGCCCGCGCCGCAAGGATCCACGCGACCGACACGCTCGCGACCAGGGCGAGCAGGAGAAGGCCGCTGACGACGCTCGTCACCTCGCCGACCCGCCACGCGCCCGCCTCGATGCGGGGCGTCACGCCGCCGATGCTCCGCACGAGGGCGCCGACGGTGCTCTCGAACTCCCATCCCTTGGCGCCACGAAACGTCAGCACCTGCACCGGGCCGTCGATGCCTCCCCACGCGACCCACGCCGCCGTGCCGGCGGCGCCGAGCGCGACGAACGCGCCGAGGGCCCGCCACGCCCGCCGCACGACGAGCACCGGGATCAGCACGACGGGCCAGAGCTTGGCGAAGCAGGCAATGGCGAGCGCGGCACCGCCCGCGTACTGATGTCGCCGACGAACGAGCGCGATCCCGAGCACGGCGAGAAAGACCGACAGCAGGTCGAGCCGGAGGTACAGGAAGGGATAGAGGAGGAACGGCAGGCCGAGCACGAGGTAGGCGATTCCGGCCCGGCGGCCCCATCCCCAGGCGACGACGGCGGCGATCGCCAGGTCGACGACGAGCTGTGACCACATGAGGCGCACGGTCGTCGACCGGAAGCTGCCCCCGTCGATGACTTCGATCGCCGCCACCATGACCGGCGGGTACTCGACCTCGAAGTCTCGGTACGGCCGGCCCTCGAAACTCGCGATCTTGTGGAACCGACGCGCGTCGCCGGGCAGGATCCGGTACTTGCTCGGGGCGGTCGCGTCGGACGAGAGCGCGACGGGAACGACGGCGACGTGCACCGCCGCCAGGAGCAGGAAGACGAGCAGGAAGCGCCGGCCAGACACCGCTGCCGACGTAATCGATCCCGGATGAGAACGCGGTGAGCCGCTGGTGAGCTGCACGATGGGGCGAGGACCTGCTCGGGTGGGCGTTACACTACGTGCAGGCCGGCCTGGCATTCCGGCCACATATCAGTCCCGGGGCCGACAACCCCGCGGTGGGCGACCAGGCTGTCCCCGCCGGCCCGTACCGGGACTTCCCGAAAGGGATCGAACCCATGTTGCGACTCCAGGCCCTCCTGCCGGACCGGTACACCCTTGCGTCGCCGGATGAGCTCGACGACTGGATCGGCGCCGCCAAGGCGACCCTCGGCTCGAAGCTCCTCGTCCTCGGGCACCACTACCAGCGCCCCGAGGTCATCAAGTGGGCCGACGCCCGGGGAGACTCGTTCAAGCTGGCGCGATTCGCCGCCGACAACGACCCGGCGACCGACATCGTGTTCTGCGGTGTCCACTTCATGGCCGAATCGGCGGACATCCTCACCGGGGACCACCAACGTGTCGTCCTCCCCGACCTCAACGCCGGGTGCTCCATGGCCGACATGGCCGACCTCGACCAGGTCGAGGAGTGCTGGGACGCCCTCGCCAGCGTCACCGACGTCGAGCGCATCGTCCCGATCACGTACATGAACTCGTCGGCGGCGCTGAAGGCGTTCGTTGGCGAGCACGGCGGCGCGGTGTGCACGAGCTCGAACGCCCGCGCCATCCTCGAATGGGCGCTGGCCCGGGGGGACAAGGTCCTCTTCTTCCCCGATCAGCACCTCGGCCGAAACACCGGGTTCGACATGGGCTTCGACGAAGTCGACATGCGCGTGTGGAACCCCCGTGCCGACCTCGGCGGGTTGGAGGAGCGCGACATCAAGGACGCGACCTTCCTGCTCTGGAAAGGCCACTGCTCCGTGCACCAGCGGTTCCGGATCGAGCACGTCGAGGCGTTCCGCTCCGAGCACCCCGACGGCGAGGTGATCGTGCACCCCGAGTGCGCACACGAGGTCGTCGAGCTCGCCGACCGTGTGGGGTCGACGGAGCGGATCCTCGAGTGGGTCGAAGCGGCGCCGCCGGGATCGGCTGTCGGCGTGGGGACCGAGATCCACATGGTGCAGCGCATGGCCGAGGAGCACGCCGACAAGACGGTGGTGTCCCTGGACCCGCTGATCTGCCCGTGCTCGACGATGTTCCGTATCGACGGCCCGCACCTCGCCTGGTGTCTCGAGTCGCTCGTCGGCGGCGAGCTCGTCAACCAGATCGTCGTCGACGAGCGCACGGCCGAATGGGCGCGCGTCGCGCTGCAACGCATGCTCGACCTCCCCGGGGCGCCAACCGCAGCCGCCAGGGTCGACTGACCCACGCGACATACGCGTGCACGCAGCCCGCTCCGGGAGCTCTATATACCCATCTTCCGGGTCACCAGCAGCAGGAGGCGCGGGATGGTCGCCGCGTCCTTGTACTCGGGAGCGCGCGCGAGCAGGCCGGCCGCCGGGGGCGGTTCGTCGACGTGCTCGATCAGCAGGCCATGGGCGGCGAGCTCGTTCACGTACCGGTGCAGCGCCCGGTGCATGAACGGCAGGTCGACGCCGGGGGCCACCTCCTCCATGGCGACGTCGTCGGGCAGGTAGGGACCGACGCGCCAGTACTGCTCGTCGAGGATGTGATCGATCACCCAGCCGCTCCCGGGCGCCTGTAGCAGCGGATGGTTCAGGAACAGCACGAACCGTCCATCCGGCGCCAGCACGCGCGCAGTCTCGGACACCGCCGGCTCGAACGGGTCGAGGTGCTCGAACACGAGGCACGACACGACGGCGTCGAACGATTCGGCGCGCAGCGGCATCGCCTCGGCACCCGCCCGCGCGTACACCGGGCCGCCGCCGCGCACCCGAGCCGTCGCCACCTGCGCCGCCGTCGGGTCGATACCCACGACCTCGGCGCCGAGAGCGGCTACGCGCCGGGCGACCTGCCCCTCCCCGCACCCGAGGTCGAGGACCCGCGCCGTGCCGGCGAGGTGCTCGTCGACCAGCGGCAGGAGCTGCTCCTCGTACTCGGGATCGACGCCGTCGGTGAACTTCTCCTGCCACCAGCCGGCGTGCCGTTCCCACGGGTCGCTGCTCATATTGGGAATAGCCGATAGCTCATATGGGTTACCATATGCGCATGGCGAAGGATCGTCCGGACCGGCACACGCTGAGCGACCTCGGGAGCGGCCGCCTCATCCGGGAGGCGCGTCGCCTCGGCGGGCTCACGCAGGCCGAGCTCGCCCGCCGGCTGGGCACGACCCAGTCCGCCGTGTCGAACTGGGAGCGCGGGGTCGATATCCCCCGCGTCGACACCCTGGCCCGCATCCTCGAGGCGTGCGGGTTCGAGGCCGATCTGACGTTCCGCCGTCTCGACGACGTGGACCGGGCGCAGCTGCGCCAGAACCTGGCGATGACGCCGGCGGCGCGGCTCGAATCGGTGCGGAACGTCTCGAAGCTCCGCGAGCTCGCCCGTGCCTGAGCCGCTGCAACCCCAGGAGCTGTTCACCGTCCTGGCCCGCCATCACGTCGACTACGTGCTCATCGGCGGGCTGGCGGCGACCCTGCACGGGTCATCAGCCCTCACGAACGACGCCGACATCTGTCCCGATCGTTCGCCCGACAACCTCGAACGGCTCGCCGCTGCACTCCTCGAAATGGCTGCGCGCATTCGTACGGATGACCATCCCGAAGGGATCCCCTTGGCCGCGGATGCAGACTTCCTGCGGCGCATGCAGCTCGTCAACCTCACGACCCGATACGGGGACTTCGACATCGCGTTCCAGCCGGGCGGAAGCGACGGATACGAGGCCCTTTCCGAACGGGGAATCGACGTCGAGGTCGACGGCACCATCGTGCGCGTGGCATCCCTTCCCGACATCATCCGCTCGAAGGAGGCGGCCGACAGGCCGAAGGATCGTGCCACGCTCCCAATCCTCTACGCGCTCCAGGACGAGATCGCCAGGAGGGAGCGCGGTTAGCTCTCGTCACGCGACGGCGTCGTCCTCGAGACCGAGCATCGGAGCGAGGAACCGGCCCGTGTAGCTCTCGGGCGTCTTGGCGACGTGCTCGGGTGTCCCTTCGGCCACGACCAGGCCGCCCGCGTCACCGCCCTCCGGCCCGAGGTCGATGATCCAGTCGGCCGACTTCACGACGTCGAGGTTGTGCTCGATCACGATCACGGTGTTGCCGCCCTCGACGAGGCGCGCCAGCACCCCCAGCAGGCGCTTCACGTCGTCGAAGTGCAGGCCGGTGGTGGGCTCGTCGAGCATGTACACGGTCCGGCCCGTCGCTCGCTTGCCCAGCTCAGAGGCCAGCTTCACGCGCTGGGCCTCACCGCCGGAGAGCGTCGGCGCCGGCTGACCGAGCCGTACATATCCGAGTCCGACGTCGTACAGCGTCTGGAGCTGCCGGGCGATCGTCGGCTGGTGCTTGAAGAACTCGAGCGCCTCCTCGATCGAGAGGTCGAGCACCTCGGCGATGTTCTTGTTCTTGAACGTGACGTCGAGCGTGTCGCGGTTGTACCGGGCGCCCTTGCAGACCTCGCACGGCACGTACACGTCGGGGAGGAAGTGCATCTCGATCTTGATCGTCCCGTCGCCCGAGCACGCCTCACACCGACCGCCCTTCACGTTGAACGAGAACCGCCCGGGCTGGTAGCCGCGCACTTTCGCCTCCAGGCTGGACGCGAACAGCGTGCGGATCTTGTCGAACACACCCGTATAGGTGGCCGGGTTCGAGCGGGGCGTACGACCGATCGGTGACTGGTCGATGTTGATGACCTTGTCGATGAGCTCCGTCCCCTCGATCGTCTTGTGGCGGCCCGGAACCGTGCGCGACCGGTACACCTTCTGCATCAGGGCGTGGTAGAGGATGTCGTTCACGAGCGTCGACTTGCCGCTTCCGCTCACGCCCGTGATGGCGACGAAGCAGCCGAGTGGGATGTCGACGTCGATATTCCTGAGGTTGTGCTCACGGGCGTCGCGCACCGTGAGCCAGGCCTCGCCCGGCTGCCGTCGCATCTCGGGCACAGGAATAGACCGCTCCCCCGCCAAGTACTGGCCGGTGATGGAACGCGGCTCTGCGATCACGTCGCCGAGCGACCCGGACACCACGACCTCGCCACCGTGTTCACCGGCGCCGGGCCCGATGTCGACGATCTGGTCCGCGACCCGGATGGTCTCCTCGTCGTGCTCGACGACGACGACGGTGTTCCCCAGGTTTCGTAGTCGCACCAGCGTGTCGATGAGTCGCTGGTTGTCCCGCTGGTGCAGCCCGATCGACGGCTCGTCGAGCACATACAGCACACCGACGAGCCCGCTCCCGATCTGCGACGCCAACCGGATGCGTTGCGCCTCGCCGCCGGCGAGGGTGCCCGACGAGCGGTTCAGCGTGAGGTAGTCGAGCCCGACGTCGAGGAGGAACCGCAGGCGCTCGTTGACCTCCTTCAGGACGGCTTCGGCGATCATGAGATCGCGCTCGGATAGCTCGAGCGCTCCGAGGAACTCGGCAGCCCGCGCGATCGACAGCTCGCCGAGCTCGAAGATGTTCACGCCACCCACCTTCACGGCGAGCGACGCCGGCCGCAGACGGGCGCCGTGGCAGACGGGGCACGGCACCTCGCGCATGTAGCCCTCGATCTGCTCGCGTACGCGGTCGCTCTCGGCCTCCGAGTGGCGCCGCTCGAGCCAGGGCACCACGCCCTCGAACTGCGTCGTGTACGAGCG
>DATFXL010000136.1:0-35381 GCA_035316025.1 Acidimicrobiia bacterium
TCGCTCGACCTCCCGGCGCGCCGGATGTGTCGGTTCTACCTGGGCCAGGAAGCGGCGCGGATCCGGCGACGCGGTGTTCCCGTTCTTACGTTCCAGCCCACCGGCGACGACCTGAAGGTGATGGGCATGAACGCGATGGACGAGGCCCGCCGCAAGCCGGTCACCGAGCAGGCACGCCAGTCGGCACGGAAGAAGCTCGAACGCCAGGACGTCGGGGCGTCGCTCGGAATCTTCACCGCGGTCTAGGGGCGGGCCGGCAGGGTCGCCGCCGACGATTGCCAGTCGAGGTGAGGAGGCGATGAACCCTGCCGGTCCGCCGCTAGCCGGTTTGCTCGAGCTGCATGCGCTCGTACTCAGCGCCGGTGTCCTCCCAGTCTTCGAACTCGAGGACACCCAGCTCGCCGAACTTCTGACGCAGCCAGCCGTCCCCCGCGTCGAGCAGGCCCAGCTTCTTGAGGTTGGGGACGATCTTCGAGAACAGCATCTTGCGGAACTCTCGCTGCATCGGCGCGTCGAGCATGACGCGTGTGCACTCCTTCACCGGCAGACCCGCCCACTCCCAGACTTCTTGGCCCAAGAAGCGGTCCCGCATCTTCACGGCGGCGTCGTAGCAGAACTCCTGGCGCTCACGGACACCGGCGGCGTCGAGATCCTGGTACGCCTCCTTGAGTGACAGCACGCCGAACGCGACGTGCCGCGCTTCGTCTGCCATCACGTAGCGCGTGATCTGCTTGAGCAGCGGATCGGGTGAGGTCTGGTACTGGAAGCCGAAGGCGGCGAGCGCCAAGCCCTCGATCATGATCTGCATGCCGAGGTACGTCATGTCCCAGCGCGAGTCGGAGACGACGTCGTCGAGCAGGGACCGCAGATGGACGTTGATGGGGAACTCGTGCGCGAGCTTTTCCTTGAGGTACTTGGCGTACACCTCGACGTGACGGGCTTCGTCCATGACCTGCGTGGCGGCGTAGTACTTGGCGTCGATCCAGGGGACCTGCTCGACGATCTTCGCTGTGCAGATCAGCGCGCCCTGCTCGCCGTGCATGAACTGTGAGAGCACCCACGCCTGCTGGGCGGCGCCGAGGTCGTACCACTCGTCCTCCGACAGCCTCTCGAAGGGCGTCCCCGCCCGTTCGAGCGCCATCGTGGTGTTCAGCGGGTTGTTCGGGTCGCGGGCGATCTTCCACGGGTCGACATCGATGTCCCAGTCGATGTCGGACGAGACGTTCCACATCGACGTCTTCGCCTTCTCGTAGAGCTTGCTGAGCGCGTCACGGCTGCGGTCGTAGTCCCAGCTGAACAGCGCGTCCCCGGCCGAGCGGACGGCGTGGACGGCCTCTCGCTTCTCGTCGTCGGTGACGGTCTCGGCGAGTTCCTCGACCGTGCCGGAACGGATGTCCTGCTCCTCGACCGCCATGGGCTTTCCCTTCTCCCGTCGACGCGTTTGCCTTCAGTCTCTCGCAGATCCGTTCGCCGCCGGGCCCTCCCCCGACGCTTCGTCATCCGATACGCCGGTGTTTCCCGACAATTTCAGCAATTCGGCCATTCCGTCCTCGACGCCCCGGCAGAGCACCCCGATGTCGGGGGCGGTGTCGTAGTCGCCCGTCACCCCGAAGTTCAGCATGCCGTTGTACGAGAAGATCGCGACGCCGATGCGCAGGTGCCCGGCGATCGGCACGAACGGGAACGCCTCGAGCATCTGACGGCCGCACGCATACAGCGGCTGCTGCGGACCGGGAACGTTCGTGGTCACCGTGTTCACGTTCCGTTGCGGGATGCGGAACGCCACGCGGGTCCCCACCGCGAGAAGCAGCGCAGGCGCGAAGCCCGACAGCGAGGTGAGCACCTCACCCGCAACCGCCTGCTTCGATTCCTTCAGGCCGTCCATCTGCTTGCGGATCGAACCCAAGCGCTCGGCGGGATCAGTGATGCCGATCGGCAACTCCGCGAACATCGCCGACACGCGGTTGTTGTAGACGCCGCGCTCGTCGGGCATCCGCACGGACACGGGCACGAGCGTGCGCACCGCGCGCCCGTCGGGCGATTCGTCGCGCGCCATGATCAGATCGCGGAAGCCGCGAGTGAGGACCGTCAGCACGACGTCGTTCACCGTGCCGCCGAGCGCGCTGCGCACGCGCTTCACGTCGGCAAGGGTCGTGCGCGCCCAGTCCCACCGTCGGTGGGGCCCGATTGGGCCGTTGAGCGACGACTCCGCCGTCGGCCGTACGAGCCCGGCCAGCGACGCGACGCCCCGAGCCGCCTCGGCGAACATCCCCCCGAACTGACGCCATCCGCGCGCGGCGGCGCGCATGGCACGGAACTGCTCGTACGGGTTGGCGACCAGGTCGCCGAGAGCCTCCGCGATCAAACGCACGTCAGACGGTTCGGGCTCGGGCCGCCACGTGTCGAGGGTGGGCCGCGGCGGCTCGCGCTCGGCGTCGAGCATGACCGCGAGGAGGTCCGACCCCGACACGCCGTCGACCATGGAGTGGTGCACCTTCGACACGAGGGCCCAGTGGCCGTCCTGGAGGCCCTCGACCATCCACATCTCCCACAGCGGCTTCGTGCGGTCGAGCTGTTGGGCCATGAGCCTGCCGACGAGGTTGCGCAGCTCCTGGTCGCCGCCGGGCGGCGGCAACGCCGTGTGCCGGAGGTGGTACCCGAGGTTGAAGTGCGAGTCGTCGACCCAGACCGGGCGGCCCAGGTCGAAGGGCACGAAGCGCACCTTCTGGCGGTAACGCGGCACCAGAGGGAGCTTGCCGGCGACGAGGTCGGCGAAATCGCCGTAGGTCGGTGCCGGACCTTCGAAGATCCCGACGGAGCCGATGTGCATGTGGTTCACGTCGTTCTCGATGTGGAGGAACGACGCGTCCAGCGGGCTCATGCGATCCATCGAGGCCCTCCCGGTCGGATGTCGCGGAGGGTAGCGCGTCAGTACGCCAGCAGCGCCCGGAGGTCGCGGGCGATGTCGTCGACTTGCGGGAGGACGGTGTGCTCGAGCGTCGGCTCGTACGCGACAGGACTGTCGAGGGCGGCGAGGCGCCACACGGGTGCGTCGAGGTCCTCGAAGCACTCGTCGACGATCCACGCCGCGATCTCGGCGCCGAACCCGCAGCGCAGCGTGTCCTCGTAGAGGACGAGCACGCGCCCGGTCCTGGCCACCGACTCGGCCACGATTTCCTGGTCCCACGGGACCAGTGTCCGCAGGTCGATGATCTCGACCGCGTCACCGTCGGGATCGACGTCCCGGGCGGCGAGCTCGGCGCGGTGCACGGTCGCGCCGTACGTCACGATCGTGACCCGGTTGCCGCGCGTGACGTACGCACCTCGACCGAACGGCACCATCCAGTCGGCCGGCGGCATCGGGTCACGGTTGTAGCCCTGCCGGTACAGGTGCTTGTGCTCGAGGAACAACACGGGGTCCTCGCATCGGAACGCGGTTCGCAACAAGCCGGCGGCGTCGCGCGCGCGTGACGGGAACGCGATCAACAGGCCCGGGACGTGGGCGAAGATCGATTCCCCGCACTGCGAGTGCCAGATCGACCCACCCGTGAGATACCCACCGATGGGGACGCGCAGGACCATTGGGCAAGTGAACGCGCCGTGCGACCGCCAGCGCAACGTCGCTGCTTCAGATTTGATCTGCTGCATGGCGGGCCAGATGTAGTCGAAGAACTGCACCTCGGGAGTGGGGCGCAGCCCGCGCGTTCCCTGTCCGATCGCACGGCCGACGATGTTCGCCTCGGCGAGCGGCGTGTTGTAGCAGCGCGCGATCCCGAACTCGGTTTGGAGACCGAACGTGACGCCGAACACGCCGCCTTTGCCTGGCACCTTCCCGAGCACCCGGGGGTCGGCGTCGGCGACATCCTCGCCGAAGACGCGGATGCGCTCGTCGCGCGCCATCTCCTCGTGGAGCGTGAGGCGGATCGCCTCACCGAAGGGGACCGACTCGGGCGCCGGCCGTTGTTCTGTTCCGCCGTCGGCCGACGCACTGCCTTCGGCGGACAGATCGCGTTCGGCGGTGGGGACGGGCCGTGGGCCTAGGAGGTGGCTCGTCACCTCGAGAGGATCCGGACGTGGCGCGCCCAGCGCCTCCTTGGCCGCCTCGGCCACCAGCTCGGTGGCCTCCTTCCGCACGTCTTCGGCCCGCTCAGGCGTCAGCGCGCCCTTGCCGATCAGTTCGCGCTCGAGCAGCAGGATCGGATCGTGCTCGGCTTCGTCCTCGAGCTCCTCGGGAGGCCGGTACTTCTTCTGGTCGTCGGAGAGCGAGTGGGAGTACGGACGCGTCACGGTGGCGTGGATCAGCCCCGGTCCCTGCCCGGCCCGGACGCGCTGGATCGCATCGGCGCCGAGCCGGCGCACGTCGAAGTAGTCACGCCCGTCGATCTTCGTGACATGCAGGCCGCGGATGCCCATCACCATCTCCGACACGGGAGCCGGCGCCTGGTCGCTGGCCCGCACCGAGATCGCGTACCCGTTGTCGGCAACGACGTAGAGCACCGGCAAGCCGAGTCGGCACGCCGTGTTCAGGCTCTCCCAAAACTCGCCCTCGGAGCACGCGCCTTCGCCGAGCGACACGTACGTGACCTCGTCCCCGTACGCGGTGCAGCCGGGAAGGTCGCGCCCGACGATGTACCGCCCCGCTTCCGCGCACCCGACCGCCGGGAGACACTGGCTGCCGGTCGGGCTCGACTGGCTGACGATGTGGCGCGCCGCGTCGCCCCAGTGGCACGGCATCTGCCGACCGCCCGAAGCCGGATCGTCGGCGCTCCCGACCGCCTGCAGGAGGATCTCCACCGGCGTCACGCCGAGCGCCAGCACGAGCGCCCGGTCCCGGTAGTACGGGAAGAACCAGTCGTACCCGGCGCGCAGTGACCGGGCAAGGCCGAGCAATAGCGCCTCGTGACCGGCGCCCGAGATCTGGAAGAACACTTGGCTCTGCTGCCGGAGCGCGATCTCACGGTCGTCGATCGCGCGCGAGATGCATGCAAGGCGGTAGTCGGCGACGGCTTCGTCGAGCTCTTGGTCTCGATGGCCGTTGCGGTGACCGTTGCCCCGAGGAGCCGGATGATGCGCGAGCCGATCGAGCAGCCTCACTGGATCTTCACCCCAGTGAGAACGATAGGACCGCGAGAACCGCGACTGGTGGAACCCGCGTGACTAGCGTGTGGACCGTGGCCACCGTCCATCCGGCCCGCACCCGTCGCCGAGCGCGGCGGCGTCCCCGGTTCCGCTCGCCGGTGGTGCGCCGCCTGATCGCCGAGCATCAGCTCGACGCGGTCACGATCGACGGGACGGGAACGGCCGGACGCGTCTCACGTGAGGACATTCTCCGGGTGCTCGAGACGCCTCCGCAGGTCGAGGTCGTACCGCTCAACCGGACGCAACGGCTCACCGGCGAGCACATGGTCCGTTCGCTGCACGTCGCGCCGCACGCCTTCATCGCGATCGAAGTCGATTTCGAGCGAGTGGAGCGGGAGCGCCGCGCCGCCGGGCTCACCTACCTTCCCTTCGTCGCCCGTGCCGTGATCGACGCCGTCGCCGCGTGTCCACGTGTGAACGCGACGGTCGGTGACGGCGAGCTCGTCCTGCACCACGCCGTGCACCTCGGCATCACCGTCGACCTCCATCACCAGGGACTGATCGTCCCCGTCGTGCGCGACGCGCACAGCAAGCGGCTCGGCGCACTCGCGGACGAGATGCGCGACCTCGCTGCCCGTGCCCGGGCGAAGCGGCTGGCGGCGGACGACGTTGCCGGTGGAACGTTCACGATCACGAACCCGGGTCCTTCCGGCACCGCGATCTCGGCGCCGATCATCCATCAGCCGCAGGTCGCCATCCTGTCGACCGACGGCGTGCGGCGTCGCCCGGTGGTCGTCGAGGCCGCCGACGGCACCGAGGCCATCGCCGTGCACGCGGTCGGGATGGTCGGGCTCAGCTTCGACCACCGCGCCTTCGACGGTGCCTACGCGGCCGAGTTCCTCGCGCGCGTGCGCGAGATCGTCGAGACGCGGCCGTGGGAGATCGAGCTGTAACTAAGCCACCCAGCCGCTGTCGGAGAGCTTCCGGTCGATGGCGTAGGCGGCACTGATCAACCCGAGGTGCGTGAACGCTTGGGGAAAGTTTCCCAGGTGCTCGCCGTGCGGGCCGAGCTCCTCGCCGTACAGACCGACGTGGTTCGCGTAGCCGAGCATCTTCTCGAAGACGAGCCGCGCCTTCTGTGGGTCGCCCGAACGGGCGAGCACCTCGGCATACCAGAACGAGCACATGTTGAAGGTGCCCTCCTCGCCCATCAGGCCGTCGGGGGCACCGCGGCCGATTCGGTACCGGAACACGAGCGAGTCCTCGACGAGCCTCTCCTTGATCGCCTGTAGCGTCGAGAGCCAACGGGGGTCCATCGAGCTGATGAACTTCACCAGCGGCATCATCAGCGTCGAGGCATCGAGCATCTTCGAGCCCTTGTGCTGGACGAACGCCCGCAGTTCGGGATCCCAGAAGTTCGCGTAGATGTCCGCGTAGATCTCGTCGCGCGTCGCCCGCCACCGCTCGAAGGGGTACGGGAACGAGCGCCGGTCGGCGAGGCGGATGCCGCGGTCGACGGCCACCCAGCACATCAGCCGGGAGTACAGGAACTCCTGCCGGCCGCCGCGCACTTCCCACACCCCTTCGTCGGGGAGCTGCCAGTGCTCGGTGACCCAGTCGACGAGCCGGACGAGGTTGTGCCAGAGGTCGTGCGAGATCGGGGACCCGTACTTGTTGAACAGGTACACCGAGTCCATGAGCTCGCCGTAGATGTCGAGCTGGAGCTGGTCGTACGCATTGTTGCCGATGCGGACGGGCCTGGACCCCGCGTAGCCCTCGAAGTGCGGGAGGATCTCTTCGGTGAGGTCCTTGTGCCCGTCGATCCCGTACATGACCTGCAGCGACCCATCGGGGCCGAGGTCGTTGCAGCGATCTTCGATCCACTGCATGAACGCGCCCGCCTCCGCCGTGTACCCGAGCCGGATGAGCGCGTACAGCGTGAACGATGCATCACGGATCCAGGTGTACCTGTAGTCCCAGTTGCGCTCGCCACCGATCTCCTCGGGGAGGCTGCAGGTCGGCGCGGCGACGAGAGACCCGAACCGGTTCGACACGAGCAGCTTGAGCACCAGAGCGGAGCGGTTCACGGTCTCCCGCCAGCGGCCTTGGTACTGCGAATGCCCGATCCAGTTGCGCCAGTAGTTCACCGTGTCCTTGAACACCTCGGTGACGTAGTGGGGCGACTCCGACGGGCTCGGCCGCCCGGCAACGGCCTCCTCCATCACGAAGGCGGCGGTCTCGCCTGCTCGCAGGGTGAAGGTGCCGACCACGGCGCCGTTCTTGACCTCGAGGGGGACCTGCGAGCGCAGCCGGACCGTCCGGCCGTTGGGCCCCTCCGAGTGGAAGAGGATCTCGCCCTGGCGAACGTCGACTTTGTGGCCGGCGCGGCCGTAGTCGAAACGGGGGTCGAAGATGACGTCGAAGGACGTCTCGCCCCGGACGCCCTTGGCCCGGCGGACGAGGGCGTGGCTGTATTGGGTCTCGTCGGCGCCTACTGGCATGAAGTCGGAGACCTCGGCGACGCCGTCCTCGTCGAGCGTGCGGGTGATCAGCACGTTCGTGTCTGGGAGGTACATCTGCTTGACGGTGCCGGAGGCTTGGCGTGGCCGGATCCGGAAGCGACCGCCGTGTTGGACGTCGAGCAGGCAGCAGAACATCGTCGCCGACCCGAAGTGGGGGTACGACATGAAGTCGATGGACCCGTCCGTGCCCACCAGCGCCACGGTGTGGAGGTCGCCGATGACTCCGTGGTCCTCGATCGGCAGGTACCCGGCCACGATTCTCCCATTGCTCCCGGTCGCGCCGCGCGTCAGACCGATGATCCCATGTTCAATCGCAAGGGACACGGCACACGGATGCCCGTCCAGGAGTTAGCGTTGCCCGAATGGACGACATGACCGGAAAAGTCACTGTGATCACGGGTGGGAACACCGGGATCGGCAAGGAGGCCGCCGTCGGGCTGGCGGGGCTCGGTGCACGGGTCGTCATCACGTCCCGCAACGAGGAGCGCGGGCGCGCCGCCCGGGACGAGATCGTGGAGCGGAGCGGCAGCCATGTGGTGGAGGTGATGCCGCTCGACCTGGCCAGCTTCGGCTCTATCCGCTCGTTCGCGGCAGACGTGCTCGACCGCTACGACCGCCTCGACGTGCTCGTGAACAACGCCGGGCTGATCCTGTTGCGTCGACGCGAGACCGAGGACGGCTTCGAGGAGACGTTCGGGGTCAACCACCTCGGCCATTTCCTGCTCACCGATCTGTTGCTCGACCGGCTGCGCGCCAGCGCGCCCACGCGGGTGGTCGTCGTGTCGTCGAACGCGCACAAGGGGGCGCGGCGCGGTCTCGACTTCGATGACCTGCAGGGCAAGGGTAACTACCGGTGGATGGATGCGTACAACAAGTCGAAGCTGGCGAACATCTACTTCACCCGCGAACTCGCCCGCCGGCTCGACGGCACCGGCATCACCGTGAACGCCCTCCATCCGGGGTTCGTCCGTAGCGACTTCGGCCGAGGCGGGGACCTCGGCGGCGTCTACGGCTGGGGCATCAAGTACCTCGCCAGCCCGTTCGCGATCAGCGCCGAGAAGGGCGCCCGGACAACGATCCACCTCGCGTCGTCACCCGACGTCGACGGCGTCACCGGCGGGTACTTCTACAAGTGCAGGCCGGCGAACCCGTCGAGCGTCGCGCAGGACGACGCCGCCGCCGGCCGGCTCTGGGGCGTGAGCGAGCAGCTCGTCGCGTCCGTGGCGGCGTAGCCGGAGCTGCCGGGCCGCTCAGGGCACGAGCACGACCCGCCCGAACGCCTGACGGCTCTCCAGATAGGCGTGGGCGGCCGCCGCGTCAGCGAGCGGAAACCTCCGGTCGACGACGACTCGGATCTCGAGCTTGGCGACCTCGGCCAGCAGGCGGTCGACCAGCGCCTGCACGCGCGGCGTCGTGATCTCGGCGCCGAGGAACACGCCGGTGAGCGTCTGGTTTCCCATCATCAGCATCCCGGCGTCGAACGGCCGTGGGTCGCGGCCGGCGCTGCCGACGAGGGTCAGCCGGCCGCGGTACGCGAGCGCTTGCACACTGCCGGGGAGCGTCGAACCGACCGGGTCGACGACCAGATCGACGCCGCGCCCGCCGGTCAGCTCGCGGGCGATGGTCGGGAAGTCGCTCGTGCGGTAGTTGATGCCGTGGTCGAGGCCGTACTCCCGCAGGCGGTCGAGCTTCTCGTCGCTGGACGCGGTCGCGATCACGGTGGCGCCGGCGCGCTTGGCGAGCTGGATCGCGGCCAGCCCGACGCCGCCGGCGCCCGCCTGGATCAAGACGGTTTCGCCCGGCTGCAGATGTCCGAACTCGAACAGGCAGTCGTCGGCCGTGGCGAACGCGACCGGGACGCAGGCGGCTTCGACGATGTCGACGCCGTCGGGCACCAGCCACGTGACGATCGACGGCGCCGCGATCCGCTCCGCGTGCGAGCCCCACAACATCGTGCACACGACCCGCTGGCCGGGCTGCCGGTCGGTCACGTCCGGTCCGACCTCGGCGATCGTCCCCGCGCACTGATATCCGACGATGTGCGGCGAGCTCGCCATCTCGCCACCGGCGCGGTTGAGCGTGTCGCCGCCCTCGATGCTCACCGCCTCGATGTCCACCACCACGTCGCCCCGCCCGCACACCGGGTCCGGCACCTCCTCGTAGCGGAACACGCTGGGCGGCCCGGTCTCGTAGTACACGGCGGCCTTCATGCCGGCTCCTCCTCGTCCTCGGCGGATTCCTTCTCTTCGAGGGAGGTCGGTTCGGCGAAGATCCACTGCTGGTCGCCGCTATCGGCGGCGATATAGATCTTGTTGTCGCTGAAGTGCATCGCCGGCTCGCTGACGATCCGGGCGCCGCCGGCACGCGCCCGCTCGTAGTGCGAGTCGACGTCGTCGACGTAGACGAACATGCGCGTCGTCGCCCAGTCTTGGTCCTGCACGCCGCGCGTTCCGAACCCATCCATCCCCGGCCCGACCATCACCAGGCCGTCACCCGTCCGGAGCTGGGCCGTCAGGACGTTTCCGTCGTCGTCCCGAAACGCCGACTTGACCTCGAATCCGAACGCGTCGACCAGGAAGTCGAGCGCTCTCGTTGCGTCCTCGTAGTAGAGGTACGGAACGATCTGGGGCGAGTCGTCCGGTCGAGCCGGCATTCCGGCATCGTACGCGCGGGCCGACGTCGACGACCCTTGGCCCGTGACCGAACCCACGGTTGGTCGAGTGCCCGACCCTGCCGGCTCCGGTCGCGGAGTCCCTTCACGCTCGTCGAGCCGGCCGCCTCGAGAAGCTCGACTCCGCGCGCCGATCGCCTTCCGGTTACCCCACTCGCGTGTAGACGAGCTCGAAGTCGTGCTCCCAGGTCGAACCGTCGTGGCAGATCTCCCAGCGGCCGCGGATCGTCCCGCCGTCACCGGCGAAGGTCCCGAGGAAGCGCTGCGAGAAGTCGAGGGCCGAGAAATCGGCTCTGGTTCGGCTGAGCTCCCACACGCCGTCGCCCAAGCTCATGGCGTACACGCGTGCCACTCCGCGCGAATCGAAGTAGTGCTGCAGGTATCCGCGGTCGGTCTCGGGATCAGGGCCGATCAAGGCGAGGCCGTCCGGCGCCTCGTCCATCGGAACCTCCCAGCGTTGGACGAGGAACGTCCCTCCCGTCATCCACTCGAACACAGTCTGCCCACGCACGTCGGACGGCGGCGCCCACGGGGCCACGGCCTCGACGCTCCACTCGCCCACGAGCGGCTCGAGGGGCGCCATCTCCGGGCTCGGAGTCCTGTCCTTCATGTCCTCACCTCCACGGGGTACGACACCGCCGCCGATGCGGACTCATCGTTCCGAAGGGAGGCGAGTTCGGGCAAGCTGTTCGGGGATGGCTGCCGCGCATCGAGGGCGCAAGCGGAGGGGACTCGAGGGCCTTCCGGTCAACGACGGTGAGGTCTTCGCCCTCGACGGCGTCCGATCTGCAAAGACGAGAAGCGACACGCGTGCGTTGATCGTGCTGTGGCTCGTCACGGTGATCGCCGTGGCACTGGCACTCTGGGCACGGTCGATCATTCTCGGAGTGTTCTGCGCACTGGCGCTTCCCATCGCGGTGTGGTGGACCATCGCGAGATGGCGAAGCTGGTCCGACACCCGCCGCACACCGCGGGCCTGACGAATCGAAGGACCCGCTCGACCTCGGCAGCGAAGGTCACGACGTGACCGATAGACGCTGCAGCGCCACCTTGCGGAGCTCGTCGGATCGGATCTTGGCGTTGCCGGTGAGCGAAAGCTCGGCCTCGTCGAAGAAGAGCACGCGGCGCGGGATCTTGTACGTCGCGATGCGACCGCGCAGGAAATCACGCACGTCGTCCTCGGCGACCGGGACCCCGTCGTGCGCGACGGCGCACAACACGACCATCTCGCCGAGCTTGGCATCCGGGATACCCACAGCCAGCGCCGCTTTGAGGCCGGGATGCCGCAGCAGGGTCTCCTCGATCTCGACGGGGGACACGTTGGCGCCGCCGGTCTTGATCATCTCGGTCATGCGCCCGGTCCAGTGCATGTACCCCTCACCGTCGACATACCCCGCGTCACCGGTGTGGAAGAACCCGTCCTCGTCGAAGCACTCCTCGGGCAACTTCTTCACGTAGCCGAGCATCAGCGTCGGTCCCTTGACCGTGATCTCGCCGATCGCGTCGACCGGCAGCGCGTCGCCGTGGCTGCGATCCACGATCCGCACCAGGTTGCCGGGCAAAATCGCGCCCTGGCTGCGCTCGCGGATTGCCGGCGGCGTGTCCACCGGGAGCGAGCTGATGATCGTGCACGTCTCGCTGAGGCCATAGGCGGCGCGGGGGCTCCACGCGTCCTCGACGTTCACCGTCGGGTGGCGGCCGAAGCTCGTGAACGCCTCGCAATGACGAATCGAAGACAGGTTCACGCTCGGCCAGTCCGGATGGTCCTCGAGCTCGGCGAGCTGATGAGCCCAAGCGTGCGGCGAGGTCACGCGTTCGCTCTCGAGCAGGTGCAACGCCTCACCCGGCTCGAAGTGCTCCTGCAGCACGATGCACCCGCCGGCGGCAAGTGTCGCGCCCATCACCATCACCAGGCCCGCCGACCAGAAGAAGGGGAACGCGCTCCACACCCGCACGCTCGGATCCAGCCGCAGCTGCCGGGCGAACCGCCAGCTCTGGACCGCCGGCGCCCGGTGCGGGTGCAGGACGCCCTTCGGCACCGCGGTCGTGCCGGACGTGTAGATGATGACGGCGTGGTCGGCCGGCGTGACCTCCGCCGCCGCCGCGTCCAGCACGTCCATCGCGACGCCGGCACCCCGTCCGAGGAACGCCTCCCACGGCTCGGCTGCCCCGTGCGCCTGGTCCAAGCCGAGCGCGACCACCCCGCGCAGGTGCGGGAACCGCGGCGATCGCAACTCCCTCGGCGACGCGTCCGTGAGCTCGGGGCACAGCGCGGCGAGCTGGTCGACGTACGCGTGACCGAGCAGCCGGCGCTGGGTGAGCAGGAGCCGAGCGTCCGAGTGTCGGAGGACGTAGTCGAGCTCGGGTGGCTCGAAATAGGTGTTCAGGGGCACGGCGACCGCCCCCGCGAGCGCGACCCCGTACAGAGCAGCCACCCATTCGGGACGGTTGCCCATGAGAATCGCGACGCGCCCGTCCTTGCCAACGTCGGTGCCGATCACGGCGCGCCCGACACGCTGCGCCTCCCGTAGCAGATCGCGGTACGTCCACCTCACGACGCTGCCGTCGGGATCGTGGAAGACGAGCGCCTCGCGATCGGGATGCCGACGCGTGACCTCGTCGAGGAAGCCACTCAGGGTGAGGGCCCCCATCCCCTCCTCGGTGTCGGCGGGGGGACCCCGAAAGGTCGTCATGCGATCCCGCCCTTCCCGCGCGGTTACTCCGGTAGTGCCACCTCGACCGGGCCCTTCGCCATCACGGCGCCGTCCTGGGTGCTCATGATCACGTCGAGCGTCACGAGCGTCTCACCGAGCGTCTCGTCGCGGCGCTTGCCCGTGACCTCGGCGTCGAGGTACGTGACGTCGCCCTCGAACGCTGGGAACCGGTACTGCACGTTCGAATGACGCACGAACCCCTCGTGCCCGGCCCAGTACGCGACGTAGTCGAGCACCCAAGCACCCATCGACGCGCCGTACCCGTAGCCGCGCGGCATCCCGATGAGCTGCGCGTGCTCCTCGTCGGCGTGCCCGCGCGACGGCCCGCGATAGAGGCCGTCGGTCAGCGCCGGGTCCTCCTCGCCCGCCTCGAGGTTGCGCTCCATCTCGGGGAGCCAACCGGCCTCCTGCAGGTGCTCCGGCCCCTCATGGAAGGTCGAGCCCCACACCGTGAACGTGTACGACCGCCATTCGGTCGCGAAGCTGGCGATCGTGTGCGGTCCGATGGCGCGGCGAGGCAGCTGCACGCCGGCGTCGACTTCGCCCCATCGCGGCGTCTCACCGCGACGGTTCGACCGGATCCATGACAAGCGCATGTTCTCTACGTTCCCGAGCTGCTCGTCGGTCCACTGCGGGCGGGGCGCCGTGCGCTCGAAGAAGCCGAGCCGGCGAGCCTCCTCGGCGAGATACCGGACGGAGGTCGAGCGCTGCAGTGCGACGACCTCGCCCCGCTGGTTGCGGTAGAGCGTGTCGCCCCGGGAGAACATCGTCGGGCCGGCGAACTTCGTGTCCGACACCTTGTAGTCGTGGAACCGGCGCTGCATGCGTAGCAGGTCGCCTGGAAGGATGCGCGGCCCGTGGAACCACCACTCGTCGCCGCCGAAGATCATGTGCGTGCCGGGGATGTTGCCGACGATCGCGGGGCCGGCGCCGTGGCCGACGTCGCAACAGATCGTGAACGACTGCGGGGCGATGATGCGACCGAAGCGCGTCTCGGCCGCGAAGTCGTCGTCGTAATGCAAGGGGTTGGCATACTGCATCCCCTGCACCCAACGCCGGATGTCGTTGACGGCGACCGGCTCCTTGAGCTGTCCGCCTCCGACCGGTTGACCGACCTGGCGGTCGACGTCGGTCGTGTCCAGCGTGATCCGGGACTCTTCGACCTTGGCCATGTCCTCGCCCCCTCGCGGCGCCCGGGCATCGGGCCGGCGAGCGCGGCAGCACTGTATGACACGGCCGTCAGGTGAACCAGGGCGTGAGGCTCTCCTGATGGTCGAAAGAGGAGGACGGAGAACCACCTCCTCCGTTGCGTGATCTGGTAAGCCAAGTACCGGGCGCGACGGCAGGGGGGAGGTCGCGTGTTCGAGGTGATCGGGCTCACCCTGGGTCGGTTGTCGGCGGATGCCGTCCCGGCCGGGAAGCCGGTCGCGTTGGGTCGACGCGGCACCGTCCTCGCCTACGACATGCCCGGCCCCAGCAACGCGCCGACACTCCTCCTCCTCCACGGCCTGGGCGCGTCGGGCCTCTTGAACTGGTTCCCGGCCTTCGGGCCGCTGAGCGAGCGGTTCCGGGTGGTGGCGATGGATCTGCGGGGTCACGGTCAGGGCCTCCGCGCCGGAGCGGACTATCGGCTGCGCGATTGCGCCGACGACGGGGTCGCGCTGCTGGACGCGCTCGACGTCGATCGCTGCATTCCCGTGGGCTACTCCCTGGGCGGGCCGGTGGCGCAACTGATGTGGCGCCATCACCGCGACCGAGTCGACGGCCTGGTGCTGTGCGCAACGAGCCGCAACTTCCGCGGCAAACCGCACGAGAAGTGGGGCTTCTGGGCGATGTGGGGCGCGGTGACCGCGCTGCGGCTCGTCGACGCCATCCCGCGGCCCCACCGACCGCCACCCGCGCTGGTCCCACCGCCCGCGCCCGATGCCCTCGACGGGTTGCGTCTGCCGCAATGGGCGTTCCGCGAGATGTTGCGCTGCACCCCGGCGGCGATGTTTGGCGCCGCCTGTGCCCTCGGGCAGTTCACTTCGCACGAATGGGTGGGCGCGATCGACGTCCCCAGCGCGGTCGTCATCACGACGCGCGACCGGCTGGTGTCGCCCTCGCGCCAACGCAAGCTCGCACAGGCCATCCCCGGTGCCACCGTTCACGAGGCGGACACCGACCATGCCGCCTGCGTGCTGGGCGCCGGCTGCTTCGTCCCCGCGCTCGTCGAAGCGTGCAGCTCGGTCGCGGACCGCCTCGACGCGAGCCGACGTGTCGCCTGAGGGGGCCAGCGGGTAGAACACAACGACCCGCCGCGAAGAGGAGGGGTCGCATGGATCTCGACGCCACCCGCGTGGTCGTCACCGGCGCGTCCACCGGCATCGGACGCGTCACCGCGCTGCGACTGGCTCGCAAGGGGGCGCAGGTCTGGGCCGCCGCCCGCGACGAGCGGCGGCTCGAGTCCCTCGCCGGGGAGCACGCCGGCATCGTGCCCGCGCCGGGCGACGTGTCGGACGACGCCGACCGCGCCGCGCTCGTCAAGGAAGCCGAGCCGGTTGACGTGCTCGTCAACAACGCCGGGCTCGGATGGAAGGGTGTCGTCGAGTCGATGCCACCCGAACGGGTGCGGCAGCTCTTCGAGGTCAATGTGCTCGCTCTCATCGACCTGACCCAGCGCGTGCTGCCGGGCATGCTCGAACGCCGGCGCGGACACATCGTGAACGTCGGCTCGATGGCGGGATACGTCGCCGCACCGGGTGAGGCCGTGTACAGCGCCACGAAGTTCGCGGTGCAGGGCTTCACCGACGGCCTCAGGCGGGAGGTCATCCGGCGCGGCGTGCAGGTGACGCTGATCGCGCCCGGTCCGATCAAGACCGAGTTCATGGCCCGTATCCGAACCGGGGAGCCGGCGGGCGAGCCGGGCGCGCTCGACTACGGGCTTCCACCCGAGTCCGTTGCGAAGGCGATCGTGCGCGCGCTGACGCATGAACGGATCCCCGGCTACCGCACGATCACGGTCCCGCGCATCGGCGGGTTCGGCCGGCTCGGCTCGGCGCCGGTGATGACGCACGCCACCGACCTCGCGACGCGAGGGCGGACTCGCAAGGCACTCGAAGGGGAGGACTAGCGAACGTGCCCGTCCGACGACGCCATGACTCGAAGGGCCCCTACTACCAGTGGGGCGATCACGGGCGAAAGTACCGGTACACACCGGGTGACAAGGCGAGCCGCGACCGGGCGAAGCGGGGCGCGACCCGCCAAGGGCAAGCCGCGCACGCCCGCGGCTATCGCGACTGACGCCCCCCGCTCCGTTGTCACTGAAACCGCCTTGTCGAGCTGCGGTTTGTGCAACGTGGAAGGCGCCGGGCGGCTGGGCGGGCTCACTCCCCGGTGTTGCGGTAGATCTCCGTCATCGCGATGAGGCGGGAGTCGGCGAGCCCGGCGGTCCGGTCCTTGGACACGTCGCCATACTTCGGGCTGGACGTCATCTCGAGGAACGCCTTGCGCGACGGGTACTCGACGAGGATGACGGCGTCCCACTCGTCGTCCTCGCCGCCGATCACCACGGAGTCGGCCCGGCCCTGCCACAGGATCCGGCCCCCGACCTGCTCGAGCATCGAGCGGACACGTTCGCCGTAGCGGGTGTACGAATCGCGACCCGATCCCTCGCCGTTGCCGCCGGCGCGCTCGGCGAACCTCAGCAGGTTCAGCATGACGACCGGGGTCTCGAGGTCACTCTCGACCAGCGCCTTGATCTGCTCCTTGGTCGGTCCGGTCGGCATCGGTTCGTTCCTTTCCCTCGTTACGCCGGGCGCGCCACGGGAAGCTTCGGGTCGCGCTCGGCCGGGAGGTTGTCGTAGAGGTCGGCGACAAGGTCGGACCGCACCGACCGGTACCCGCGGTCGTCCCACAGATTCTGGAATTGGTGCGGGTCCTCGTCGACCCGATAGAGCTCGCCCTCGGTGCCGTCGTAGGTGATGCGGCTGCGTGGCCCCCCGTGCGCGAGGCCGAGCCGGGCAGCGATGGCCTCGGGCAGAAGGCCGAGGAACTCCTCCAGGCCGTTGGGCTGCCCCGCCGTGCTGGGCTCGTACGTCGTGCACAGCCAGCCGTCGCGGTAGATCGACCGCATGTGCATCCCGTAACCGGGGAACTGGCTGTCCCACTCGCACAGCGCGCGTTGGCGGTTCGAGCCGGGCGCGGCGGGAAGAGGCGCCCCCTGCATCGACGGCGACGGCTCGACGCCGGCGATGGCGCAGAACGTGGGCGCCAGGTCGACGTGCCCGATCGGATCGGCGACCGCGGCCGGCTCGACACCTGCCGAGGGCGCCGGACGCCACACGAGGGGCACGCGCATGAGGGCATCGGTGTGGAACGGCCCCTTGAACAAGAGCCCGTACTCGCCCTGCAGCTCGCCGTGGTCCGTGGTGAAGAACACGTCGGTGTCGTCGGACCACCCGCGCCCGGCGACCGTGTCGAGCACGCGGCCGCACGCCTCGTCGATGAGCTCGTTCATCACGTGCGCCATCGCGTTGACCTCGCGCAGCTGGTCGTCGGTGAGCGTCGACGGCACGAACCGGGCCGGGCCGCCTTCGACGTTGTGCCACGTGCCCTCGTAGAACCCGAGCCAGTGCGGCGGCTTCCGTGCGAGCACCTCGCGCACGGCGTCCGGCGAGCCCGGGTGCCCGGGCGGCAGGTCGAGGTCCTGCCACGGCACTCGCTTACGCTCCGCCGCAGGGGGATCCCACGGATGGTGCGGGTCGGGGAAGCTCATCCAGACGAACCAGTCGTCGCCGTCGTCGAGCGACTCGAGGAATGCGATCGTGCGATCAGCGACCCAGTCCGTGTGGTACAGGTCGCGCGGGATCGGATTCACCTTCGTCTCCGGCGCCCCGGTGTCGCCGCCGCCCTCGGCTTGGAGGAGTGCGGCGAAGCCCCCCACGTCATCGGGATGGTTCTCGGCGAGCCACTTGCCGTAGTGCTGGAACGGGCGGCCCGCCACCGTCGGCGCGTGCATGGCGAGCTCGGCGTGCTCGAAGCCGCGCAGCGGCCCGGTCGAGCCCTCGCCCGCCATCGCGTTCTCGGGGAACGTGAACATCGGGTCGAAGCCGGGATCGAAATGGGCCTTGCCGAGGAGCGCGGTGCGGTACCCGGCGTGTTCGGCGAGGTGGGCGGCGACGCTCGGTGCGTCGTGCGGGAGCCGGACGCCGTTGGCGAAGACGCCGTGCGTACGCACGTACTGGCCGGTGAGCATGGTCGAGCGCGCCGGCATGCACACGGTGTTTTGGTTGTACGCCCGCCGGTAGTTGATGCCCTCGGCGGCGAGACGATCGACGACGGGGGTGCGCGCGATGTCGTTGCCATTGCATCCCAAGGCGTCGTAGCGCTGCTGATCGGTAGTGATGAAGAGGATCTTTCGTCCCATGGAGCACCTTCCTGTCACGCGGCTCGACCGGCTGAGCGGATGAGCGTTCGCTCGCAGGCCCTGAGCTCGTCGAGCAGCTTCGCGCGCGTCGACGTCGTTGCTACGCCGAGCAACGCGACACGCAGCGCGTAATCGGCCTCGGCGCGAAACCCGGTGGCGTCGATCTCGCCTGCTGCCCACCGGCGGATCACGCCGTTGACCGCCAGGGTGACGTGCACGCCGAGCACGTGGGCGTCGAGGTCGTCGCGCAGCAACCCCTCGTCGATCGCGTCGCGAATAGACGCCTCGTAGATCGCGATGGTCCGGCGGCGGATCGGAAGGCCGCGCCCCCCGGTGACGGGATCGTGGACCGCTTGGACGAGGGCGCCGTACAACACGGGGCGGGCGACGAAATGGTCGACGACCCCGGCGACGACGGCGCGCGCCCGGTCGAGCGGGTCGGGCGAGTCGACCGAGGTGAGTTGTCCGCCCAGATCCTCGAGGCCGGCGCGCAACACCCCGACGAGCACGTCCTCCTTCGCTCCGACGAGGTTGTAGACGGTCGCGTAGCTCACGCCGGCGGCGTCGGAGAGACCGCGCATCGTGACACCGTCGAGCCCGTCCGTCTCGATGAGCCGCGCGGCGGCGTCGAGGATGCGTCGCCGCCGCCGCGCCTTGCCCTGCTCCCGGCGCCCCTGCTCGCTGTCGTCCTGCTGCGCCGAGTCGCTCCGTCGGGCAAAATTCATATCAGAGTATAAGTTTGTCCTCGGGCCGAGCCGAGCGCAAGGGGCGGTTTCGGACGGCGCCTAGGCTCCGGGCACGCGGCCGAGGGGACGGGCTTGACGCACGACCTGGTGATCCGGGACGGGACGATCGTCGACGGCACGGGCCGACCGTCGTTCCGGGGCGACGTAGCGGTGCGAGGCGACCGCATCGTCGCCGTCGGCGCCGTCGACGGCAATGGCCGCGAGACGATCGACGCCGGCGGTCGTGTGGTCAGCCCGGGCTTCGTCGATGTCCACACCCACCTCGACGCCCAGGTCGGCTGGGATCCCGTGGCGTCGTCGTCGTGCTGGCACGGCGTCACGTCGGTCGTCCTCGGCAACTGCGGCGTCACGTTCGCGCCGTGCAAGCCCGAGGACCGCGAGTACCTCGCCGAGCTGATGGAGTCGGTCGAGGACATCCCCGCCGCCAGCATCCTCGACGGCCTGTCGTGGCAGTGGAAGACCTACGGCGAGTACCTCGCCGAGGTCGACCGGCTCCCGAAGGGCGTCAACGTCGGGGGCATGGTCGGGCACTGCGCGGTGCGGCATTGGGCGATGGGCGAGCGGGGCCTCGACGAGAAGCCCGCAGGCGATGACGACATCGCGGCGATGACGGCGCTCGTCGATGAGGCGATCGCCGCCGGCGCGCTCGGCTTCTCGACGTCGCGCACGATGCTCCACCGCGTCCCCGATGGCCGCGCCGTCCCGGGCACGTACGCCGCGCCCGACGAGCTCCTCGCCATCGGCGAGGTGCTCGGTCGCCACGGGCGCGGCACGTTCGAGGTCGCGCCCAAGTTCGGCGAGGCGGACGGTCCCGACTACGAGGCGTCGAAGGCTGAAGTCTCGTGGATGGCGGAGATCAACCGGACGACACGTCGGCCGGTCACGTTCGGGCTGGCGCAGAGCGACTTCCGTCCCGAACTGCATTCGCGCGTGCTCGGCTTCGTCGACGAGGAGGCGGCGCGCGGCGCGCACCTCCGCCCGCAAACGACCGCCCGCGGCATCGGCCTGCTGTTCGGCCTCGCGCACCGCACGTTCTACGACACGTTGCCGTCGTGGCGCGCGCTGCAGGCGCTCGACCTCGACGGCCGTCTCGCCGTGCTCGACGACGACGCGAGGCGCGCGGTGCTCGTCCGGGACGCCGACGAGCACCCGCCTGGCCTCGATCCCGGGTGGGTGTACCTGGTCGGGACACAGGACGCGCACTACGCATACACGCCGGAGGACAGCCTGGCCGCGATCGCGGTACAGGCGGGCGAGACGCCGGCGGCCACGTTCGTCCGCCTCACTCGTGAGAGCCGCGGCCGGGCGCTGTTCAGCTTCCCGTTCCTCAACCAGAGCCTCGCGGCAGTGGACGAGATGCTCCACCATCCGTCCGTGATGCTCGGGCTCGGGGACTCCGGCGCCCACGTCGGCCAGATCATGGACGCTTCATTGCCCACGTTCTTCCTGTCGCACTGGGTCCGCGACCGGGGCGTGTTCGGCCTCGAGGACGGGATCCGCCGCCTCACCTCCGACACCGCCGGCGTCTTCGGGATCACCGACCGCGGCGTGATACGGGAGGGCGCGTACGCCGACCTCAACGTGTTCGACCTCGATGGGATTCATCTGCCGCTGCCCGAGTACGTGCACGACTTCCCCGGCGGCGCGGGTCGATTCGTGCAGCGCGGCGACGGCTATGTCGCGACGATCGTGAACGGGCGCGTGTTCATGCGGGACGGTGAACCGACCGGAGACCTGGCCGGGACCGTCCTCCGGAGTGGTCCGCCGCGAGTCTGACCGCAATGTCGCAGGCAACACTCGACTGGCTGGGATGCGCGACGTTCCGTCTGACGGTCGGCGAGCTCGTTGTCTTTCTCGACGCGTACATGGACCGCGTGCCGGCCGCGCCGCCGGTCGGTCTGACGACCGGAGACGTCGACCGGGCCGACTGGGTGGTCGTCGGCCACTCGCACTTCGACCACGTCTGGGGCGCCGAGACCATCGCCCGCAACACCGGGGCGCGGATCCTCGGGTCCTACGAGACGGTGCGCGTCATGGAGCAGGCGGGTGTCCCCGTCGAGCGACTTCTGCCCGTGGCCGGCGGTGAACGTGTCCGCCTCGCGCCCGACGTGACCGTGACCGCGTTCCCGAGCCAGCACTCGTGTGTCTGGTCGCAGAGCAAGATGACCGACGCCGACGAGGTGTGCATCGGCGACCTCGGACTGACGTATCAGGAACAGCAGGCTCGCTTCGCCGCCCTCGCGGATTGGTTCGGCACACTCGACGCCGGCGTGCAGGCACACCTCAGGGAGACCTACCAGGGCGCTCGCGGCGACGGGGGCGCGCTCGTGTTCCTGTTCGAGACCTCGGACGGCTCGCTCTTCTACCAGGACACGTCCGGGCACTGGTCAGGGGTCCTGCGCGATGTGCGCCCGGACGTGGCGATCGTCGCCGCCGCCGGGCGCGGCAACGTCGACGGCGAGCCTGTACAGGGATCGCTCGCCGGCTTCGTGGCGCGCGAGGCGGACCTCCTGCGCCCGCGGCGCGTCGTTCTGAGCCATCACGACGACTGGCTGCCCGGGTTCTCGAACGCGATCGACACGAAGCCGATCCGCGACGAACTGGCGCGCGTGTGCCCGCGGACGGAGCTCGTCGAGATGGGCTACCTCGAGGGTTACCGGCTGTTCGACGGCGGGTAGTCGGGCACGAGGCCGAGCGGCCCGCGCACCCGGTCCCGCCGGCGCTGCTGGCGATAGGCGAGCCTCCCGGCCCGGATCGCCGCGTGCCCGGCGCGGGCGGTCTCGTCGAGCCGGTCACCGACGCGGGCGAGCACCAGGTCGAGCTCGCCCACGGCGTCGTTGAAGTGGCGGGCCGCCCGTCCGAGCGCGCCCCGGCAGCTCTCGGCCAGGCCCGGCCGCAGGACGACGACGTTCACGGAGCGAGGCTGGGGTCGGGTCATGTGCCCCCTCACCGACTTGGACCGAGATGGGATACTCCACGGTATCGCTCCGCTATGCTGACGCCGGCGTCAGGGAGGGGGCGCGGCCGTCGAGCTTGGAGGGACGTCCATGTCCGAGGCGGAAGTGTCCGACTCGCCCGAGATGCCCGAAGGGCAGTTCGATTTCGACCCCGCGGGTCCGCAGCCCATGTACGACCTGCTGCGCGAGCACGCACCGGTCCTGCGCACCGACCAGGGCGGCACGATCGTCGCCCGCCACGAGGACGTCGAGTTCGCGCTCCGGAACGCCGACGTGTTCTCGTCCGACATGGACGCGGTGTCGATCGGGAACGTGCGGCCGCTCATCCCGCTGCAGGTCAACCCGCCCGAGCACGTGAAGTACCGGCGGCTGCTCGACCCGTTGTTCGCGCCGAAGCAGGTGGCGCTGCTCGAGGCCGACGTACGCAAGCTGAGCAACCAGCTGATCGACGACTTCATCCAGACCGGCGAGTGCGAGTTCAACAGCGCCTTCGCGATCCCGCTCCCCTGCACCGTCTTCCTACGCCTGCTCGGGCTACCGCTCGAGGACCTCGAACTGTTCCTCCAGCTCAAGGACAACATCATCCGTCCCGACGGCGAAGCGGCGCAGATCCCCGAAGACGAGTTCACGCGGATCCAAGCCGAGACGGGCCAGAAGATCTACGCGCACTTCGACAACGTGCTCGACGAGCGCGAACGTCAGCCGCGCGATGACATGCTGACGGGATTCCTCCAAGCCGAGGTCGACGGCCACCGCCTGACCCGTGAGGACATCCTCGACATCTGCTACCTGTTCCTGCTCGCCGGGCTCGACACGGTGACGGCATCGATCGGGTGCATGGTGTCGTACCTCGCACAGCACCCGGAACAGAGGCAGCGCCTCGTCGACGACCCGTCGAAGATCCCAGGCGCGGTCGAAGAGCTCTTGCGGTGGGAGACACCGGTGCCGGGCGTGCCGCGTGTGGTCGCCCAGGAGGTCGAGCTGGGCGGCGAATGCCTGGAGCCCGGCGAAAAGGTCACGGTCCTGCTCGGCTCGGCGAACATCGACGAGCGAGGCTTCGCCGAGCCCGCCGACGTCGACTTCGAACGTCCGGCCAACCGTCACCTCGCGTTCGGCGGCGGTGTGCATCGCTGCCTCGGTTCGCACCTGGCCCGCCTCGAGCTGCGGGTCGCGCTCGAGCAGCTCCACGAGCGCATCTCCGACTACGAGATCAAGCCCGGCGAGCGGCCGAAGTACTCGGCGGGAATCCGCGCCGTCGAGTACCTGCCGCTCGTGTTCACTCCGGCCACGCCATGAAGGTGCGCGTCGACACCGACCTGTGCGTCGGGCACGGCCGTTGCTACGCCCTCGCGCCCGAGGTGTTCGACGCCGACGACCGCGGCCACTGCCTCATCCCCGACGAGGACGTGCCCGCGGAGATCGAGGAGAAGGCACGCGTCGGCGAGGAGAACTGCCCCGAGCACGCCATCACGATCGAGGAGTGACGCTCACGGCCTAGCCTGACGGCGTGAAATCCGACCCCCACACTCAGGTCGGCGCTGCCATCCCGATCACGGGGGACGCCGAGGCCGACCGGCTGCTCGAAGACAACCCCCTCGCACTGCTCATCGGGATGCTGCTCGACCAGCAGGTCCCGATGGGATGGGCCTTCCGAGGCCCGTACACGCTGCGGGAACGTCTCGGCGGCTCGCTCGACGCCGAGACGATCGCGGCGCTGGGCCCCGACGAGGTGGAGGCGATCTTCCGCGACAAGCCGGCGATGCACCGGTATCCCGGCTCCATGGGCAGGCGCACGTACGCGCTGTGTGCGTGCATCGTCGAGCACTACGGCGGCGACGCCGGCGCGATCTGGCGGGAGGCCCCGTCGGGTGACGAGACATACCGCCGCCTGCGGGAGCTCCCGGGCTACGGCGAGGAGAAGTCGAAGATCTTCCTCGCCATCCTCGGCAAGCGGTTGGGTCAGGCCGCACCGGGGTGGGAGGAGGCGGCGGCGCCATTCTCGGACGCGGCGCCCCGCTCGGTCGCCGACGTCGGCTCGGCCGAGTCGCTCGAGCGCGTTCGTGAGTTCAAGAAGGCGCGGAAGGCACGGAAGCGCGGGAAGGCCGACTGACCGGCCGGCCCGGTCGCATCAGCACCAGCCACAGCACGAGCCCGCCGACCGAGCTGACGGCGATCACGAGCATCGACGCGTCGAACCCGTCGACGGTCCCCTGTCGGGCGCCGGAGATGAACGCCTGCCGTTGCTGACCCCGCAGCTGGTTCGCCTGCGCCGCGATCGCACTGGGTGACCCCGTGAGCGCCTGGTCGAGCTGCTCCTCTTCGACGCGGTTCACGCCGGCCGCGTCGAGCTGGTGGTTCATCTCGGCGATGCCGACACTGGCGTAGAAGAGGCTCCCGACGGCGATGACCAGCGAGGCGCCCACGTAACGGAAGATGTTGATGATCCCGGACCCCTCACCGGCCTCCTCGGGCGGAACGGCCTGGAGACCGGCGGCGGACGGGGTCGAGAACGTCATACCGACACCGAGGCCGGCGACGAGGGTCGGCAGCCACAGCCCGCTGAAGGTGGTCGACACGTCGGTGAACCAGAGGAGGAAACAGCCGGCGGCCTGGAGGCCGATGCCGACGGCGACGGGAAGGCGGGCGCCGATGCGGTCGGCGAGCCGTCCGGAGACGAGTGACGCCGCGAAGATTCCCATTCCGAACGGCAGCAGCGCGACGCCGGCGAGGAGCGCGGAGTAGTCGAGCAGAACCGACGACTGGGCGTACAGGTTGAAGAAGTAGAGCAAGCCGATCAGGGCGACCGCGTTGATGAACGTCCCGACGTTCCCGCCCGCGAACACCCGACTGCCCAGGAGGCGCAGATGCACGAGCGGCTCCTTCGCGCGCAACTCGACCAGCGCGAACGCCGTCAGCGAGACGGCAGCGACTGCGAACAGCGCCAGGATGGACGGCGATCCCCAGCCCCAGCGCGCTCCTTGCTGGAGCGCGAACACGGCCGTGAACAGCCCGATCGCGAGCAGCACGATGCCGGCGACGTCGAACTGAGCTCCCTTCTTGCCGAGAGACAGCCCGCGCAGCATCGGGCCTGCGAAGAGCAGGGCGACGATCGCGATGGGCACGTTGCTCCACCAGACCCACCGCCAGCTGATGGCGTCGGTGAAGAACCCGCCGATGAGCGGCCCGAGCGCGAACGCGACCCCGCCGACGGCGCCCCAGATGCCGAGCACGAACCCCTGCTTCTCCTTGGGAAACGCGTCGTGCAGGATCGCCATGGTGGCGGGCATCAGGACCGCCGCGCCCACGCCCTGGAGGGCGCGCCCGCCGATGAGTTGGAACGCCGTGCCTGAGGTCGCCACGACGATCGCGGCGATCGTGTAGAGCACCATCCCGAAGACGAAGATGCGTTTACGGCCGAGCACGTCGCCCAGCTGTCCTCCGAGCACGACAAACGCGGCGACGGCGAGGAGGTAGGCGTTCAGCGCCCACGCCAGGGTGGTCGACGAGATCGTCAGGTCGTCGGCGATGGCGCTGACCGCGGTGTTGATGGCGGTCGTGTTCACCGCGATCAGGAAGAAGGCGATGCAGGCGGTGACGAGCGCGCCCCATGGGTGCGGCGGCGACACGAACGTCGCCGCCGGTTGGACCTGCTCCTGGTGCCGAGCGTCGTGGTAGACGCCCGCGTCTGCCCTGATCGTCTGCTGCATCGCGACCCATCGAACGCTAGCCCGGGGGCCGACGTCCAGGAACTGAACGTCGCGGGTCATGACCCCGATGGTTCGCCGGGTGATGCATATTGGACGCGTGAACCCCGGCACTGCGTACCTCGACCACCTCACCGAGGCCGACCTGGCGATCCTCGGCGGGGCGTTCGACGCTCCGGCGAGCGACAACGACGCATCGGCCTACCTGCGCTCGCATCCCGAGCTCGTCGAGGACGTCCTCGGGTCCCCGGCTGCGTTCGAGCTGGTGCTGGGCGCTCACGAGCGCGACGAGCTGCTCGTCCACGCGTCGCCGTTCCTCGTGTTCGCCGTCGCCGTGCACCGCGCGGTCGACGAGCTCGGGCACACGAACTTCGTCGAGGAGCGCGTCACGCCCCGCATGCGGGTTCCGGTCTTCGACGCCGAGCAGCTGCGGGAGTTCGGTGTTGACCCCGCCCGCCGCTACTTCGTGGTCGAGCACCTCACCTCGTATACGAGGGTGATGAGCGGCCCGGTGTGGGTGAAGCGGCGGGGCCGGTGGCGACGCCAGCGCTTCAGCGAGCTCGACGCCGCTCGCTTGGCCGCCGCGCTCGACGCCGTCCCGGAATCCGACCGTCCGGGGATCTACCGGCGCCTCGGTGACCTCGCCCTGTTCCTCACCGGCGTGTTCCCCGACCACTCCTTCTCGCGCACGCTCCATCCGATCGAGCTCGAACGGCTCCTCCGCTCGCTTCCCGCCGGCGACGTGCCGGCGCCGACCCTTCACGACGTGGAGCAGCTGGCCGGCGACCGCGGCGCGGCCGGCCTGTTCGAGTGGCTCGGCCCGCGGTGGTACCGCGCCGCCGCCGAACGCACCCCGGTATCAGGCCTGGCGCGGCTGCTCGCCGACCTCGCCACGCGCTTCGACCAGGGGCGTCGCTTCCTCAACCACCTCACCGACCGCTACCTGTTCCAGGTGCGCAACCGCTGGTTCCCGACGGCGCAATAGGGGCGCCCGGGCGCCGAATCCCTTCGATCGCCGCTCCTGGCGTGGCGACCGTCAGCCGAACGTCTCGATGACGCCGGCCAGGTCGGCGAGGCTCGCCAGGTTGTGGCCCGATACGAGCAGATCGATGTGCGGCAAGGCCGCCCGCATCCCCCGGGTGGCCGGCTCGTACGCCGGCCCTGCCTTCAGCGGGTTGACCCAGGCGACCCGGTGGGCGAGGCGGGCGAGCCGAGCCATGGCCGCGGCGAGCACGTCCGGGTCGCCGCGCTCGAGGCCGTCCGAGCAGATCACGACGATGGCACCCCGGCAGCCGCCGCGCCACGCCCACGTGCGGAGGTACTCGCGCAGCGACTCGCCGATCCGCGTCCCGCCCTCCCAGTCGATGACCGTCTCGGCAGCCTGGCGGAGCGCCTCGTCCGGGTCCCGGCGCGCGAGCGCGTTCGAGACTCGGGTCAGTCGCGTGCCGAAGCAGAACACCTCGACGCGGCCCGGACCGCGGGCGACGGCGTACGCGAACTGCAAGAGCACGCGCGAGTAGGCCGACATCGACCCCGACACGTCGAGCATTAGTACGAGCGGTCGGGGGCGCACGCGCGGGCGACGTCGCGGGATCCGATGGACCGCGCCGTGGCGAACGTGCGCACGGAGGGCGCGGCGGAGGTCGGGTCGCACGCCCTTCGTCGCCCGCTGCGTGCGGCGCGATTTCCGCCACGGCGTGGCGATCAGCAGCCCGGCAAGGAGCCGGCCGATGGCGGCGAGCTCCTCCGGGTCGCAGTCGGCGAAGTCCTTGGCGCGCAGGAGCTCGAAGTCGGAGGCCGCGTGTCCGACGTCGCTGGCGTCTGCTTGGCTCTCTGTGCTCGCGACTGCCCCGGAAGCGTGAAGGGTCGGCTGTCGCTCGTCGATCACCGGAGCACCGGCGCCGGTGACGACGAGTCGGTGTCCCGGCTCTCCGAAGAAGTAACGAGTGAACGCTTCGTCGTAGGTAGGGAGATCGTCGTGCCGGGACACCAGACACGCCCGGCCCGACCAGTACACGTCGCGCAGGTCCGTCGGATCGAGTTGCGCGAGCCCCTCGCAAAAGGCGAGCACCTGCCCGGTCCCGACGAGCAGGCCGGCGGCGCGCAGGGCGCGGCCGAATCCGGCGAGCGCCGGAACGACCTGGTCGACGCGGCCGTTCCCGTCAGCCATCGGCGAGGATCTGGCCAAGCTCGTTCCGAATGCGCACGAGATCGTCGTGGTCCTTCACGACCGTCCCGAGCGTGACGTCGACCGAGTCGCGCTCCAGTCGCTCGGCGCCGAGGAACGCGAGCGCCTTGGCCCACTCGATGGTCTCGGCGACGCCGGGCTGCTTCACGAGGTCGAGCGCCCGGATGCGTTCGACGGCACCCGCCACGCGGCGAGCCAGTTCGGCGGGAACCGAGGGCGCCCGCGCCGCGATGATCTCGACTTCTCGCTCCGGCGACGGGTAGTCGATCCAGTGGTAGAGGCAGCGACGCTTCAAGGCGTCGTGGAGCTCACGGGTCCGATTCGAGGTGAGGACGACCGCCGGGGGCCTCTCGGCGCGGATGGTCCCCAGCTCGGGCACCGTCACTTGGAAGTCGGAGAGCATCTCCAGCAGAAACGCCTCGAATTCGTCGTCGGCACGGTCGACCTCGTCGATCAGCAGAACCGCGCCATCCCCGGCCCGCACCGCCTGCAGCAACGGCCGCTCGACCAGGAACCGAGGCCCGAAGATCTCGTCGGCGGCGTCCTCGCGGAGGTCGCCGCCTTCTTGCAGCAGGCGTACGTAGAGCAGTTGGCGTGTGTAGTCCCACTCGTAGAGCGCTTGATGGGCGTCGATGCCCTCGTAGCACTGCAGGCGCACCAGCTCGGCGCCGAGCGCGGGCGCCAGCGCCTTGGCGACCTCGGTCTTCCCCACGCCGGCTTCGCCTTCGAGCAGCAGCGGCTGTCCGAGCGAGAGCGAGAGGAAGATCGCCGTCCCGAGCCCGCGATCGGCGAGATACGCCTGCTCCCGGAGGCGGGCGGACACCTCTTCGACGGACTGCGGCCGCGTGAGTCGGCCGTCGCCGGATGCGCTCACCCCATCAGTCTCGCCCACCGACGAGCTACGGGGGTGTGAGGTACTGCTCGAGTGCGGCCGGCTGCAGCCCGGCGGCGCGTGCCGCGTCGAGTGCGACTTCGAGGTTCTGGCGCAGGTCGGGACGGAAGTGCATCAGGATGATGTCGCCGGCTTGGAGCGGCCCGCCGCCCTGGACGTCGAGCCGGCCGTCGTTCATCGTGGCCCGCCACATCACGAGCGCCCGGATGCCGCACCGACGCGCGATGACGGGCACCGACTGGTTGTAGAAGCCGCTGGGCGGCCGGAAGAGCCAGGGCCGGGCGCCGAAGCGCATGGCGTACTCGTCGAGCACGCCGCAGATCTCCCGTTGTTGCTGGGCCGAGCTCAGCTTGCGGAGATCGCCGTGGGAGATGGTGTGGTCCTGGACCGACGCGCCGAGTGCATGGATGGCCTGGAAGTACGCCGGATCTTCGTGCAGGAAGTTGGGAAGGAGGAACATCGTCACCGGGATGTGCTGCTCGCGCAGGAAGTCGGTGACGGCGGGGTCACGCACCATCCCGTCGTCGATCGTGAAGAACACCACCGGGTTGGGCGTAGACACTCGAGAGATGACGGGGGCGACGGCACCACCCTGGAGGGGGACCGGCGTCGGCGGGAGGGACGTGTTCGTCGTCGTCGTGGTCGGCGACGTCGCCGAGTGCCTCGAGACCGCGTGCGGCGACCTCCTCTCCCGGACGGAGTGCGCGCCGGACGAGCCGGTTTCGACGAATCCCCACGCCCCGACGACCGCCACGAAGACGACGGCCGCAAGGCAGCTCAGGATCCGCCGCAGCCGTCGCTTCGCGGCTTGTCGCCGCATTCGTCGCGCCATGTTCCATGCTCACTCGCGCCGAGGAGTGCAGCGCGGATGCTACGCGGACAAACACGTCTATATCCAGACGAACACTGCTGACTCCCTGCGCACTACCCGATGGCCAACAAACGGTTCAGTGTTGGCGATAGACCACTCGGCCTTCGATCGGGTCCATTCCACGACACCATGGCGGGTGTCGTGAACGGGGGACTACTCGTTGCCGCCTGGACTCACCTCACTTGACAACTCAAGTAACCTGACCCGGAAGCACTTGATCAGTCAAGTGTCTACTCGCGACCAGCCTGAACATTCGGCTCTGGTCAGCGCCTCTCGGCGGGCGCGGGACCGGCGGGCGAGCCAGAGTCACTTGAACCGTTGAGTTCGAGCTACCGTGAGGTCATGGCGCAGGAGAGCCCGCGGCGTGGCGACGAGCCGGACGTGCAGTGGTTGACGGCGGATGAGCTGGATGCCTGGCTGTCGGTGGTGCGGCTGATGATGTGGCTCCCGTGGTCCATCGACCAGCAGCTCCAGCGCGATTCGGGCCTCCGGATGGTGGAGTACCAAGTGCTCGCGATGCTCTCCGAGAATCCAGAGCGAACGATGCGCATGAGCTCGCTGGCGGAAGTCACCAACGCCTCGCTGTCCCGGTTGTCACGCCTGGTGCAGCGACTCGAGGAGCGCGGGATGGTGCGCCGTGAACCCGATCCGACGGACGGACGGTTCACGAACGCCGTCCTCACCGAGAAGGGCTTCCGGACCCTGGCCGAAGCGGCGCCCGGGCATGTCGCCCATGTGCGATCGCTCGTGATCGACGTGCTCTCGCCGGAACAGCTACGGCGCCTCGGCCGCGACGCGGATCGCATCATGACCCGCATCGACACGTCCGCGATCAACTAGCTCCCCTCGGCCGGCGGCTCGGCCACGGCGCGGGGCGAAGGCGATCACCCGGTGTCACCGGCAACGGGGCACCGACGCGAATCACTATCAGTGATCTCCCGACGACGATGCGTAGGGGGCGGAGTCGCGTCGACCGGGCTCCCCCACATCGACGCGAATTTTTTCGGGCAGGTTCGCGCCATATCGTCGCATTCGACAGGAACGAAGACGTTTCCCGGTGGCGCGCGCGGCTCATACTTTCTCTCGACCGAGGTCGGCGACGTGCGCGGCCCTCGAGTCGGCGAGTGGGTCGAGTTCGAAACGGGCCTGCGCCTCGGAGCAAGGCGGACTTCGAGGTTGCAGGTTGCTGCGTTCTGTCTTGGCGGCTGAGACAGGAGTGCGCATGTCACGAGCTAGGCGCGCCCTTCCCGACACCGACGACCTCCTGGAGGTGTATCTCACCGAGATCGGTCGGTACCGGCTGCTCAGGAAGGCCGACGAGGTCAGGCTCGCGCAGCGCATCGAGGCCGGCGACGAGGCACGCCGACAGCTCGAGGGGCGAGCTGGCTCGAATGGCGACAGTTGCCGTGAGCTGCGGCGCCGGGTGCGGGAAGGCGACGCCGCCCGCCGCTCCTTCGTGGAGGCGAACCTGCGCCTCGTCGTCGCCGTGGCCACGCGTTACCGCTGGTCCGGCGTCAGCCTCCTCGACTTGGTTCAGGAAGGAAATCTCGGTCTGTTGCGCGCCGTCGACAAGTTCGAGTGGCGCAAGGGCTTCAGGTTCTCGACGTACGCCACCTGGTGGATCCGCCAGGCCATCCGGAGCGGTATCGCGAACAGCGCCCGCACGATCCGCCTCCCGCTCAGCGCCGGGGACTGGATTGCACGGGCGGCGCATGCCCGTAGCCGGATCGAAGCGCGGCTCAAGCGGAGCCCCACGAGGGCCGAGATCGCGGAGGAGCTGGGTATCTCCGAAAACGGGCTCGCGACGCTCTTGCAACGAGCAGCCCGGCCCCTCTCCCTTTCTCAGCCGCTGTCCGAAGACGGCGACGGCGAGATCTTCGACCGAGTGGGCGACCCTGCCGCTACTTCCCCGTTCGAGGCGGCAGCGGCGGCGTTGCTGCCCCGGGAGATCGCCAAATACCTCGAACCGCTCAGCTCCCGTGAGCGAGACGTGCTCGTGCAGCGCGCCGGGCTCGACGGGGACGAACCCCGGACGCTGGCGGAGATCGGACGGTCCTGCGGGCTCTCGCGTGAACGCATCCGCCAGATCGAAGCCAACGCTCTCGACAAACTACGGCACCCAGCTTTTCGAATCGCTCTGCGCTGCCGAGTCGCTGATTAACGGTGCCCGGCCGCGACAAAGGCGCACTCTCGGAGCTCATCCAGTGACCTCCTCGCCCGCGGTGAACGCTGGTCCGCTCACCCGAGCTGGCGGTCGAGGTTGTAGGCGGCGCTGATCAAAGCCAGGTGCGTCAACGCCTGGGGAAAGTTGCCGAGCTGCTCGCCTGTCGGGCCGATCTCCTCCGAGTACAGCCCGACGTGGTTGGCGTAGCTGAGCATCTTCTCGAACGTCAGCCGCGCCTCGTCGAGCCGCCCCGCTCGGGCCAGAGCCTCCACCCACCAGAACGAGCACATCGAAAACGTGGCCTCCTCGCCCGCGAGCCCGTCGGGCGACGCATCTACGTGGTAGCGGTAGACGAGGCTGTCGGAAACGAGCTCGGCGCTGATGGCGTCGAGCGTCGAGATCCAGCGCGGGTCCGTGGGCACGACGAATTTGCACAGGGGCATGAGCAGCACGGAGGCGTCGAGAACGTCGGTGTCGTAGTGCTGGACGAAGGCCCGGCGGGCCGGGTGCCAGCCGCGTTCCATGATCTGGTTGTAGATGCGGTCCCGGACCGCGCTCCAGCGTGGGATGTCGGCGGGCAGGCCGCGCTGGCGCGCGACGCGGATGGCGCGCTCGACGGCGACCCAGCTCATCAGCCGGGAGTGCGTGTAGTCCCGGCGGCCGCCGCGCGTTTCCCAGATCCCCTCGTCGGGCTGGTCCCAGTGGTCCATCAGCCACTCGAGGCTCCGGGTGATCTCCATCCAACCCTCGTGGTAGATCGGTATGCCGGACTTGTTGCAGAGGTAGATGGAGTCCATCAGCTCGCCGTAGACGTCGAGTTGCAGCTGGGTCGCCGCCCCGTTCCCGATGCGCACCGGCGCCGAGCCCATGTAGCCCTCGAGGTGGGCGAGCTCCTCCTCGGGCAAGTGCCGGCGCCCGTCGATGCCGTACATGATCTGCAGCGGGCCGGATTCGCGGTCGGCGTTGTCACGGAGGCCCCCCAACCATCCCATGAAGGAGCTCGCCTCGTCGGTGAACCCGAGCCGGAGGAACGCGTAGAGCGTGAAGGCTGCATCTCGCATCCACGTGTAGCGGTAGTCCCAGTTGCGTGCGCCGCTGAGCTGCTCGGGCAGGCTGGTGGTGGGAGCGGCCACGATGGCGCCGGTGGGCGCGTACGTGAGGAGCTTGAGTGTGAGCGCTGAGCGGTGGACCATCTCGCGCCACCGCCCGCCGTATTGCGAGCGGCGGAGCCAGCCGCGCCAATAGGCCACGGTTGCGTCGAACTCGGCGGCGATGTCGTCCGCGGAGTGCGGCACCGGCGTCTGGCCGGGGTCGAGGCGGTCGAGCACGAAGGTGGTCGTCTCGCCGGCGCGGAGATCGACACGGGCGCGGACGTCGCCGCCGTCGACGATCTCGAGCGGGCAGGGCGCCGACAGACCGAGCTCCAGCTCGGGTGAGCGGAAGATCGCGCCATGGGGGGCGAGCACGACCTCGTGGCGAGCGCGCGCATAGTCGAAGCGCGGCGCGACGTCTACCGCGAAGCGCATCTGCCCGCGCACGGCGACCACCCGGCGGATCATGCGGTGCCGGTACGCCGACCCGCCTGTGGGCGGCACTGGCATGAAGTCCTGCAGTTCCCCAACCCCGTTGGGCGTCAGGAAGCGCGTGATCAGGACGTTGGTGTCCGGTAGGTAGAGCTGCTTGGAGGTCCATCCACCACCTTCGGGCGCGATGCGAAACCAGCCCCCGCGGTCGGCGTCGAGGATCGCGGCGAAGACGCTCGGCGAGTCGAACCGCGGACAGCACCACCAGTCGATCGTCCCGTCGGTGCCGACAAGCGCAACGGTGTGCAGGTCGCCGATCAGGCCGTGCTCGGCGATGGGCAGGTAGCGCCCGCGCTGCGCCCGCTGAGTCCCGCCGGAGTCGACCCGCTCTTCTCGACCAGCACGGGAGTCCAGGGCCATCAGGCAGCCTCGTCGATCACGGCACGAGCACGAGCTTTCCCGTCGCCGCCGACTGTTCCAGTACCTCGTGCGCCCGCCGCGCTTCGGTGAGCGGAAGTCGCTCCGCCACGACGGGGTGGATCTTGTCCGCACGGAGCAGTGGAAACATCAGCTCGTCCTCGTGCATCGCGTGGTTGCCGAGGTTCTCACGGAGTTGAGACCACGATGCTGTGAGCCCCATGACGTCATCGGGGTCCGAGAAGTCGGGTCCGACCCGATGCGATGTTGAACGTGAGCATGGCATGGCGAAGCGCCTTGTGGATGAAATGCAGCAGATCGAATCGATCCATTGGCTGAGCTCCGATAGACACGATTGGTTGTTCGACCCGCGTAGGGTCCGGCAACCGACGACCTCCTACCAGGGCCGAACGTCCTACAGATCGGGGACGATCCATGCGACTTTGCGAATTCTGGACGTCGACGGCGAACGATGAGGCCTGCTCGGCTACCGTGAGCCTCGATCCCCCGACACGTTGTACCTCAGACGGTCCGGCCCCCGTAGCTCAGGGGATAGAGCGTCGGTTTCCTAAACCGTGCGTCGCAGGTTCGAATCCTGCCGGGGGCGCAAACGTTTTCGCATTCAGAGCGAAGGCAGCACCCCCGGCCTCCGCCCATCGGCGCGCCGTCCGCGGCGCCACGTCGAAAAGGTCAGCGACGTCGCGCGGCGTCAGGACGGTCGCGTCGTCGTACCCGGGATCGCGAGCGAAGACACGACGGGACGGCGCGCGCTTGGACGGCACACGGCGCGGTGCCTTGGGATTCGCCTGCAGCTTGATGCGTTCTCGGAAGGCGCGGCGGATCTCGGCGAGTTCTACCTGCGTGAATCTCAACTATGGGCCGCTTTCAGACACGACGCCGAGTTTTAGGTGGCTTGTCGGCGCCCGTCACCGACGGCACGGCGTGACTGCCACCTGAATTGGACCCGAACCGACCGCAATGTCGGTGGCGTTCTTCGTCCTGGTCGTCAGGTCAATCGTCGACACCGTGCCGTCGCCAGAGTTGCTGACGAGGGCTGTCTTGCCATTCGACGTGACCGCCACGCCGAATGGTTGCGAGCCCACCGTCATGTCGTCGGGGTTCTTGGTCCTCGTCTTCACATCGATGGTCGACACCGTGACGCCGCCGTAGTTGGCGATCAAGGCGCTCTTGCCGTCCGGCGTGACCGCTACTCCGGCCGGGTTGGCGCCGACGGGGATGTCGTTGGGGTTCTTGGTCCTGGTCTTCACATCGATCGTCGAGACCGTGCCGCTGGCCTCGTTGGTCACGAAGGCGGTCTTGCCGTCCGGCGTAATCGCCACTCCGGCCGGGGCTGAGCCTGCGGCGATGTCGTTTGGGTTCTTGGTCCTGGTCTTCACATCGATCGTCGAGACCGTGTCGCTGCCGTAGTTCGTGACGAACGCGGTCTTGCCGTCCGGCGTGATCGCCAATCCGGCCGCGCCGAAACCGACCGTGATGTCGTTTGGGTTCTTGGTCCTGGTCTTAAC
>DATFXL010000137.1:0-21068 GCA_035316025.1 Acidimicrobiia bacterium
CCCGCCGATCGCCGCCAATCTGACGATCCTGCTGTTCCAGACGGTGGCAACGCGGCCCCTTCTCCACACCGCCCAACGGCTCGTAGCCCACCGGCGGGGAGACGCCGGCACCGAGCTCACCGTGACCGGCACCGTCACGGAGCGGTACGAAAAACGCAGCCGCGAGTACGCCGTTGTCGACGCGGTAGTGGCGCGACCCGATGGCGAGCCGATCTGGACCTCTACGGCCACGTTCTGCGAGCAATGACCACCCGCCGGCGCGACCTCCTCCTCTCCGCCGAGCTGCTGCGGGCGTACTCACGCCGGGGCAACTTCCACTCCGAGCCCGACGAGGCGGACAAGCTCGGACTTCCCGGGCTCGTCGCCCAGGGCATGCAGGTCGCCGGCCCCGCCTACGGGGTGCTGCTCGACGAATGGGGCGAGGAGTTCCTCGCCCACGGTGAGATCGAGCTCAAGTTCGTCGGAATGGTCATGGACGGCGAGGCGGTCGACGCGGCCGTGACCTTCGACAACGGGGACGCCGAGCTCGAGGTCGTAAACCGGGACCGTCAGCGCGTCGCCGCCGTCGGCCACGCGTCGCGCCGAGCAGCCGAGGCGTGACCTTCGAGCGTCACCCCTGGAACACGTCCTTCTCGTGGGCGCGCCATACCGGCCCGTTCCTGCGCGTCACCGAGGAGCAAGCGCGCGCCTATGACGACCAGGGATTCTTTGTCCTCGAGGACGCGCTCGATGCTGACACAATGCACATGCTGAACGCGGAGATCGCGCCCCACGACGAGCGAGCGCTCGAGTTCCTTCGGAGCCAGCCCGAGGGGCGCTTCAACATCGCCGGCGTGGACACCGTCTCGATCGCTCTGCACCTCGTGACGCGCTCCCCCGCGCTCCGCGAGTTCTGCGCATCCTCGCTGTTCGCCGACCTCTGCCACGACCTCGTCGGACCGGACGTACGCCTCTACTGGGACCAGGCCGTCTATAAACAGCCGCACGGGGCCGAACCGGTGCTCTGGCACCAGGACAACGGATACACGTACGTCGAGCCCCAGGCGTACCTCACGTGCTGGGCGGCGATCACCGACGCCACCCTCGACAACGGCTGCGTTTGGGTCCTGCCGGGCGTCCACCGAGCCGGTACCGTCGCCCATCGCAGCACCCCGATCGGGTTCCGGTGCGCCGAGGATCCGCCCGGCGCGGTGCCGGTCCCGGTACGGGCCGGCAGCGTCGTCGTGTTCTCCTCACTCACGCCCCATGCGACCGGGCACAACGTCACCGGCGAGGTGCGCAAGGCCTACATCGTCCAGTTCGCTCCCGACGGCGCCGTCGCCCTTCGTGGCGATCCCGAGACCGGTCCCGGCCGCCCCGAGCCCCAGGACGACCCCGATCGGCAGTTCTTCGTCCTGCGAGAGGGCGAGCGGGTCCCCTGAGCGCTAGAGCTCCTCGGGAAGGTTGTGGATCCCGCTCTCCTCGGGAGGGATCGGCCGGTCCGCGAGCACGACGAGCGCCTGGGCGCGTACTCCCTCGACTGTGACGCCGAGATCGGTGAGGACGCGCGCGGCTCGGGCATCGTCGGTCCGCATCAGGCCGAGCAGGATGTGCTCCGTGCCGATGTAGTTGTGTCCGAGCTGGAGGGATTCGCGCAACGCGTTCTCGAGCGACTTCTTCGCCCGAGACGTGAACGTGAGCGTTCCGACGGCCGGTGAGGCGCCGCGGGGCACTTCCCGCTCGATGGCGTGGCGCACGGCCGCCAGGCGGATGCCGAGCGCCTCGAGCGTGCGGGCGGCGACGCCCTGGCCCTCGTGGACGATCCCTAGGAGCAAATGCTCGGTGCCGATCGAGCTGTGGTTCAAGAGGCGCGCTTCCTCCTGGGCGAGGACGACCACGCGCCGAGCCCGTTCGGTGAACTTCTCGAACACAACTCTCCCTCTTGGCGCCGTCGCCCCGAGCCTACGACTCGGTCTACACCGGTTGGAGTCGCTCGCGCAGCACCTCGGGGATGGGCGTGGACTGGTGCGAGCCCGGCTTCACGCTCACGTAGGTCACGGTTCCGACGCACACGGGCCGCGCCTCGATCGTCGCCGTGAAGCGGACGTCGAACGACGCCTTCCCGAGGCGAGCCGTCTCCACGGTGATGTCGACGACGTCGTCGAAGCCCGCCGGGCCCTGCCATTCGAGCGAGGCCTTGACGAGCATGACGTCGAAGTCGCGAAAAAACGACTCCTTGGGCTCGAAGCCCATCGTGTCGAACCACCGGGTGCACGCCTCGTCGAAGTAGGTGAGCCAGTGGGCGTTGAAGACGACGCCTTGGGCGTCGACCTCCGCGTACCGCGGGCGGACACGATGGACGAAGGGCACGAGCTCAGCCTCGGAGCTCGGCGCCGTGCTCGCGGGCGGCCGCCTCGACGCCTCGCCGGCGGATCTCGCCAACCTCGTCGTCGGTGAGGGTGTGGTCGGAGGCGCGGAACCGCAGGGCGAAGGCGAGGCTCTTCCGCCCCGCTCCGAGCGCGTCCGAACGGAAGGCGTCGAACAGCCTGACCTCCTCGAGGAGATCGCCGGCGACGCGTCGCATCGTGGCGGCGACGTCGGCGGCGGCGACCTCTTCGGCGACCACGAACGCCAGGTCGATGGTCGACGGCGGGTACGGAGACGGCGCCCGGAACATGCGGTCGCGGCGACGGGCCTCCAGCAGCCGATCGAGGTCGAGCTCGAACCCGACCACCGGGGGGTCGAGCTCCAGGGACCGGAGCAGACCCCCATCGATCTCACCGACGACGCCGATCTCCCCGTCGTCGACGACGACGGTGGCGGCGCGGCCGGGCTCGAAGCCGGCCCGGTCGGCGGCATCCGTGCGGCCGGCGGCGATCTCCAGCGCGTCGAGCACCGCCCCGAGCGGGTCGACGGCGTCGAACGCGTCCACAAATCGGTCGCGTTCGACGGGCTGGCGGCGCACCGTTCCGGCGAGCACTGCCGCGAGGTGGTTGCGCTCCTCGGGCAGCACCGCACCCGGAGGCGGCGCCAGAAACACCCGGCCCGTCTCGAACAGGCCCACGTCAGGGAGACCACGGGACAGGTTGTGCGCGACCGAGCGGAGCAGCCCGGGCAGGATCCGCGTGCGCAGGACCGACTCCTCGGCCCGCAGCGGGTTCGCCGCCTCGACGAGGCGATCCAGCGGCGCGCCGGCGCGCTCGAGATCGGCCGGCGCGACAAGTGGGATCGTCACCACTTCTGACAGCCCCGCACCCACCAGCGCGTCAGACACGACGCGGCGGTCACGCTGGTTGTGGGTGAGCCCGCCGATCTGGCCCCGGGGCCGGGCAACGGTACGCCCGATCGACGCGAAGCCGATCCTCCGCGCAACTTCCTCGACGATGTCGATCTCGCGTTCCAGGTCGGGCCGGAACGTCGGCGCGACCGCGGTGATGTCATCGCCGCTGCCGTCGACCTCGATGTCCAACGGGCGCAGCGCGTCGAGGATCTCGGTGTCGGCGAGGTTCGTCCCGAGCACGCCGTTCACCTTGCTCGTCCGCACGTGGATCCGGACGGGCAGGATCGGCGCCGGGTACTCGTCGACAGCGTCGCCGGCGACGCCCGCTCCCGCCACGTCGGCGAGCAGCTCCATCGCGCGTTCGGCGTTCTCGGCGACCCCGTTGGGGTCGATGCCCCGTTCGAAACGGGCGCTCGACTCCGAGCGCAGCTTGAGTCGCTTCGAGCTGCGCGCGATACCCATCCGCTCGAAGTACGCCGCCTCGAGCAGGATCGCCGACGTGTTCTCCGAGACCTCCGAGGTCCCGCCGCCCATGATCCCGGCGATCGCCTGCGGTGCACCGGCGGCGTCGCAGATCAGGAGGTCCTCGTCGCTGAGCTCGCGGTCCACGCCGTCGAGCGTCGTGATGCGCTCGCCCGGTCGAGCGAGCCGCACGAGGACACCGCGGCCGTCGAGCCGATCGAGGTCGAAGGCGTGCAGGGGCTGATTCCGCTCGAGCAACGCGTAGTTGGTGACGTCGACAACGTTGCTGATCGGGCGCATGCCCGCCTTCACGAGCCGTTGTGTCATCCACGCCGGTGACGGGCCCATGGTGACCTGCGCCACCCGCCCGAGATAGCGGGGACAGCGATCGGGCGCCTCGATCCGCACGGTGATGTCGGAGCTCACACCAGCGTCGACGGGCGCGGCCGGTGTCGGGATGTCGAGCGGCCACGCGAAGTGGGCGGCTAGCTCGCGTGCCACGCCGACGATGCACATGGCATCGGGCCGGTTCGGGGTGATCGCGAGGTCGAAGACGACGTCTTCGAGGCCGAGCAGCTCGCGCACGTCGGCGCCGGGGACCGTCCCGTCGTCGAGGTGGACGATGCCCTCGTGGTCTTCCCCGAGCCCGAGCTCGTCCGGCGCCAGGAGCATGCCGTCCGAATCGACACCCCGGATCTTCCGGCGCTCGAGGACCCCGAACGGCTCGGGAAGGTGCGCGCCGGCAGGCGCGAACGGGACCACGTCGCCCGTGGCGACGTTTTCTGCGCCACACACCACGCGGGTCGACCCGTTCCCGAAGTCGACGTCGACGAGCGTGAGCTTGTCGGCGTTCGGGTGCTTCACCACGTCGAGGACGCGCGCGGCCACGACGCCACGAACGTCGCGACCAGTCTCCTCGACGCCTTCGACCTCGAGGCCGACCTGGTTCAGCGCCGCGACGAGCTCATCCGTCGACGCGTCGACCGGCGTGAAGTCGCGGATCCAAGACAACGGAGCCCTCATGCCGCGCACCTGGGAGGGCACCTCGAGCAGGCGGCCGGGCTCCCCGGCGGCCGGACCGAGTAGATGGTGGGCTGGAGCGGCGAGCCTGCGAGCGCGACCAAGAGCATGGCTTAGTACTGCGCGAGGAAGCGCACGTCGCCCTCGAAGAACGTGCGGATCTCGTCGATGCCGTACCTGATCATGGCAATTCGCTCGAGACCGAAGCCGAACGCGAAGCCCTGCCACTCCTCAGGGTCGTAGCCCACCGCCTCGAAGACGTTCGGGTCGACCATTCCGCATCCGCCGAGCTCGATCCATCCCGTCTGCGAGCAGACGCGGCATCCCTCACCATGACAGAAGATGCAGCTGACCGCGAGCTCCGCCGACGGCTCGGTGTACGGGAAGTAGTCGGACCGGAAGCGTGTCCGCACCGTCTCGTCGTCGAAGAGTTGCTTCGCGAACGCCTCGATCGTGCCGAACAGGTCGGCGAGCGTGAGGCCGTGGTCGACCGCCAGGCACTCCATCTGGTGAAACACGGGTGAGTTCCGCGGTCCGGGCGTCTCGTTGCGGTACGTGCGTCCGGGGACGATGACGTAGATCGGCGGATCGCTCCTCTCCATGGTCCGGATCTGCACCGGAGAGGTGTGCGTCCGCAGCATCACCTGCTCCTCGCCGCCCAGCTTGACGTACAGCGTGTCCTGCATGGAGCGAGCCGGATGGGCGGGTGGGATGTTCAGCGCCTCGAAGTTGTGCCAGTCGTCTTCGACTTCGGGGCCTTCGGCGACGCGGTACCCGAGCCCGGTGAAGATGTCCTCCAGCTCGCGTTGCACTTGCGACACGAGATGGAGATGCCCGCGACGGCGCCCGTGGGTGCCGGCGGTGAGGTCCAGCTGCTCGCCGACCGTGCTCCGCGGTGTTCCCGCCGCGGTGATCGCGTCACGCCGGCGCGCGACCGCGTCGGCGACTGACGCCTTGTAGTCCGAAACCGCCTTGCCGGCGGCCCGCCGGTCCTCCGGTGCGAGCGTCTTGATCGCCTCGGTCACCTGGGCCGCCGGCGACCGGCGGCCGACGAACCGGCGCTCGATCTCGACGAGGGCGTCGGGGTCCGCAGCGGTCTCGACCTCGGCCACGGCCTGGGACCACCCGTCGTCGAGCAGCTGCTGCGCGTCCGCCAGGTTCACGGTGTCGCTCGCCGCCGACGGGCCGCCTCGAACGCGAGCACGGTGCCGGCCATGCCCACGTTGAGCGACTCGGCCGGCGGGTCGACCGGGATGGTCACCTTCCCGTCGAGGTGGGCCGCGACGTCGGCCGGGACGCCGGACGCCTCGTTGCCGAGCACGACCGCCACCGAACCGGTCAGGTCCACGCGCTCGAAGGGCTCGCCGCCCCTCGCGACGGCGGCGAGCCGGCGCCGTCCTTGACGGCCGAGCGCGTCGAGCACCTTCACCGGGTCGTCTTCCTCCACCACGGGGATCCCGAAGACCGCCCCGCCCGACGATCGCACCACCTTCGGCGCGTGCGGGTCCACCGAATTGCCGCAGAAGACTACTCCCGCCGCCCCCGCCGCCTCGGCGCTGCGCAGCAGCGTGCCCGCGTTGCCTGGGTCACGCACAGCCACGACGACGAGCACGAGACCGTGGGCGTCGAGATCGTCGAGCCCCGCATGCGTCATCGACGCCACGCCCAGGACCGGCTGCGGAGTCACGGTGTCGCCGATGCGCTCGAGCACGCCTTCCTTGAGCTCTTCGATGGGCACGTCGAGGTCACGGAGCCGAGCGACGAGCGAAGCGAACGCACGGTCGGCACCCGGAGCGACGTACGCGCGCTCGAGCTCGGCACCACGGTCGAGGGCGGCCTCGAGCACACGCGGCCCCTCGACGACGAAGACCTGCTCGGCGCGGCGCGCCCGCGGGTCGCGGATGAGCTCGCGCAGCCGCCGGACTCGGGGGTGCCGGGGTCCGAGCGCCGGCACGGACCCTTCAGGCTGCTTGGAGCGCCTCGCGCGCGACGGCGACCAGCGACCCGAACGCAGCCGGGTCGTGCACGGCGAGGTCGGCGAGGATCTTGCGGTCGACGTCGATGCCAGCCGCCTTGAGACCGGCGACGAAGCGCGAGTACGAGATGTCGTGCTGCCGGCAGGCGGCGTTGATCCGCACGATCCAGAGTCGCCGGAACTCGCCCTTGCGCGCCCGCCGGTCGCGATAGGCGTAGCGGAGCGAGCGCATGACCTGCTCATTGGCCTTGCGGAACCCACGGCTCTTTGCGCCCGAGTATCCGGACGCCTTGTCGAGCACCGCGCGTCGGTGCTTCTTGCCCTGGACGGAACGCTTCACCCTCGCCATCGTGACTGCCTCCTGCGTGCGCGGCGATCGGCTCGCGCCGCGATTCGGTTACCGACCCAGCAGTCGCTCGACATGCTTGCGGTCGCCGCCCGTCACCTCGGCCCCCCGACCGAGGCGACGCGTCCGCCGGCTCGACTTCTTCTCGAGCAGGTGCGAACGAAACGCCTTCCGGCGGCGGATCTTCCCCGACCCCGTGACCTGGTAGCGCTTGGCTGCGCCCCGGTGCGTCTTCATCTTCGGCATCACTGCTCTCCTTCGCTGCCGTTCCCGCCGGCCTGCACCGCCCGGGCGCGAGCCGGGCGCTTGGTCGGGTTCAGCACCATCGTCATGTTGCGGCCGTCCTGGCGGGGCGCCGATTCGACCACGGCGATGTCACCCACCTGCTCGGCCACGCGCTCCAGGATCCGTAGGCCCAGCTCCGGGTGGAACACTTCCCGGCCCCGGAACATGATCGTGAGCTTGACCTTCGAACCTTCGGCGAGGAAGCGCTCCACATGCTTCATCTTCGTCTCGTAGTCGTGCTCGTCGATCTTGGGCCGGAACTTCATCTCCTTGATCACGACGTTCGTGGCCTTCTTCCGCGACTCCTTGCGCCGTTGTTCCTGCTCGTACTTGTACCGGCCGTAGTTCATGATCCGACACACGGGCGGATTGGCGTTCGGAGCGACCTCGACCAGGTCGAGCTCTTCCTCGCGGGCGGTGGCCAGCGCCTCCGGTAACGGCTTTACGCCGAGTTGCTCACCGTTGGGACCGATGAGCAGCACCTCGCGTGCCCGGATGCGGTCGTTGATCCTGGCGTCGTCTGTGGCTATGTGATCACCTCGTGTGAACGCGAAAATGGCGGACTCGGGAAGTCCGCCATCGTTTCGACCGCGGGGGCGGCCGTGACAACGAACCCGGGCTCGGTCCCACCCGGGGCCCGGGCAGGTCGGCCGGGTGGGGAAAGCGCCCAAACGCCGGTCCCACTTCCCAGCTCTGATGTGAAGAGGTCAGGATATCAGCGTGAGCACCCTTTGGACGCCGGGCGGTGAGCACGAACCGGACGGTGGAGACGAGCCGTCCGTGGACGACGGCGGCGGCGCCGGGCCCGACGACGAGGCCGCCCGCGAGCAGCTGCGGGAGTTGCGCGAGCAGCTCGCGGCCACGCCGGTGGCGGACATCATCGCCAACCACGCGATCGGCTTGTGGGAGCTCGCCTTGTTGCACCTCTCACCGGACGAGGGCATGCCTCCCGACCTCGACGAGGCCCGGCTGGCGATCGACGGCGTCGCCGCGCTCGTGGAAGGTCTCGGTGAGCGGCTCGATCGCCATCAAGAGCCGCTGCGTGAGGCGCTCGCGCAACTTCGCCTCGCGTTCGTCGAGATCACCCGGCGCGCGGGTGCCGCTGATGACGATCCGGGCGACGAGAGCGGATAGCTTCCGGCGCGTGCCCTCGCGCATCGAACAGTACGCAATGGTCGGGGACACCCAGACCGCCGCGCTCGTCGGCGACGACGGCTCGGTCGACTGGCTATGCGCGCCGCGCTTCGACAGCACCGCTCAATTCGCCGCGCTCCTCGGGGACGACAGCCATGGCCACTGGCTCATCGCCCCCGCCGCCGGTGGCCGCGCCGCCCGCCGCCGCTATCGAGACGGCACGCTCGTGCTCGAGACCGAATTCGACATGCCCGAAGGCTCCGTCCGTATCACCGACTTCATGCCCATCCGCGACAAGACGGTCGACATGGTCAGGATCGTCGAAGGACTTCGCGGTGAAGTCCCGATGAAGATGCACCTGACGATCCGATTCGACTACGGCTCGATCATCCCCTGGGTCCGTAGCATCCACGGCGCGCTCGTGGCCATCGGCGGACCGGACGCGCTGGTCCTCCGCACGCCGGTCGAGACCAGGGGCGTCGGACACTCGACGGTGGCCGACTTCACGATCCGCCGCGGCGAGAAGGTGCCCTTCACCCTGGCGTGGTTCCCCTCGCACGAGGACATACCGCACGCGATCAACTCCACCTGGGCCCTCTCACGCACGACGTCGTGGTGGCGCGACTGGACCAAGCAGTCGCGCTACGACGGGGAGTGGAGCGAGATCGTTCAGCGGTCCGCGATCACGCTCAAGGCCCTGACCTACGCGCCGACGGGTGGCATCATGGCCGCCCCGACCACGTCGCTGCCCGAGTGGATCGGCGGCGTCCGCAACTGGGATTACCGGTTCTGCTGGCTGCGCGACGCGACCTTCACCCTCCTCGCGCTGCTGCACTCGGGCTACGACGAAGAAGCGCGCGCATGGCGAGCGTGGCTGCTGCGGGCGGTCGCCGGCGAGCCCTCGGACCTCCAGATCATGTACGGGCCGGCCGGCGAACGACGGCTGACGGAGTGGGAAGTCTCCTGGCTTCCCGGCTACGAGGAGTCGCACCCCGTCCGGATCGGGAACGCCGCCTCCGCCCAGTTCCAGCTGGACGTGTACGGCGAGGTGGTCGACGCGCTCTACCAGAGTCGCACCGGAGCCATCGCCGAGCGGGAGATCAACGTGTACCACCTCATCCTCGCCATGCTCGACTTCCTCGAGGATGCTTGGAAGCAGCCCGACGACGGCATCTGGGAGGTCCGCGGCCCGCGCAAGCACTTCACCCACTCGAAGGTGATGGCATGGGTCGCGTTCGACCGTGCCGCTCGCACGCTCGAGAACAGCCCCGCGGACGGCGATGCCGAGCGCGCTACTCACTGGAAAGCCATTCGGGACGAGATCCGCGCCGAGGTCTGCACCAAGGCCTACGACGCGGATCGCAAGACCTTCGTGCAGTGCTACGGCTCGAAGAACCTCGACGCCGCGCTTCTGATGATGCCGCTCGTCGGGTTCCTCCCCGCGACCGACGAACGGATGCAAGGCACGGTGGCCGCCATTGAGAAGGACCTCACAACCGAGGGGTTCGTCGCCCGTTACAGCAGCGAGGAAAAGGTCGACGGGCTCCCACCGGGCGAAGGGGTCTTCCTTCCGTGCACGTTCTGGTTGGCCGACAACCTTGCGCTCATGGGCCGGGTCGACCACGCGCGCGCGTTGTTCGGACGCCTGATCGGCCTCGCCAACGACGTCGGCCTCCTCGCCGAGGAGTACGACCCCGACTCGAAGCGGCAGCTCGGCAACTTCCCCCAGGCATTCACCCACGTCTCGCTCGTCAACAGCGCGTCCCGACTGTCCGCGCTCGCCAGCGCCGACACGGACCAGACCAGCGGGTCACGCCACCGCGAGCGCTAGCCGCAAGCTTCGATCTCCGCCGCCTCCCACCGGCCGGGTAATCCGGCGACGACCGCGAACTCGACGGCGGTCCCGGGGGAGATCCGGCGTGTCCCGTCGGCGATGGCGGTGCAATGGAACGAGAAGATCGCGCCGTCGTCGGTTGCAACTTCCCCCACCCCGCGCCGTTCGTCGAAGCTGCGGACGGAGCCGCGGCGCCGGGTCGTCGAGCCGGTCAATGGACGATCTTGGCGATCGGCAGCTCGATGATCCCGGTCGCGCCGTGGTCCTTGAGCGCAGGAATGAGCGTGTTGATCTCCGACTTCGCGACGACGGCTTCGAGGGCATAGGCGCCGCTGCCGGCGAGCTTCGACACGGTCGGGGACCGCAGCGCCGGCAGCATTGCGATCACGCCATCGAGTTGTTCCTCCTCGACGTTCAGCTTCACGAGCACCCTGCCGCGGGCCTCGAGCGCGCCGATAAGGAGCGTCCGGATCTGCTCCATCGCCTTACGTCGCTCGGAATCCTCGTAGGCCAACGGGTTGGCGATGAGCTCGGTGTGCGAGACGAGGATCGTGTCGAGGACCTTGAGGCCGGCAGCGCGCAGCGCGCGTCCCGTCTCGGTGATCTCGACGACGGCGTCGGCAATCTCCGGTACCTTCGCTTCGGTCGCACCGTACGACAGCGAGATCTCGGCCTCGACTCCGTGCTTCTCGAAGTACCGGCGCGTCAGCTCGGGGTACTCGGTGTGGATCCGGACGCCGGACGGCAGGTCGGTGACCGAGCGATAGGGCGCGTCGTCCGCGACCGCCAGCACGACGTTGATCGGACGCGCGGTCGCCTTCGAGTAGTGCAGCTCCGCCAGCGTGACGACGTCGGCACCCGTCTCTTCGACCCAATCGCGGCCGGTCACGCCCACGTCGAAGAGGCCGTCGCCCACGTAGCGCGGGATCTCCTGCGGCCGCAAGATCCGGACGTCGGCGACGCGAGGGTCGGCGATCGAGGCGCGATAGTCGACACCCGAGCTTCGGTTGACGGCGAGGTCGGCGTCCTCGAACAGCTGCAGGGTCGCATGCTCGAGCGAGCCCTTCGGCAGCACCAGGCGCAGCACGGTCAGCCCTGCTTTCCGAGCTGCCGGAGCAGGTCGACCATCTCGACGGCGGTGGCGGCCGCCTCGGCCCCCTTGTTGCCCTCGGCTCCGCCGGCTCGAGCGAGCGCCTGCTCGCGGTCGTCCGTCGTCAGCACCCCGAACGCCACCGGCACGCCCGTATCGAGCGCGACGCGGCTGACGCCCGCGGCACACTCTCCGGCCACGTAGTCGAAGTGGGGCGTGTCGCCGCGGATGACGGCGCCGACACAGATCACGGCGTCACGCTCCCCGGACTCGGCCAGTGTCTTCGCGACGAGCGGGATCTCGAACGCCCCGGGCACCCACACGACCGGGACCGAGTCCGGCTCGAGCCCCATGCCGGCGAGCTCGTCCAACGCGCCGTCGAGGAGGAGCTTCGTGACGTCGTCGTTGAAGCGGCTGGCGACGATGGCAACACGCATCCCGCCGGCGCCGAGCGCGCCCTCGTATTCGGTGTAGTTGCCCATATCGACGTGTACGAGGCTAACTGCGCCCCAATCCTTCGTCCTCGATTTCCAGCAGGTGGCCCATCTTCTCCTGCTTCGCGCGCAGATACGCGATGTTCTCGTCCGTCGGTCGGGACCGCAGCGGCACCCGCTCGACGATCTCGAGGCCGTACCCCTCGAGGCCTCCGTACTTGGCCGGGTTGTTCGTCATCACCCGCATCGTGGTGATCCCGAGGTCGACGAGGATCTGCGATCCGATCCCGTACTCGCGCGAGTCGATCGGAAAGCCGAGCTCGACGTTGGCCTCGACCGTGTCGCGCCCCTGGTCCTGCAGCGTGTAGGCGCGCAGCTTGTGGCCGAGGCCGATCCCGCGGCCTTCGTGCCCGCGTAGGTAGACGATCACGCCTTCACCCTCCTCGGCAACACGTTCGAGCGCGAGGTCGAGCTGCAACCCGCAATCGCACCGGATCGAGCCGAAGACGTCGCCGGTCAGGCACTCGGAGTGGACGCGCACGAGCACGTTCGATTTCCCAGCGACCTCCCCGCGGGCGAACGCCATGTGCTCGGTGCCGTCGAGCAACGACTCGAATACGTACGCGGTGAATTCGCCGTACTTCGTCGGGATGCGCGCCTCGGAGATGCGGCGCACCAGCTTCTCGCGGTGGCGGCGGTACCGAATGAGATCGGCGATCGAGATGAGCTTCAGGTCGTGCTCGGCTGCGAACCGCTCGAGTTCCGGCAACCGGGCCATCGTGCCGTCGTCGTTCACGACCTCTGCCAGCACGCCGGCGGGCGAGAGGCCGGCGAGGCGGGCGAGGTCGACGGCCGCTTCGGTGTGCCCGGCCCGCTTGAGCACGCCGCCCTCCCGGTAGCGCAACGGGAAGATGTGCCCGGGACGAGCAAGGTCCTCGGGGCGGCTCTGCGGATCGATGAGGGCGTGGACGGTCGTCGTGCGGTCGGCAGCGGAGATGCCGGTCGTCGTGCCCCGCTTGGCGTCGACCGACACCGTGAACGCGGTGCGGTAGGCCGTCGTGTTCTCGGCCACCATCATCGGCAGCTGGAGCTCGTCGAGCCGCGTTCCCTCGAGCGGCATGCAGATAACCCCGCTCGTGTGGCGCACCATGAACGCCATCGTCTCCGGCGTGGTCTTCTCAGCCGCGATGATCAGGTCGCCCTCGTTCTCGCGGTTGGCGTCGTCCACGACGACGACGGCCTCACCGCGGGCGATGGCTTCGATCGCGTTCTCGATCGTGGTGAACGGCATCATCGATTCCCTTCGCGGGAGGTGGATGCGAGCAGACGTTCGACGTATTTGGCGATCAGATCGGCCTCGAGGTTGACGGCCGCGCCTTTGTCCTTGTGTCCCAGGGTCGTCACCGCCAGGGTGTGCGGGATGACGGCGACGTCGAAACTCTCGTCGCCCCGCGCGGCGACCGTGAGGCTGATCCCGTCCACGGCGACAGACCCTTTCGCGACGACGTAGCGGAGTACGTCGTTCGTCGCCGTGAACGTGAAGATCGTCGAACCGTCGGCGAGCGGCGTCCGGGCGGTGACGTGACCGACCGCGTCGACGTGCCCCTGCACCAGATGGCCGCCGAGGTGATCGGTCAGCCGCAACGGACGCTCGAGGTTCACCGGCTCGTCGATCTCGAGGATGCCGAGCGCGGTGCGGTCGAGCGTCTCGATCACCGCGTCGGCGGCCCACCATCCGTCACCGCGCTCGACGACCGTGAGGCAGCACCCGTTCACGGCGATCGAGTCGCCGACGCGCGCGTCCTCGACCACGGTCTCGGCCGCGATCTCGATGCGCGCTCCCCCCTCGCGCCGGTCGATTGCGCGGATCCGGCCCAATTCTTCGACGATGCCGGTGAACACCTCAGCGCTCCTCTGGCTCGTACTCGAGGCGGACGTCGTCGCCGAGCGTCGCTGCGGACAGCAGTCGCCAGTCGCCGGCGGCGGCGACCGTGCCCGGGTCGGGCTGCGGGAACGCCGGACGCGCGCGGGGGCCCAGCACCGTCGGCGCGACGTAGGCGACCACCCGGTCGACCAGGCCGGCGAGGAGGAGGGCGCCGTGCAGCGTGGGGCCGCCCTCGACCATGGCCTGGAGCACGTCGTGACGTCCCAGGAGATCCAGCGCCACCCCGAGGTCGACGCCTCCGGGGGCGGGGGGAACGGCCTCGACCTTGGCGCCCGCCGCCCGCCAGGCGTCGACGGCGCGGGCGGGAGCGGCGTCGGTGGTGATCACGAGCGTGGCCGCCAGCGCAGGGTCGAACAGCGGGCCGGTCGCGGGGACGCGCCCGCGCCCGTCGACCAGGACCCGCAGGGGCTGACGGTCCACGGGCGGCTGGACGTCGCGTGCGGTGAGCGTGGGGTGGTCGGCGAGGGCGGTACCGGCACCCACCACGACCGCCTGCGACTCGGCTCGGATGCGGTGGGCGTCGGCGCGCGCGGCCGGGCCCGTGATCCAGCGCGCTGACCCATCGGCGGCCGCGACGCGAGCGTCGAGGGACATCGCCGTCTTCATGAGGCACCACGCCCGCCCCGTGCGGCGATGGCGGAGGTAGGGCGCCAGCGATCGTCGCGCGTGGACGGCACCAGGCCCGATCCGGACGTCGACGCCGGCGGCGCGAAGTCGGGCCAGGCCGCGGCCGGCGACCCGCGGATCGGGATCCTCGAGCGCGACCACCACGCGCCGCACACCCGAGGTGATCAAGGCGTCGGCGCACGGCGGTGTGCGGCCATGGTGCGCGCACGGCTCGAGGGTCACGAAGGCGGCCCCACCCCGTGCCCGCTCCCCCGCCGCCGCCAGCGCGGTTGCCTCGGCGTGCGGCGTGCCGGGTCCTTCGTGCCATCCCCCGCCGGCGATCTCGCCCTGCTCGTCGACGACGACACAACCGACCCACGGGTTGGGTGGCGCGCACCGGCGACCGTGTTCGCCCAGCGCCACTGCCCTGGCCATCAGGTCGCTCTCCGTGCCGTCCACCGGCACACCTCGATCTCGCGGATCTCGGCCGAGACCCCGGGCGCGGGAACGGCGCGGCGGGCACGCCGTGCGGCGGGCCGCCGGACGCCCTCTCCCATCCGGACTCTCACCGTCGGCCCCGGCTTCGCACCGGGTCAACCGCGCGGCTGGCAACCGTGGGCTCGCGGGCTCCCGCAGCCAGCCTTGTGCTGCTGCGGCTACCGCTGGTCGGGACTTTCACCCAAACCCCGAGGGCTCTGCAGTTGTCTCTTGACTAGTGGGTCAACTGTAGCTATCTGAAAGTGTAACGCGTTTCAATTCCGGGGGCAATGGCTCGCGACCCCGGAGCGCGATCAGTGGGGGCGCCCGCCGGCGAGGAGCTCCAGAGCGTGGGGCACAGCAGGCAGGACCGCCTCGAGGCACTCGAGGGCCCCGCCCGCCGACCCGGGCAGGTTGCACACGAGCGCGGCGCCGGTGCTGCCGCAGACGCCGCGGGACAGCATCCCGAACGCCCGGTCGCCGGCGTCGCTCACGCGGCGCATCGCCTCGGCGAGGCCGGGTGCCTCCCGGTCGATCACCGCGAGGGTCCCTTCCGGAGTCTCGTCACGGGGCCCGAAGCCGGTCCCGCCCGTCGTGACGACGAGGCCGGCGAACCCGTCGGTGAGCTCCTGCAACGCCTTTGCCACGGCTTCTCGGCCATCGGGGGTCACGCGGTGGTCGACGACGTCGAAGCCGGCGTCGAGCAGCCGGGCCGCGAGTGCGGTTCCCGAGCCGTCCTCGCGCGATCCGTCGGCGACGCCGTCGGACACGGTGAGCACCTTGGCGCGGAGCGTCAGTGGCGGTCGGGCCATGCCGCGTCGCGGATCTGGCGGGCGGCCGCGGCGGGGTCGTCGGCGTGGAAGACCGCGGTCCCGGCCACGAGGATGTCGGCGCCGGCGGCGGCCGCGCGCGGTGCAGTCTCCCGGTTGATGCCGCCGTCGATCTCGAGCTCGACCGCCAGCCCGCGGTCGTCGACGACCCGGCGCGCCACCGTGAGCTTGTCGAGCACCGAGGGGATGAACGCCTGTCCGCCGAACCCGGGGTGCACGCTCATGAACAAGAGGACGTCGATCTCCTCCAGGTACGGCAGCACCGTGTCGACGGGCGTCTCCGGGTTGTGGGTGAGACCGACGCGCATCCCGAGGTCGCGTATCCGGGCGAAGAGCGGGCGGGGGTCGCCCAGCTCGATGTGCACGGTGCACCCGTCGGCGCCAGCGTCGGCGAAGTCCTCGAGGAGGTCACCGGGGTTGTCGACCATGAGATGGCAGTCCAGGTGGAGATCGGTCCGTTTGCGCAGCGACTTCACGACCGGCGGCCCGATCGTCAGGTTCGGCACGAAGTGGCCGTCCATGACGTCGACGTGCAGGAGATCGGCTTCCGCGGCCACGCGTTCGACCTCGTCGGCGAGTTGGGCGAAGTCGGCCGAGAGGATCGACGGCGCAAGCTTGGCTCCGGTCACGGCATCACCCTACGTGTGCCCTAGCGGGGCGGAAACGGGAGAGGGGGACCCGAGAGCTAAACCGCAGCAGCCGGTCGCCGAGGGCGGCGGCGATCGACCAAATGAGGCAGGCGGCGACCGCCACGGCCACCCCCGCCCTTGCTGATCGCGGGCGGGAGAGAAAGGAACGGTCCCAGGAGCCAGGTTCGCTGGCCCTGGGACCGAAAAGTGATGCTCAGGGAGTGCTAACCCGTCACGCGCGGCATGACGACAACCGGCCGCGGCATGGGCGCCACCCTCACCCGAGCCCGAGTTGGCGGACACCCGACGTCGTCACGGTCGTGGTCTCCGTCGCACCGGTGCGGTGTCGGCGCTGAACTCGCCGCCGCTGTGGCCGAGAACACGGCCCCCGGTACTGCCACGCTCAGACAGAGCACTCCCATGAGGATCCATCGCCTCATGGTTGTCCCCCCTTTTACGCGGAAGGCGGGACACCCGGTCGTTCTGGGAGTGTCCCGCCCCCATTCCTCCCGGCGGGAGCCCGTCTTCGACAAGACGGTCCGCCCGCCGGGTTCCACATTGCGCCGAACACCGATGGTGGTCAAGAAAGCACTCGTCGCAGTCGCGAGGAGTCCTGCAGCGGGTGACGCCGCGACCGACACGCTTCACCATGTGCTTCACCCCGCGCGGATCGGCCGTTCCAACGCGCTACAAGTCGTCTTCACGCGCTGGGGCCAGCACGGCCCCCGGCGTGCCACAGCGCGGGCGACAACCGATCCTCAGGAACCGAGGAAGAACACGACGTGCTCGGCCGTGATCTTGTCGTTGTCGTCCAGCAGGTAGAGACGCGCGCCTGGGCTCGTGGTCTTACCGAACCCGAAATCAGCTTCAACCGTGATCAGCAGCAACGCGTTGCGGTCGTCGCCAATCGCCGCGATCTCCTTGAGGCTGCCACGAGTGACGGCCTGAGCGAACGCCTCGAGTCCGACCATGTAGTCGGGAACACCGACCGTATCGACGGCGGGCGCCCCCGGCTGGGTCGTCGTCACCGTCACGTGGACATCATTCGCGAGCGCCGCTCGGGCACCGTCGAGGTCGTCGTTACTCCACGCCTGCTCGTGAGCGCGGGCAACTTTGACAGCGGGTGAGTCGCTCTGCAGAGCCATGATCGGGCTCCTTTCAGTGGATCGATCGCGGACGAACCGAGCCTTGATCGAATCAGCCTCGACGCGGACGGGCCAGCGCGTCTTGAAGAAATTCCGCATCCTCCCCGGTCCGAAAGAACTCGGACGGGGTGAGGCCGGTGAGGTCGCGAAAGTCACGCGCGAAATGCGCCTGGTCGGCGTATCCGTAGTTGACAGCGAGCCGTGCCCACGCCGGTGGGCCGTGCCTCATGGCGTCGGCGGCCACGGCTGCGACACGGGTTTGGCGGGCCAGGAGCTTCGGCGTGAGGCCGATTTGATCCTTGAAGGCGCGCTCGAGCTGACTGAGGCTGAGGTTCACTTCGTGGGCCAGCCAGGCCACCCGTACTCGGCCGCGCATCTGTCGAATTCGCCGTACGGCCTCGTGGACCTGCGGGTGGAGTGCCCGACGCGGCTCGAGCCTCGACAGCAAGAGTTGGCTGAGCCGAGCGACTCGCTGCTCGGCCGACAACGGTGCAAGATCGGCCAACGCTTGTCGGAATTGACGTGGCCACACATCGCCCGGCGCTGCCATCTCGTCAACGAGTTCTGCCATCGACAGGCCCACGAAGGATCCTGCCGCACCCGGGAAGAACGAAATGTTGATCTGGTCGATGCCGCCGTTGAGGGCCAACCAGACGGCGTGCCGTCGCGGTCCGACGACGGCTGCAGATTGCACTTCAGCACGATCCCAGTCCTCCACGAGAAGTGGATTGCCGAAACACAACGGAACAGAGACGTCGGCGCCACCAAAATCGAGCAGAGATGCTCGAGCCGACGATGCGGTCGTGAGTACCTGGAAATAGCGTATGTACGAGGCCAGCTGACCTGACGGCCGAAAGAGCGTCACGTGCACTGGTGATGCCATGGCGAAAGCTCTCGGTCCTGATTTCGGGCTGCGTGACCCATGAAGGGTCGTTGGTTTAGGAGCGAAGCGCGGAGGCCGGGACGTCTGCACGTGATCTCGCGACGCGACGTACGGCTTGAGGGTCTCCTTGGAAGTCCAGGCCCTTTGCGCGGGCCGTGGTGAGATCGAGTCCGTAGACGAGGACGTCGGCGATGAGCGGGGGCGGGCCGCTGAGGACGGCGTCGGGATCGTCAGCCGGCCCTGGCTGCGCGCGTACGGCGCCGTCGATGGTTTGGATGTGGATCGGCTGGTCGCCGGTGCGGATCTCGAGGGTCACGGACGGAAGCTCGGGCGCGTGATCGGTCAGATATCTCTCGAGCGGCAGGACCCACCAGTGGGTCAGAAACGGGGCATGCTCCGGCGCCTGGGCCAACAGCGGGGCGCCCCATTGGCCGAGCGCCGCGAGCACCGGCTTGAGCGCCTCGCCGCGGGGTGTGAGGCGAAACAGCGTCGTTGCGATGGGCGGAGGTGCTTCCTCTCTGGTGACGATGCCGCGCTCTTCGAGCTCGCGGAGACGGTCGACGAGGAGATTGCTGGCAATCCCGGGCAGGCCGTTCCGCAGATCGGTGTAGCGGCAGCGCTCTTGGATGAGGAGCTCGCGGACGATCAGCAGCGTCCAGCGATCCCCCACTGCGTCCAGCGCCATGGCGATGGCGCAGTACTGGTCATACGTGCGCATACCTGCAGGATAGCGCCGTGACTCCTGACACTCAAGCTACTGATTGATTTTTTCAAACACGAGGTTAGTGTACGTGGCCGTACGCAGTTCGACAGAGGAGGGATGCTCCGATGCAGCGGGATGCCGAGCGAACGAACCGAGCGGGCACCTCTCGGCCAGGCACCGAGCGGGTGGTCGAGCGCCGAAAGGGCCCCATCCTTCTGGCACTCTGCCTTGCGGCACTGATCATCAACATCGACGTGACGATCGTGAACGTCGCGCTGCCGAGCCTGGTGCGCGAGCTCGGCGCAACCACCACGAGCCTGCAGTGGGTCGTGGACGCCTACACGCTGGTGTTCGCCGCGCTCATCCTCGCCGCCGGCAGCCTGAGCGACCGAGTCGGACGCAAGGGCATGTTGCTCCTCGGCCTCGGCGTCTTCGGCGCCGGCAGCCTGGCCGGGTCGCTCGCCACTTCCTCCGAGCAGCTCATCGCGGCCCGGGTCGTCATGGGTCTCGGCGCGGCCGCGATCTTCCCCTCGACCCTGTCGCTGATCTCGAACGTCTTCACCGAACGCAAAGAGCGGGCCAAGGCGATCGGGCTGTGGGGCGCGACCACCGGCGTCGGCGTCGCCACGGGCCCCATCGTCGGCGGCTGGCTCCTCGAAGATTTCTGGTGGGGCAGCGTCTTTCTCTTCATGGTGCCGGTCGCCGCCGTCGTCGCCGCCCTCGTCGCCGTCACCGTGCCGACATCGCGCGATCCATCTGCCCCACCCGTCGATTGGCGCGGACTCGTCCTGTCCAGCCTCGGCATGGGCACGCTGATCCTCAGCATCATCCAGGCGCCGCATTGGGGATGGGGCTCGCCGCGCACGCTGGCCACCGTCGGCGCCGGTCTGGCCGTCCTGGCCGCGTTCGTCAACGTCGAGCGTCGCATGTCGCGTCCGATGCTCGACGTGCGCCTGTTTCGCAACCTGCGCTTCACCGCCGCCAGCGGGTCCATCACCGTCGCGTTCTTCACCTTGGCCGGCTTCACGTTCCTGGTCACCCAGTACTTCCAGTTCATCAAGGGCTACACCCCCTTGGGCACCGGGGTTCGCCTCCTGCCCGTCGCCACCGCGATCGCGGTCGCCGCCCTGGCTGGCACCCGGCTCGCCGTACGTATCGGCAACAAGGCCGTCGTCGCCAGCGGCCTCGCTCTGTGGGGCGTCGCCATGCTCTGGATCGCCACCAACGACGCATCAACCAGCTATCCCGCCATCGCGGGACAAATGCTCCTCGGCGGGGGTGGCCTCGGATTGATCACCGCGCCCGCCACCGAAGCGATCATGGGCGCCGTCTCAACCGCCAAAGCCGGCGTCGGATCGGCCGTGAACGACGCCACCCGACTCTTCGGCACCGCACTCGGCGTCGCGGTGACCGGCAGCGTCGCCGCCTCGCTCTACACAAGCCAACTCGACGAAAAGATTCCTCGCCACCTCCCCGCGCAAGCGGCCAACGCCGCCGAAGGCTCCGTCGGCGGCGCGCTCGTCGCCGCACAAACGTTGGAACACGCGGGCCTCGTAACCCCCGCCCATCAGTTGAGTAGCGCAGCGAGCGACGCCTTCATCCATAGCCTCAACGGCACCTACCCAATTCTCGGGGGCATCGCCATCGCGGGCGCGCTCCTCGCCGCCGTTCTCCTCCCCTCCCGACCCCAGGCACCCACCGTCCCCGACGCGCCGCCGGCGAGCCCGTCCGAACTCGTTGTCGAACCGCCAGTCGTCACCGCGGGTCGTAGTAACTGATCCAGCACGCAACAGGAGCCACCAATGACCGATATGTACGTCAAGAACGTCACGCAACATGACCGGATCCACGGCGGCGACGGTCACGCACGCGGCGACTACAGCCGCCGACACCACGAAGCCGCCATCCTCATCCCCAGCGGCCCGCCGCTCGGGCAATGGGTCTTCAAGCTCGTAACCTCGGAGTTGCGCGGCCAAGGCGTTTCAAGCGGCGAGGCCGTCGCGCGAGCCAC
>DATFXL010000138.1:0-19720 GCA_035316025.1 Acidimicrobiia bacterium
ACGCGCCGACGTCTCCGGCCAGGCGTTTGGGGGACGCGGACACGAGCACGTTGAACAGCAGCGTGAGCAGCGTGCCCTCACCGATGCCGACGAGAAGCAGACCCAGGATGACTGCGATGGTGCCCCAGCCGTTGCCTACGGTGAAGGCGACCACCACCAGACCGATCGCAATCAGCATGAACGAGGCGATTCCAAGACGGCGCGGCGAGAAGCGGTCATACAGTCGCACCGAGACAACGCCAGCCACTGCCACTGCAAGCGCGTAGGGAAGGATGGCTACCGCCGAGTACAGGGGCGTGCGGTCTTGGACGATCTGGACGTAGAGCGGGATGAGAAAACCCACTGCCAGACCGAGGCTGCCCGCGACGAGAAAAGCGACGACGGCGCTCGTTTCCACCCCGCAGGCCCAGCAGCATAGAAATGGCCTGTTCAGGCCGCCAGGATGCGCGGCGCCGGCCGTATTGAGCAGTCGTGTTCTCGGACGCACCATCTCAAGAACATCGAGGCTCTCCTTCACTCACGAAGCTCGTACTTCGCCCATGAGGACTCGTCGGCCGGACGAGGTCTGGTCGTTATCAGATGCCTCGATCGTCACGGTGAAGGTCGGGAAGTCTTTTGGGGAGACGCCGGACCAGAGCGTGACGCGCCCGCTGCTCGAGCTGAAGGTTCCGATTGGCACGAGTGTCCCCGCAGCGTTCTTCAACCACGCCTGGTAGTACTCGCCCGCCCGCAGGACGGGCAGACCGTCGGCGTCGAGCGTGACCCGGAACCCGGCGTCGGTGCGTGTGATGTCGGCAGTGGCATGTGCGCTCGGCGCCGATCCCGTCGCGGTGAGCTTCGCTTCGTAGTCGGGACTCGTACCGCCTCGTGTCAGCAACACAGTCGCGACGACAATTGCGATCACCGCCGCGGCTGCCACTCCCGACACGAGCATTCGCCGCCGACGCCTCGACGTTCGCAGCGCGGTGGGTGTCCGCGACATCGTCGTGATCGGTTCGGCATCGGCGACGGCACGCGCGACTGCAGCCTCGAGCCCGGCGCCCGGTTCGGCCCACGTCGAGGAGTCGCCGAGGACGTCCGCCAACAGCGGGAGCTCGGCCGTCTCCCGGGGTTCGAGCGCGCCGCCCCGAGCGTCGGCGATCAACTTCTCCCGCGCCTCGTTCGTCAGCCGGTCAGTCATGAGGCACCTCCCGGAGGTGGCCCAAGAGCGCAGCCAGTTTCCGGTGCGCTCGGTGTGATCTCGACTTCACAGTTCCCACCGCGATGCCGAGCTCCTCGGAGATCTCGTTGTGCGTCAGCCCGTCGAGATGTTGCAAGCGGACGACCGTTGCTTCCTCGAGCGGAAGAGTGTCGATTGCCTGCCGCACGTGCCACACGGCGTCCAGCGCGTCGAGATCAGGAGACAGGCTCAGGAGCGCGGGGTCGTCCGTGGCGACTTCATGGAGCGGGCGCGTCGGTCTGCGAGCCTCCCGGCGGTAGACGTCGATGGCGGCGCGCTTCGCGATCGTTGCCAACCAGCCCGCGGGGTCGCGTTCGACGTTGATCCGATCGGCCGCCTGCCACGCCCGTACGAAAGTGAGTTGGGCTGCCTCCTCGGCGAGGTCGTGCTGGCCGAGCACACGGTGCGCCACTGAGTACACGAGGCCTCCGTACTGGCGGTAGAGGGCTCGTACAGCGCCGGCTTCACGTCGCCGAAATGCGGCGAGCTGGGATTGGTCCACACGTGGAGACGCTACGACGGGCGGCACGTGGGCATGCAGTGACCGGGTGGGCATGGAGTGCTTCTCGACTCGATCGAGGTCTCACGCATCAGGACTCATTGTCAGTACGTCGGCGGCGCCCATTTGGTTCGCGCTTTTGTCCCGCGAACCGCATCGAGGCCCGCGCCGTACTGACGATGAACGATCCCTCCCGAGTCAGGAGTCACTTCATGCGCACAACGAACTCTCTGTGTACCCGCGTGATCGCACGTGCGGCCGCGGTGCTCGCCGCGGCAGTTCCGATCGGCGTGATCGGTGCGTCCGCCGCAGTTGCGACCGTTCCCAACGTCGGCTTCGGCTTCAACGCCCGAGACATCAAAGGGGCTCCCACCGGCGCTGTCCGTCTGACGGGCGGCGGTTCCTTCAGCACCGACAAGGGCGTCGTCCACGCCGGAGGCCACTTCAGTTGCACGTCGTCCGTGAACCAAGGCCCGCTGGCCGGGTGCATGGCTGGCCAAGGTGTCCGCTGGCACTCTGCCGAGCTCTTGCCAAGTACGCCGTTCAAGTGCACCGCCGCGGCGAGTGAGGCGCTGAAGACGGCGAGCACCGGCGGAGAAACTGTCGCTCTCCGATCCAACTTCTTCCGAGCAGGCGACGGGAAGAACGCCTCGTTCACGGCCAACATGTTCGTCTCGGCGAACGACCTCGCCCCGGACATCACGGGCGTTCAGAACGTCTGGGTGCAGGGCGTGGGTTGCGCGGCGGCGTCCACGCATTTCAGCTCCTGAGCACAGCGACGTCTCCGTGCTCGGAATCCCGCAGCTACGCGATGCCGAACGACTCGCTCGCATCGAAAGGACATCCACGATGCTTCCCGCCGAAACCGTCACACAGCCGTTCGCCCACCAACCGCGCAGCCGAATGGCCCGTGGTGCGATCGCACTTGCGACTGCCGCGTTCGCCACGACGATGCGCGCCTGGATCGGGCTGCTCAACGTCAATGATCGGGTGAGCATCGCCAGGCGCCGGAAGGTAGCTGTGCGGGTGAGGGGAGGCAGCTCGGCACATCGTGCGTTTCGAGGCGTCATCGTGACTCTGACCGGACAGGCGTCCGGAGAGGAATAGCGAGCGGTCATCGAGCGGTCACGCGACCGCTGCAACCGAACGGGACGGGAGACACCAAGGCGGGAGGCCGAGAAACACCTGGCCTCCCGCCTTCCCCGTTACGGCTCAGACGATCGTCGACGGCCGCGGTCAGACAGGAACCTCGTCCTTCATCCTGGCGCGAAGTTCCTCCCGCAACTGGGGACCATCGACGTGGCCGTGGGTACTGACCGCGTGCTCGGCGGCCGCCTGGAGCACCTCGAACTCGCGCCCCGAGATCATCAACGTGCAGTTCGTCTCACTCGGGAAATCCCGGCAATCGATCACCTTCCTGGACATCTTCCACTCCCTCCCGTGAAGAGACGCCAGTCGGCGCCTGCCCAACGACCATGTTGTCACCACCGAGGGTGGACTTGTCGAGAGGCTGCGTGAACAGCGCCAGATACGCGACGAACGCCCAACCCGCGGACCCGAGGTCGCGGTCGACGAGACGACCGTCCTGGTCGAAGCGACCGCGGTGAAGCTCGGCAAGAATTTAGTCCTCGTGTCCGCCATGTCGACCACGACCGCGCCAGATGGTGCGTCCATCGCTTACGAGATCACCGGCGACGGTCCGCCGTTGGTCCTCGTCCACGGCATCACCGAGTCCCGGCGCTCTTGGGACCCGTTACTCGCCCCGCTGGCTCGTGATCACCTGGTCGTCGCGGTCGACCTGCGCGGACACGGCGAATCGGACCGACGTCCCCCCTATGACGTCTTGACGATGGCCGCCGATACACGTGCGGTCGTGGACGCAGTCGGTGCAACACAGCCGCTCGTCGTCGGACATTCGCTTGGTGGCGCGGTCGTCAGCGTGTACGCGGCGGCGAACCCCGTTCGGGGCGTCGTGAACGTGGACCAGCCGCTCGAGCTCGGCGGCTTCCAGGCATTGCTCGCGCCAGTCGAGCCCATGTTGCGCGGCGAAGAAGCAAGCTTCCGGTCGCTGATGCGTCAGATCTTGGACTCGTTGTACGGAGCGCTCCCGGCGGCGGAACGCGCACGGATCGAGCCCCTCACCCACCCCGAGCAGGACGTCGTGATCGGCGCGTGGGACCTCGTCCTCACCGCCGACCCGGAGCAACTCGACGAGCTCACCCGGTCGATCACCCGCATGATTACCTCGCCGTACCTCGCGCTCCACGGCACCGATCCCGGCGAGACGTACGCCACTTGGCTGCAGTCGGTGCTGCCGTCGGCGTCGCTCGAAGTGTGGCCGGACCTCGGCCATTATCCGCACCTCGTCGAGCCCGACCGGTTCGTGCAGCGCGTCAGAGACTTCGAGGCGTACTGCTGAGCTACGCAGCCTCGGAAAGTGGGGCGTCGACCGGTTCGACTCGCGTGAGCCGCGCTCGTACCGGAACTGTACGTGTGTGCTTGTAGTCGATCGTGGAAACCGGCGATGCGCGTCTGAACGCGCACCGCTCCGGGTCGACGGCATGCGGCAGTCCTCTCCGCACGGTGATAGTGCGAAATCGCATAGCCTGCGGGCGTGGCCGCGAAGCGCTTTCCCCGGAGCGGTGTCGCCGCGCCGCATTACCTCGCTTCCGTCGCCGGGTTGACGGCGTTGGCGCGCGGCGGAAACGCGATGGACGCCGCCATCGCGGCCAACCTCGCGCTCGGCGTCGTGGCGCCGTACCTGTGCGGGTACGGCGGCGACGTCTTCGCGGTCGTGTGGGACGGCGAGCTACACGGCTACCTCGGCTCGGGTCGCTCACCGGCTGCCGCGACGATCGACGAGGTGCGCAGCCGCGCCCAGACCGACACCATGCCGTATTTCGGGCCTCACTCGGTCACGGTGCCCGGCGCGGTGGCCGGGTGGTTCGATCTCCTCGGCCGCTGGGGCACCCGATCCTTCGGCGACCTCGCCGAGGCCGCGTTGGCCTACGCCGAAGACGGCTTCGAGCTCACGCCAACGGGCGCCGCGTTCCTCGGCGGATCAGTATCGCTGTACGACGGCTTTCCCGCGCTGCGCGCCGCCTACCAGGACGTCGAAGCCGGACAGACGATCCGTCAGCCCGGCTTGGCCCGGACCATCGCCACGCTCGCCGCCGACGGCCCCGATGCGTACTACCAGGGCCCGATCGGCGAAGCCATCGTCGAGACGGTGCAGTCGCTCGGAGGCGTGCTCACGCCCGAGGATGTCGCCGCCTACGAGGGCCGCTTCGCGCAACCACTGCGGGCGCCGTATCGCGACGTCGAGATCGCCGAGCTCCCGCCACAGACGCAGGGGATCGCCGCACTCGAGGCGATGCGCATCCTGGACGGCTTCGCGCTTCCCGAGGACGGCCCGGGACGCCACCACCTCCTCATCGAGGCGAGCAAGCTCGCGCTCGAGGACCGCAACGAGTACGTCTCCGATCGCGCCGCGATGACGGTGACGCCCGACGAGATGCTCACCGCGGACTGGATCGAAGCGCGGCGCGCCCGGATCGACCCCGAGCATGCGACGACACCGGCCCCGGGCGAGGCCCACGTCGGCGGCACGGCCTATCTGTGTGCGGCCGACGCCGACGGCTTGCTCGTCAGCCTCATCCAGTCGAACTTCATGGCGTTCGGATCCGGCGTCCACGTGCCCGAGTGGGGGATCAATCTCAATAACCGAGGCGCGTCCTTCACGCTCGACCCGATGAGCGTCAACGTTCTTGCGCCGGCGAAGCTCCCGATGCACACCCTGATGCCGGCGATGGCATTGCGCGACGGCGAGCCGACGATCGTCTTCGGCACGATGGGCGGCGACTCGCAGGCGCAGATCCACGTGCAGCTGCTCGCGCACATGATCGACGACGACACCGATCCTCAAGACGCCCTCGACGCCCCGCGGTGGTATCTCCAGCCATCCACCTGGACGCTGCGTGCCGAGCCGCAGTTCACGCCGGCATGGTTCGACGCCATGGGCGCGCTCGGCCACGATCCGAAGCGCACGGGACGCATCGACACGGGGACGGGCCACGCACACGCGATCAAGCGCACCGCCGGTGGGTACGCCGTCGCCACCGAGCCGCGCGCCGAAGGCGCGGCCCTGGGCCTGTGACCCGCGGCGTTACCCTGTCCCTGTGAGCAGGTCATGAAGGACGTCCTCGACGACATCGACCGCTGGCGAGCCGATGGTCACCGCGTCGCAGTAGCGCGCCTGGTGGGCGTCGAAGGCTCCGGCCCGCGCGATCCCGGCGCCACGATGGCCGTCAACGACGCCGGTGAGGTCGCCGGCTCGGTGTCGGGCGGCTGCGTGGAGGGGGCCGTGGTCACCGAGGCGCTCGCCGTGCTCGAAGGCAGGCGTGAGCGCGGTGTGATCTCGTTCGGATATTCGGACGACGAGGCGTTCGAGGTGGGGTTGACGTGCGGAGGCACCGTGCACCTGTTCGTCGAGCCGCTCGACTGGTGAGCGGCGAGATCTACGACGCGCTGCGCGACCGGCTGCGTGCCGAGGAGCCGGTCGCCCTCGCCACCGTCGTTGCCGGTGCGAACTTCGCCGCCAAGCTGCTCGTAGAGCCGGACGGTGACCCCCTCGGAACGCTCGGCGATCCGGGCCTGGATCGCGTCGTGACCCGGGATGCACGCGGCCAGCTCGAGGCGGCGCTCACGGCGACGCGCCACTACGGCCCGCACGGCGAGGCCCGTGAGCGGGCGGTCGAGGTCTTCATCGAAGCGTTTGCTCCACCGCCCCGGATGATCATCTTCGGCGCCGTCGACTTCACCGCCGCCTTGGCCCGAGCGGCAAAGCTGCTCGGGTATCGGGTCACGGTGTGTGACGCCCGCGCCGTCTTCGCGACGTCCCAGCGCTTTCCGATGGCAGACGAGGTTATGAACGACTGGCCGCATCGCTATCTCGTGAAGGTCGGAGCCGAGCTCGGGCCTCGAGACGCGGTGTGCGTCCTCACGCACGACCACAAGTTCGACGTCCCGGCGATCATCGCCGCGCTCGAGACCGACGTTGGCTACATCGGCGCCATGGGCTCGCGTCGCACGCACACGGACCGGATCGCCCGGCTGCAGAAGGAAGGCGTGGACGACAGCGCGCTGGAGCGGGTCATGGCGCCGATCGGCCTCGACCTCGGCGCCCGCACGCCCGAGGAGACCGCCGTCTCGATCTGCGCAGAGATCATCGCCCTGCGCACCGGGCGTCGGGCCCGGTCGCTGCGCGACGCCGACGGGCCCATCCACGCCTGACGGACCAACGTCCGCCGACGACCACGAGGAGGACCACATGGACCTCGGCATCTCGGGCCGCCGCGCCGCGGTCGCAGCCGCCAGCCGCGGGCTCGGGTTCGCCACCGCTGCGGCGCTGGCGAACGAAGGGGTGCACGTCGCGATCTGCAGCCGCGACGAGGGCGCGGTCGGCGAAGCGGCCCGCACCATCGGCCACGGCGCCGTGGCTCTGACGGTCGACGTTTCGACTGCCACCGGGGCTCGCGGCTTTGTCGAGTCCGCCCGCGACGCCCTCGGCGGCCTCGACATCTTGGTGACGAACGCCGGCGGCCCGCCGCCGGGGAACTTCTCTTCGACCAACGTCGACCAGTACCTCGCCGCCATCGAGCTCAACTGTCTCTCCGTGATCGCGATGTGCGACGCCGCCGTCCCCTCGATGCGCGAGCAGCGGTGGGGGAGGGTGGTGGCGATCACGTCGCTCGCGGTGCGACAGCCGATGCCGTACCTGATCCTCTCCAACACGGCCCGCGCCGGTGCGACGGGCTTCCTCAAAACCGTGGCGCGTGAGGTCGCCGCCGACGGCGTGACCGTCAACTCGCTCCAGCCCGGCATGCACGACACCGAGCGGGTACAGCGGCTCGGCGGTGGTGATACCAGCGGCATCCCGGCGGGGGTGATCGGCCGACCGGAGGATTTCGGCACGGTTGCAGCGTTCGTGTGCTCCGAGCAGGCTCGGTTCCTGACCGGCACGGCGATCCAAGTCGACGGGGGCGCGTACGCTGGTCTGTTGTGAGCACCGCCGCCGCGAGCGCGAATGGTGCACGTCAGACAAGCGAGCGCATCCTGACGGTGCCGAACCTCATCTCGGTCGCGCGGCTGGCGTGTGTCCCGCTGTTCCTGTGGCTCCTGCTCGGGCGCGACGACAAGATCGCGGCCGCGCTTCTCCTCGGTGTCCTGGGCGCGACGGACTGGGTCGACGGGTGGATCGCCCGACATTTCGATCAGGGCAGCGACCTCGGCAAGGTCCTGGATCCGACCGCCGACCGGATCCTGCTGCTGTGTGCCGGCGTCGCGCTCGTGATCGACGGCAGCCTGCCCCTCTGGGTCGGCGTGGTCGTGCTCGCCCGTGAGCTCGTGATTTCGGTGGCCGTGCTCGTGTTGGCTGCCGCGGGCGCCCGCCGGATGGACGTGCAGTGGGCCGGGAAGGCAGGAACACTGGCACTCATGTTCGCTCTGCCCGGATTCCTCCTCGCCGACGCCGTGTCGGAGCTCCGGGCGCCGATCCTGACGGTGACCTGGGTGTTCACGATCGGGGGCCTGGTGCTCAGCTACTACGCCGCGCTCACGTACGTCCCGCAGGCCCGGGCGGCGCTGCAAGAGGGAAGGGCTCAGCACGAGAGGATGGTCGCGTGAGAGCGGTGATCCTGGCGGGCGGCGAGGGCACCCGTCTGCGACCGCTCACCAGCAACCAGCCCAAGCCGATGATGCCGCTCTCGAACCGGCCGATGATGGAGCACGTCGTGCGCCTTCTCGCCAACCACGGCTTCGACGACATCGTCGTTACCGTCGCGTTCCTGGCGAACCAGATCCGCGACTACTTCGGCGACGGCTCCGACTTCGGTGTGCGCATGCGCTACGCGACCGAGGAGACGCCGCTCGGGACGGCCGGGTCCGTCCTCAACGCCGCCGAGGAGCTCGACGACACGTTCCTCGTGATCTCGGGCGACGTGCTGACCGACATCGACCTCAGCGCGATCGTCAAGGCACACCACGACGCCGGCGCGCTCGCATCGATCGCGCTGAAGCGGGTCGAGAACCCGCTCGAGTTCGCGATCGTGATCACCCGGCCCGACGGGACGATCGAGCGGTTCCTCGAGAAGCCGAGCTGGGGTGAGGTGTTCTCCGACACGGCGAACACCGGCATCTACGTCCTCGAGCCCGGGGTCTTCGACTACATCCACCCTGGCGAGGTCGTCGACTTCGCCGGCGACGTGTTCCCGGCCATCCTGGAGAAGAAGCTGCCGCTGATCGGCACCGTCGTGGACGGCTACTGGGAGGACGTCGGGACCCTCGAGGCGTACCTCCGCGCCCACCAGGACGTCCTCGACCGCCGCGTCCACGTCGACATCGAAGGGTTCCGAATCGGAGAGGGCATCTGGCTTGGTGAGGGCGCAGACGTCGACCCCACGGCGCGCATCGAAGGGCCCGTGGTGATCGGTGACAACTGCAGGATCGAACCCGGGGCGCACTTGCGCGAGTACACCGTGCTCGGCACCGACGTCGTCGTGAAGGCGGACGCGTTCGTCGAGCGGTCCGTCTGTCACGACCACGTGTACGTGGGGCCGAGCGCCCGCCTCCGCGGGTGTGTAATCGGTCGGTCGACCGACCTGCGCGCCAACGCCCGCATCGAGGAGGGCGTGGTCGTCGGAGACGAGTGCTTCGTCGGCGAGCAGGCCGTCATCAATCCCGGCGTGAAGGTCTACCCGTTCAAGACGGTCGAGAGCGGCGCCATCGTCAACTCGTCGATCGTCTGGGAGAGCCGGGGCACCCGGACCCTGTTCGGCCGGCGCGGCATCCGAGGGCTCGCCAACGTCGACGTGACACCCGAGTTGGCCATTCGCACTGCGATGGCGTACGGCACCGCCCTGAAGAAGGGCGCCACCGTCACGACCAGCCGTGACACCAGTCGCGCCGCGCGGGCGCTGAAGCGTGCCGCCATCGGAGGTCTGAACCTCGCCGGCGCCAACGTCGAGGACGTCGAGCTCGCCACCGTCCCGCTCACCCGGTTCCAGGTCCGGAACGGCACCGCCCGCGGTGGGATCAGTGTGCGGCTGGCCCCCGGCGACCGTGACGCGGTCGAGATCCGCTTCTTCGACGGCGATGGACGCGACATCGACGAGTCCACGCAGCGGAAGATCGAGCGGCTCCTGTATCGAGAGGACTACCGGCGGGCGTTCGCGGCCGACATCGGCGACATCGAGTACCCACCTCGCACGCTCGAGTTCTACACGTCGGCGCTCATGGACACGGTGGACCAAGCCCGGCTCCTCGAACGCGGATTCAAGGTCGTGCTCGACTACTCGTTCGGCGCCGCGTCGATCGTGATGCCCAGCGTCCTGGCCAAGACCGGCGCCGAAGTGCTGTCGATCAACCCTTATGCCAGCACCGCGTCGGCGACGGCCGCGCTCGAGGAACGCTCGGCTCGTGTGGCGCGGCTCTCCGAGCTCGTGCGGGCTTCGGGCAGCCAGCTCGGGGTCGTGATGGATCCCGACGGCGAGACCGCCACGATCATCGATGACGAGGGCCACGCCCTCGACAACGACCAAGCGCTGCTCGCGCTGCTCAGCCTCGTGACGGAGGCGAAGCGCGATGCCCGGGTCGCTCTCCCGGTAACGGTGACTCGCGAAGCCGAGCGCATCGCGACCGAGCACGGCGCCAGCATCATCTGGACGAAGCTGTCCGCTCCCCACCTGATGGAGGTGGCGTCGACGGGCGACATCGACTTTGCCGCGTCGCAGGACGGCGGGTTCATCTGGCCCGACTTCATGCCCGCCTTCGACGCCACTGCAACGCTCGTCAAGCTGCTGGATCTGCTCGCGTCCACGGAGCGAACGCTCTCGTCCGTCGTGAAGCGACTCCCGCGGCTGCACATCGCTCACGAGACCGTCGCCACGCCGTGGGAGCGGAAGGGCGCCGTGATGCGCGAGATGGTCGAGCGCGCCGCCACGCGCGACGCGGTCTTGGTCGACGGCGTCAAGGTGCTGCATCCGGACGGGTGGGCGCTCGTGCTGCCTGACCCCGAGGAGGCGCTCACCCACGTCTGGGCCGAGGGGGACAGCGACCAGAACGCTCGTCAGCTGGCCCAGGAGTACGCGCGGCGAATCCGCCAGGTTCTGCGCTAGACATCCGGGATGGAGTTCCCGGAACAGCTGCGGTACACGAAGGAGCACGAGTGGGTCGCCGTCGACGGTGGCCGGGCACGCGTCGGCATCACGGACTTCGCTCAGGACGCGCTGGGCGACGTCGTGTTCGTGCAGCCGCCCGAGACGGGCACGAACGTGAGTGCCATGAGCAGTGTCGCCGAGGTCGAGTCCACGAAGTCCGTTTCCGACATCTACGCGCCTGTGAGCGGGACGGTTCAGGAGGTCAACCAGGCGCTCGAGGCGACCCCCGAGCTCCTGAACCAGGATCCGTACGGCGACGGGTGGATCTTCGTGATCGAGATGTCCGATCCTTCGCAGGCGGACACGCTTCTCGACGCCGACGCGTACCGCCGTCTCGTCGAGGAGCAGTAGCCCGACGACGGATCTCGCCCGGGACGCTGCCTGCGGGCGGCAGTAGCCTTCCGAGGGTGATCTGCGCGCGGTGCGGGCACGAGAACCAGGCCGGCGCCAACTTCTGCTCGTCGTGCGGGGCTGCGCTCGAGAAGAGCGAGGACGACACCACGGTCACGCTCGCCATCGAGGACCGGGCCGAGCTCGACGACGAGCTCGGGGCGATGCTCGCCGAGATCCCGGCGGGCACGGGTGTGGTGGTCGTCCGGCGGGGCCCGAACGCGGGGAGTCGCTTCTCACTCGAGCGCGACGTCACGACGGTAGGCCGCCACCCGGACTCGGACATCTTCCTCGACGACATCACGGTGTCACGCCGGCACGCCGTGATCCGCCGCGACCGGGACGGCTACGAGGTGAGCGACGCCGGTTCCCTCAACGGCACCTACGTGAACCGCGAGCGGGTGGAGACGGCGCCCCTGCGCCACCTCGACGAGGTGCAGGTCGGACGGTTCGTCCTCCTGTTCATGCTGGGCGGTGTCGAGGAGCACGCGTGAGCCTCGACCCGACCGGCACCAGCGCGGACCCCTCGCACCTGTCCATCGGTGAGGTCCTCAACATCCTGCGTGAGGAGTTCCCGGACGTCACTATCTCCAAGATCCGCTTCCTCGAGAGCCAGGGTCTGATCGATCCGGAGCGGACGCCCTCGGGCTACCGGAAGTTCTACGAGTCGGATGTCTCGCGGCTCCGTTGGATCCTCCATCAGCAGAAGGAGAACTTCCTTCCGCTGAAGGTGATCAAGGAACGGCTCGATCGCATGGGCGAGGAGCAACCGGCGCCGGTGCACGCGATCTCCCGCGCCAAGCCGCGGGCGCGGCGGGCGCCGTCCCACCAGGCGCGACGGTCCGAGAACCTCGCGCCCCAGCTCCCGCTCGCCGACCCGATGCCGGCGTCGGCACCGGCGGACGACGAGCTTGCCGTAGCCGCGGACAATGGCGATCGCACACGGAGAAGCGAGATCGCGCCGCGGCCAAGTCAGCAATCACCCCCGGTGAGGCGCGAGGAGCCGGCGGTCGAAGCTGGGGTGGAGACGGAGAGCTCACCCGCTGAGGCGGGCACACCGGGCGTGACGCGCCGGGAGCTGGAACGCGCCACCGGGCTCGAGGACTGGCAGCTGAACGAGCTCGAGTCGTTCGGTTTGCTCGAGCCGGCTGGCTACGACGGGGGAGAGGCGCTCTACGACGAGGAGAGCCGAGCGGTTGCCACCGCGGCTGCCGGCTTCTACGCGCACGGCATCGGCGCGCGGCACCTTCGCATGTACAAGCACTTCGCCGAACGCGAGGCGTCGCTGTTCGAGCAGGTGGCGTTCCAGTACCTCCGGCAGCGGAACCCGGATGCCCGCGCCAAGGCGCGGGAAGAGCTGGCTACCCTGTCGAAGCTCGGCCGCGCGTTGCGGTCGGCGTTGCTCGTCCAAGCCGTGCGCGAGTCGCTCGTCGAGTGACCCGAACCGCCGAAAGCGAGCGTCAGCCGCCGCCGATCGTCCTTCTCGACGAACGGGCGATCGCGGCACGCGTCGAGCGCATCGCGCGTCGGATCACTGCCGACCATCCCGACGGGATCGTGCTCGTCGGAGTCCTGAAGGGAGCGCTCGTGTTCCTGGCCGACCTGGCGCGCGCAATCACGGGCGTGGAGGTGACGATCGACTTCCTCGCGATTTCGCGCTACGCCCCCGATTCGGGCCGGGTGCGAATCCTCAAGGACCTCGATGTCGACGTCGAAGGTCGGGACGTCGTCCTGGTCGAGGACCTGGTGGACACCGGCCTGACCCTCGCGTACCTGCTGGCGCACGTCGAGGAGCGATCGCCCCGTTCGCTCGACGTCTGCACGCTTCTCGACCGGCCGGCGCGGCGTATCGTGCCCCTGACGCCCCGCTACGTGGGGGAGGAGATCGAGGACGTCTTCGTCCTCGGCTACGGCCTGCACTACGTCGACCTGTACCGGAATGTTCCGTACATTGTCGAGGCAGACCGGCGCGTCGTGCTCTACGAGCCGGCCGCGTACGTCGATGCCCTCTACGGGAGCACCGCGTTCGAGGCCGGATCGGCGCGGTCGCGCCGTTCCCGAGGCCGGGTGGTAGGTTGAGGTCTCCCCGGATCTACGGAGGCACGACGTGATCCGTATGTCGCTGGTGGGCGTCCGAGTCGAGGTCCCCACGAACCAGCCGATCGTGCTGCTGCGCGAGGACGAGGGGCAGCGGTACCTCCCGATCTTCATCGGCCCGCCGGAGGCCACCGCCATCGTGTACGCCCTCCAGGGGATGGAAACACCCCGGCCGATGACCCACGACCTGTTCAAGACCGTGCTCGACGACATGTCGGTCCAGCTGCAGCAGGTCGTGATCACCGAGCTCCACGACGGGACCTTCTACGCCGAGATCGAGCTGTCCGGGAACGGCAACGCCTACCGAATCTCCTCGCGGCCGTCGGATGCCATTGCCCTGGCCGTGCGTTACGAGGACACGGTGCCGATCTTCGCCGACGAAGCGGTGCTCGACGAGGCCGGGGTGCTCTTCGAGAACGACGAAGAGGAAGAGCAGATCGAGCAGTTCCGCGAGTTCCTGGACCAGGTCCGTCCCGAGGACTTCGCCCAGTAGGCGGCCCGGGGAAGGGTCGCCGAGAACGTTGACCCACCCGCCGCCGCCGGATAGCGTCACACGAGCGTAACTACCGGCGTGTGACTTCGCGGGCCGACCGCCGGCGCCGGGGCCGGGTAGTCCGACGACGAGCGAGGTCATCAGTGGCATGAGCACCACCAAAGACACCCCGAGGCAATCGAGCACGAGGACGGCGGGCGGGGCAGCAGGCGACGGCGGCGTCCCGCCGCTCGAGCAGGGGTCGCTGGACGCGGCGCTGGCGGGCCGGGAGGGCGGAGACGAGATCGGCTTCCGCGGGCCGCAGGTCTGCAAGATCGTGGGCATCTCCTACCGCCAGCTCGATTACTGGGCCCGCACCGACCTCGTTCGCCCGTCCCTGGCGGACGCGCGGGGGAGCGGCACCCAACGGCGGTACTCGTACCGGGACCTCGTACGTCTCAAGGTGATCAAGAACCTCCTCGACTCGGGCGTGAAGTTGCAGGCGGCACGGAGGGCGATCGAGTACGTCCGTGGCGACCTCGGCGACGATTGGGCATCGGCGAGCCTCGTTCTCAACGGCACGAACTCGGTGCTCGTCCGCACGGGCGAGGACCTCGTGGACGTCGTCCGTCACGGCCAGGGTGTGCTGAATATCGTCTCGCTCGGCCAGGTGGTCGACGAGCTCGAGGCGAGCATCCACGAGCTCTCCGACGTCGCCGCCGATGCGTCACCGGCGCGCGCGGTGCACCCCGGCGGCGGCACGAACGCCGCCGAGGGCGGTTGACGGGGGTCTCCGTGAGCGAAGCGCCGCTGCCGCACGAGGACGTCCGCTTCGCCCACAATTCGGAGCGCCAGTTCGCGAAGTTGCTCGACTTCTACAGCATCGGGTGGGAGTACGAGCCGCGTACTTTCACGCTGGAGCGCGACCGTGACGGCCGACCCGCCCAGGCGTTCACGCCCGACTTCTACCTGCCCGCATACGACCTGTACATCGAGATCACGACACTCAACCAGAAGCTCGTGACGAAGAAGAACCGCAAGGCGCGCCGCCTGCGCGAGCTGCACCCCGACGTTCGGATCAAGGTGCTTTACCAGCGCGACTACCTGCATCTGCTGGTGAAGTACGGGCTCGAGCCGCCGTCGCAGCTCAGTGAGCAGCTCGGGGAGGGCGGTCCGCTGCGCTTCGACGTCGACGGGCCCGCCGTCCCCGCTCGCCCAATGCCGCGGCGCGCCGGCTCGGAGGCGGAGTCGGCCTGAGCGCGCGGGTGGCGCCCTAGGCTGCCCGCCCGTGGTCGAGGACTCCACTGCGCTCCGCCGCAGCCCGCTCGACGCCGAGCACCGGGCGCTCGACGCGCGCATGGCGCCGTTCGGCGGGTGGGAGATGCCGATCCAGTACTCGAGTGTGCTCGAAGAGCACCGCGCCTGCCGCGAGCGCGTCGTCGCGTTCGACGTGTCGCACCTCGGTTCCGTGCGTGTCGAGGGACCAGGCTTCTATGGCCTGCTGCAGTGGGCGTTCACGAACGACCTGGCCCGCATCGAACCCGGGCGGGCCCAGTACACGCACTTGCTCGACGCCGAAGATGCCCACGTGGTCGACGACATCATCGTGTGGTGGGTCGGCGACGACGAGTTCATCGTGATGCCGAACGCGTCGAACACCGAACCGCTGCTCGCCGCGCTCGACGAGGCAACGCGACGACACGCTGGGGGCGCGTGCACGATCACTGACATCACCCCCGACCGGGCGGTGATCGCGGTGCAAGGGCCCGAGGCCCGCAAGGAGCTCGACGCGCTGCACCCCGCGTGGGCGGACGCGCCGCGGTTCGCCGTCCGCCCGGTCGCGTTCGACGGCGAACCGGGCTGGGTCGCCGGAACCGGGTACACCGGTGAGGACGGCGTCGAGCTCCACATCCCGGCCCCGGTCGCGCCGGCCATTTGGCGGCTTCTCCTCGATGCCGGGATCCGCCCCGCCGGGCTCGGCGCGCGCGACACCCTCCGCCTCGAAGCAGGGTTGCCGTTGCACGGCCACGAACTCGGGCCGGGCATCACGCCGTTGCAAGCGGGCCTCTCGTGGGTCGTGCGTTTCGACAAGGGCGACTTCCGTGGTCGCGCGCCGCTCCTCGCCGAACGCGAGCGCGGCGTCGGCCGTCGACTGCGCGGGCTCGTGCTCGACGGCCGGCAGATCCCCCGTACCGGCTACACGGTGCAGGCGGGAGATGAAGCCGTGGGGGAGGTCACGAGCGGAAACTTCTCGCCCGTGCTCGAACGCGGCATCGCGCTTGCCTTTCTCCGGCCTGATGTCGAGGAGGGCGCCCGGGTGGCCGTCGACATCCGGGGCCGCCCCGCCCCGGCCACCGTCACGCGGCCACCGTTCGTGCGCCGCGGCAACTAATCTCGCGCAAAACGCCGTCGAACCCGAGTGGGAGAGACCCCCGACCGCCCTGCGAGCCGGGGGAGCCGAAGGAGCAACCTCCCCAGAAACTCTCAGGCGAACGGACCGTTCGGGCGAGGCGCCTCTGGAGAGCAGATCCGGCCCGAGCGCGTGTCGGGTCTCACCGACGGGGAAAGCCCGGCCCCTGGCCGGGTGAATCTCTCAGGTCCCGGGACAGAGCGGGGAATGGTCACGAGATCGTGGCCACCGGAGACCGGCACGGCGTGAGTGCGCCGAGCGAGCACCCGGAGGTGTCGATGGCATCCGAGCCGTCCTTGTCGGAACTGGAGGAGCGCGACCAGTTCGTCGGCCGCCACCTGGGGCCCGACGCCGACGAGCGGTCGCGCATGCTCGCCGCCCTCGGCATCTCGTCGCTCGACGATCTGATCGATCGGGCCGTCCCCGACACCATCCGCACCCCTGAACCGTTGCGCGTGCCGCCAGCACGAAGCGAGGCGGACGTCGTTGCCCGCCTGCGCGAGCTCGCGGAGCGCAACGACGTGTTCACGTCGCTCATCGGCACGGGCTACTCCGACACGATCACGCCGCCCGTCATCCAACGCAACATGCTCGAGAACCCCGCGTGGTACACGGCGTACACGCCGTACCAGCCGGAGATCTCCCAGGGAAGGCTGGAGGCGCTGCTCAACTTCCAGACGATGGTGAGCGACCTCACCGGGATGGAGATCGCGAACGCGTCGCTGCTCGACGAGGCAACTGCGGCCGCCGAGGCGATGGCGATGTTCCGGCGGTTGAACCCGAAGGGGGGTGAGACATTCATCGTCGACGCCGACTGTCACCCGCAGACCATCGACGTGCTCCGGACCCGCGCCGCCCCGATCGACGTGGAGATCGTCGTCAGCGACGCAACTTCTTCTGTCGGCTCCGCCGCCGGCGCGTTCGGCGCGCTGGTCCAGTACCCCGGTAGCAGCGGGCGGGTGCGCGACCTCCGACCCGCCATCGACAGGTTCCACGAGCAGGGAGCCCTGATCGCCGTGGCCGCCGATCTGCTCGCGCTCGCGTTGCTGACACCGCCGGGTGAGATGGGCGCCGACGCCGTTGTCGGGTCCTCGCAACGGTTCGGCGTGCCGCTCGGCTTCGGCGGCCCCCACGCCGCGTTCTTCGCGACTCGGGACGCGCACAAGCGGTCGATGCCGGGCCGCCTCGTCGGCGTCTCGGTCGACGGCGCCGGGCGCCCGGCACTGCGGCTCGCGCTCCAGACCAGGGAGCAGCACATCCGGCGCGAGAAGGCGACCAGCAACATCTGCACCGCCCAGGTGCTCCTGGCCGTGATGGCCGGTCTCTACGCGGCGTACCACGGCCCGGACGGGCTCCGCCGCATCGCGACGCGCATCCACCGCTTCACGACGATCCTCGCCGCGGGCCTCGCAGGCGGGGGAGTGGAAGTCCTGACGGACCACTTCTTCGACACCGTCACCGTGCTCGTTCCGGGGCGCGCGGTAGCAATCGCGGCACGTGCCGGGGAGCGCCGCGTCAACCTGCGCGTCGTGGACGACGACACGATCGGGATTGCGCTCGACGAGACGACGAGCCGCGAGGTCGTGGAGCGCGTCTGGGACGCGTTCGGCATCGAGGGGTCGGTGGAGGATCTGGACCGCGGCGCCCGGCGGTCCATTCCCGACGACCTGACGCGGACCTCCGCGTTCCTCACGCACCCGGTCTTCCGGCGGTACCACTCGGAGACCGAGATGCTGCGCTACCTGCGGCGTCTCGCGGACCGGGACCTCGCCCTCGACCGGACGATGATCCCGCTCGGGTCGTGCACGATGAAGCTGAACGCGACGAGCGAAATGGTCCCGGTGACCTGGCCCGAGATCGCCCGGCTGCATCCGTTCGCGCCGGTCGACCAGGCTCGCGGCTACCTCGAGCTGTTCGCGGAGCTCGAAGCTTGGTTGTGCGAGATCACCGGGTACGACGCCGTGTCGCTGCAGCCGAACGCCGGCTCTCAGGGCGAGCTGGCGGGACTGCTGGCCATCCGCAAGTACCACGAGAGCAGCGAGCAAGGGCAGCGCGACGTTTGCCTGATTCCAGCGTCGGCGCACGGGACGAACGCCGCCAGCGCGGCGATGGCGGGACTGCGGGTCGTCGTCGTCGACTGCGACGAGGACGGCAACGTCGACTTCGACGACCTCAAGGCCAAGGTCCACGACCACGCCGACCGTCTCTCGGCGCTGATGGTCACGTATCCGTCCACGCACGGGGTGTTCGAGCATCGCATCGTCGACATCTGTGCTGTCGTCCACGAGTTCGGCGGACAGGTGTATCTCGACGGTGCCAACCTGAACGCGCTGGTCGGCGTGGCCAAGCCGGGGGAGTTCGGTGCCGACGTGTCGCACCTCAACCTCCACAAGACGTTCTGCATCCCGCACGGGGGAGGCGGGCCCGGCGCGGGCCCGATCGGCGTGCGCGCCCATCTGGCCCCGTTCCTGCCCCGTCACGGCCAGGTGGCGGAGGCGGGCCCTGAAACCGGCTTGGGCGTGATCTCGGCCGCGCCGTGGGGATCGGCGGCCATCTTGCCGATCTCGTGGGCGTACATCGCCATGATGGGCGGACCCGGGCTCCGGCTGGCCACCGAGACGGCGATCCTCAACGCCAACTACGTCGCCCGGCGGCTCTCGCCGCACTTCCCGGTGCTCTACACCGGGCCCAACGGGCTCATCGCCCACGAGTGCGTCCTCGACCTGCGGCCTCTGACTCAAGCGACCGGCGTCACCGTCGAGGACGTCGCCAAGCGCCTCATCGACTTCGGCTTCCACGCCCCGACGATGTCGTTCCCGGTGGCGGGCACGCTGATGATCGAGCCGACGGAATCGGAGGACCTCGCCGAGCTGGATCGCTTTTGTGACGCGATGGTCACGATCCGCGAGGAGATCCGGCGTGTCGAGCGAGGGGAGTGGAACGTCGATGCCAGCCCCCTCCGGTACGCGCCGCACCCCGCCGCCGACGTCGCCGTCGACGCGTGGAAGCGTGGGTACACACGAGACGAAGCCGCGTTCCCTGCCGAGGCCTTGCGAGCGGACAAGTACTGGCCACCCGTGAGCCGGATCGACAACGCCTACGGCGATCGCAACGTCATGTGCGCGTGCCCGCCGGTCGGCGACTACGCGGAGGCGTGACGCGTCAGGCGACGGCCGTGGCCTCGACCTCGATCATGAGCTCGGGGAACGCGAGGCGAGCAACGCCGAGGAGCGTCCCGGGCGGTGCGACGCCGGCGGCGCCCGTCCGTTCGGCGAGCACTCCGGCGTTCGCGAGAAAGGCGTCGACATCCGTCGTGTAGAAGTTCAGTCGCACGACGTTCGCGAGGCTCATCCCGGCGTCGCGCAGCACCGCTTCGAGATTGTCGGTCGCCAGCGCGAGCTGCGCCGCCATGTCGCCA
>DATFXL010000139.1:0-9343 GCA_035316025.1 Acidimicrobiia bacterium
TCCGGAGCCCCCCACCTCCCTCCTTCCCCCGGAGCCGCACGTGGGGCGGCGGAAGCACTCCGGGAGGTATGAGCAGTTTGAGCGAATTTCGGTGGGCGCTAAACCCCAGACCAGGGCAATCGGCCGAACTGCAGACTCGGCCTCCGGGACGCGCTGCTGGTGAGGTCGAGCAGGCGACTGCGTGCGGTCAGAGGCCTAATCGCCGGCGGAGATGCCCAACCGCTTGGCGATCACCTCGTTCATGATCTGGTCGGTGCCGGCGCCGATGCGTTGCAGGCGGGCGTCGCGCCAGGCCCGGCTGACCGGCGTCTCGGCCATGTACCCGTAGCCGCCGTACACCTGGAGGCACGTGTCGGCCAGACGGTTCTGCATCTGGGCGCAGAACTTCTTCGTCATCGAGATCTCGGCGACGGGGTACTCGCCCTGCTGGATCCGCCACACGGTCGAATACAACAACGCGCGGCCGGCCTCGAGCTCGGTGGCGGCGTCGGCGAGCATGTGGGCGATCACCTGGTGGTCGGCGATCGGCTTTCCGAATGCGCGCCGTTCCCGCGCGTAGGCGATCGTCTCCGTGAGCGTCTTGTCGGCCTGGCCGACGGATGCTGCCGCGCCGGCCAGGCGCTCGTACTGGAACTGCCACATCTGCTGCGCGAAGCCCAGGCCCGCTTCGAGGCCGATGAGGTTGGCGTGCGGGACGGGCACGTCGTCGAGCGCGATCTCGGCGGTGTCGCTCGAGCACATGCCGAGCTTCTCGAGCGTGCGTGACACCGAGACGCCCGGCAGGTCGGTGTCGACGATGAAGAGGGAGATGCCGCGGTAGCCCGAGCCGGGCTCGGTTTGGGCGACGAGCGTGAGGAAGTCGGCGCGGGCCCCGTTGGTGATGAACATCTTGCGACCATTGATCATCCACGTGTCGCCGTCGCGCACGGCCCGCGTCGAGACATTGGCGACGTCCGAGCCGGCGTCAGGCTCCGACACGGTGATGGCGCCGATCTTCTCGCCCGCGATCGCCGGTCGCAGATAGCGCTCGCGCTGGTCGTCGGACCCGAACTCGGCCAACGCCGGGGTCGCCATGTCGGTCTGCACCGAGATCGCCATGGGGATCGCGCCCGCGCCGCAGTGCGACAGCTCCTCGATGAAGACGACTTCGGCGGCGAGGTCGCCTCCGGCGCCTCCCCACCGCTCGGGATAGTGGAGCCCGAGGAAGCCGAGCTCGCCGCACCTTCGGAATACCCAATCGGGGAAATACCCGGCTTCCTCCCATTCGTCGACGGACGGCGCCAGCTCCTTGTCGACGAACCGCCGGACGGCGGCTCGGAGCTCGTCGTGCTCGGCGGTGAAGATCGCGCTCGGGACGTTCACGCACCCATTGTGGCCCGGTTTCCCATGGGATTCGCGGCCCCAGGCCGTAGACTGCGTGGCCCATGTCCCAGTCGATCCTTCAGCGGCGACTCGTCGACGTGAGCGAACGGCTCAAGCGACTGCGCACGGAGCTGGCGGTCACCGACGAGCAGGTCGCGTTCCTCGAGGACGAGGCCGACGACGCCCGCCTGCGCGCCCTTGTGGCGGAGACGCCTCTCGGCGACGTCGAGGCGCGCGACGCCCGGCGCCACGCCGACGCTCTGGCCCGCCACCGGGACGCGCTCGCGACCTCGATCGCCGACCTCGAGCGCGAGCAAGACGCCCTCCTCGACCGGATGGCAGCCGAGCTCTCGTCCCACTGAGCACCGCGAACCACGGAGCGCGCCCGTGCCGGACCCCACACGCGTTGTCATCGCGGAGGACGAGGCGATCATCCGTCTCGATCTCAAGGAGCTGCTCGAGGAGGAGGGTTACGAAGTCCTCGGAGAAACGGGGCGCGGCGACGAGGCCATCGAGCTCGTTCGTCAGCACCACCCCGACCTCGTCATTCTCGACATCAAGATGCCCGGCATGGACGGTCTCACTGCCGCGCGCCACATCACGAGTGAGCGACTGGCGGCCGTGCTCGTGCTCACGGCGTTCTCGCAGCGCGATCTCGTCGAACAGGCGCGTGACGCGGGTGCGCTCGCGTATCTGGTCAAGCCGTTCCAGAAGAGCGACCTGATTCCCGCCATCGAGATGGCGCTCGGGCGATATGCCGAGCTGGCGTCGCTGGAACGGGACGTCGGGAACCTGGCCGAGCGCCTCGAGGAGCGCAAGACGATCGACCGCGCCAAGGGCGTCCTCATGGACCAGCACGGCACGACCGAGCAGGAGGCGTGGCGCTTCCTCCAGCAGCAGGCAATGCACAACCGTGTGAAGGTGCACGACATCGCTCGCCGCGTCCTCGACGGCGAGCTCAAGCCCTGACCGGCGCGACAGGTCCGTTTCCAGACGCGAGGCCGCGGGTACGCAGCCGGCAGAGACGGCCGAGCCCGGCCGTCCGGACATGGAGGATTCCATGCTGCTTGCCGCGTTCGAACCGGGGTCGAAAGAGCTCGCGATCTTCTACATCATCGCCGTGGCCTGCTTCGTTCTCGCCGCCTTCGGCGGCGTGAGCTGGGGGAGCCGTGGTGGTGGCTCCGTGGCGCTCGTGGCCATCGGGCTGGCCTTCTTCGTGTTCCCGACCATGTGGAACCAGGTCGACGCCGCGTTCTGACCTGCCCGGACACGATGTGATGCGTCGCCGGTCCCAAGGCCGGCGACGCTCCGCGTGAACCCGGGGATGCCGGGCATACGATCGAGAGGTGCCGAAGCTGCTCCTTCTCGACGGTCATTCGCTGGCGTTCCGGGCGTTCTACGCGCTGCCGACCGATCTCGCGACCCGGGCCGGGACCATCACGAACGCCGTGTACGGCTTCACGTCAATGCTCATCAAGATGCTGGGTGACGAGAAGCCGGACTACATCGCAGTGGCGTTCGACACCGGCGCCCCGACGTTCCGCGACGACATGGATGCCGACTACAAGGCGGGGCGCAAGGAGACGCCTGACGTCTTCTCCTCGCAGATGCCGCTGATCCGCGAGGTGCTCGAAGCCCTGGCGGTTCCGATGCTCGAGGTCGAGGGCGTCGAGGCGGACGACGTCATCGCGACCCTCGCTCGAGAGGCGGCGGGCGAGGAGATCGACACGGTGATCGTTACCGGCGACCGCGACACCTATCAGCTGGTCCGCGACCCGCACGTCAAGGTCCTCTACAACCGGCGGGGCGTCTCCGACTACGTGCTCTACGACGAGGGCGGGATCGTCGACCGGACGGGAGGCGTGACCGCCGCCCAGTACCCGGACTACGCCGCGCTGCGCGGCGACACCAGCGACAACCTCCCCGGCGTCCCGGGCATCGGCGAGAAGACGGCGGCGAAGCTCGTCTCGACCTACGGGAACCTCGAAGGGATCTACGAACATCTCGACGAGCTGCCGCCGAAGCAACGTCAGAACCTCGGCGACGCCCGTGACCGGGTGTTCCTCAACCGGAAGATGTCGCGTCTGCGCACCGACGTCGAGCTCGACTTCTCCGCCGCCGAGCTGCGCCAGCGCTCGTGGGACCGCGAGCAGGTACGGGTTTTGTTCGACCAGCTCGAGTTCCGCACACTGTTGCCGCGGCTCTTCGAGGCGATCGGCGAGGAGGCCGCCGAGCCTGAAGGCGAAGCGCTGGAGGCAGACGTCTCCGTGCTCTTGGACGCGGCCGCGGCCGCGACGCGCCTGCGCGACCTCGGCGCCGTCGAACGCTCGTACGTGCTCGACGGTCGCTGGGAAGGCGACGCCGGCCGGAGCGCGCTGGTCGGGGTGGCGGTCACCGACGAGGACGAGCACGCGGACTACATCGACGGCGACCTACTGCGCGACCCGAAGGTGAGCGACGCGCTCGCGGCCCTGGTCGGCGTCGGCGGTCCGCCGCTCGTCGCCCATCGCGCCAAGGAGCTGATGCACGGGCTCCCGGCCGACGTGCGTTCGCTCCACTACGACACCGCCGTCATGGCGTACCTGCTCGATCCGGCGGAGGGGAAGTACCTGCTCGAGGACCTCGCGTTGCGGTACCTGTCGCTCGAGGTGCGGTCACCCGACGCCGAGGAGGGGACGCTGGACCTCGACCTCGACGGTCAGACCCGGGTCGACGAGACGGGTCGGCGCGCGCTGGCCGTGCGTCGCCTCGCCGGCACGCTTGCCGAGGCACTCGAGGCACGCGAGCTCACTGACCTCTACGAGCGTGTCGAACGACCGCTCGTCCGGGTGCTGGCTCGCATGGAGGACTACGGCGTCAAAGTCGATCGCGCCTTCCTGGAAGGCCTGCGCGTCGAGTTGGCCCAGAGCTGCGAGGAGCTCGTCGGTCGCATCCACGCCCACGCCGGGGGCGAGTTCAACGTGAACTCGACCCCGCAGCTCCGGGAGGTGCTCTTCGACAAGCTCGGACTGGCACCGGTGAAGAAGACGAAGACGGGCCCGTCCACCGATGCCGACTCACTGCAGAAGATGGTCGAGGAGCACCCGATCATCGAGGACCTCCTCCGCTACCGGGAGGTCGAGAAGCTGCGCAGCACCTATGCCGACGCACTACCGCCGCTCATCACCGAAGACGGGCGGATCCACGCCACCTTCAAGCAGACCGACACGACGACGGGGCGTATCTCGAGCGAGAACCCGAACCTGCAGAACGTCCCCGTGCGCACCGCCGACGGTCGCGAGATGCGCCGAGCGTTCATCGCCGACGAGGGTTGCGGGTTACTCACCGCCGACTACTCGCAGATCGAGCTCCGTGTTCTCGCCCACCTGACCGACGATCCGGGCCTCATCGAGGCGTTCTCGCGCAGCGCCGACATCCACACGACAACGGCGGCGATGGTTTTCGGGGTGGACGAGAAGGACGTCGATCCGTTCCAGCGCCGGTTCGCGAAGGTCGTGAACTTCGGGTTGGCATACGGAATGGAGGCCTACGGGCTCGGTCAACGCCTGGGCGTTCCGACCGAGGAGGCCCGCGAGATCCTCGACAACTACTTCGCCAGCTTCCCGAGCGTGAAGGAGTTCATGGACTCGACGGTTCGAGAGGCGAAGCAGCGCGGCTACACGACGACGATCTTCGGTCGCCGCCGCCAGATCTCCGAGTTGTCGTCCGACAACTTCCGGATCCGACAGATGGGGGAGCGCATGGCGCAGAACGCGCCGGTGCAGGGATCGGCCGCCGACGTGTTCAAGCTGGCGATGGTCGACCTCGATCACGCGCTCGAAGACGGCGGCCTGCGTTCCAGGATGATCCTCACCGTCCACGACGAGTTGGTCCTGGAGGTCCCGCTCGAAGAACGGGAGCGGGTCGAGGCGCTCGTGCGGGAGGTAATGGAGTCGGTCTGCACGCTGAAGGTCCCGCTCGTCGTCGATGTCGGCTTCGGCCCCACGTGGGCCGAAGCCAAGTAGCCTCAGCCGGCTCTGGGCCCCGACGAAGCGTTCTCCGACGAAAGGAGTCGTTCGGCGTACTCCTCGGAGAGCTCCCCGGCGCCCAGCATGAAGTCACGGATGACCTCGAGCTCATCGGCGCTGTACTTCGCCATCGCGTCGAACGTGGCCGACATGAACGGCTGGTAATAGCGCATCGCGGTTCGTGTGCTGTCGAGCGTCCGCTCGATGAGCACCCGCCGCCGGTCGTCCGTGTCGCGCACGCGACGGACGAACCCCACGCCTTCCAATCGGTCGACCACGGCGGTGACGGCACCGGTCGTGAGATGCGCATTGTGTGCAAGATCCCCCGCGGTCATCGCTCCGCGTCGGTTGAGGATCTCCAGCACGCGATGGTCCGTGCGATTGACGCCCATGCGCTCCGCGATCAGCTGGTTCACGAGGTCGACCGCGCTCGTGAACGCGCGGCACGCCTCCATGGTTTCGAGAAATAGGTCACGTTTCGAACGTCTTGACACGTAGTTATTTCACTTCATAAGGTAATCCCCGTCAAATCGGTTCGATGAGTTCCGGGGCCGAGACCGGTCCGAGCGGGACGTGAGCAGCCCCAGACCGACCACCGAGACGCAGAGGTTCCCCCCATGCTGAAGCGCCTTGCCCGCCTCTGTTACCGCCGCCGCTGGCGCGTGCTCGCGGCATGGATCGGATTTTTGATCGTCGTAAGCGTCGCCAGCAGCGCCGCCGGTGGCGTGTTCCGGAACGAGTTCTCGCTCTCGGGGTCCGAGAGCAAGCAGGCCCAGCAGTTCCTCGAGAGTCACGGTTTCAACACGCGCGCCGGCTTCAGCGGGCAGATCGTCTTCGAGGGCCGCGCGGGTGTGACCGACCCGAACGTCCAACGGGCGATGGAAGACCTCTTCGCTCGTGTGCAGCGCTCGGTGCCGCGCGTGCAGGTGGTGAGCCCCTACGGACCTGAGAACGCGCGACAGATCGCCCGGAACGGTCGGATCGCTTACGCGGAGCTGAACCTGGCGGATCGTCCCGACAGTGAGTTCCGGGACGCCGCCGACCAGATAAAGGCAGAGGTTGCGAAGGTCCACGCCCCCGGGTTGCATGTCGAGCTCGGCGGGGACCTCTTCAGTGAGCAGACGCTTCCGGCAAGCGAAGCCATCGGCATTCTGGCCGCCATCATCGTGCTCCTCATCGCCTTCGGGTCCGTCCTGGCCGCCGGGCTGCCGATCATGACGGCGCTGTTCGGCATCGGAACCGGCGTCGCGCTGGTGCAACTGACCGCCAACGGTCTCACGATGCCTGACTTCACGACCCAGGCCGTCGCGATGATCGGTATCGGCGTCGGGATCGACTACGCCCTCCTGATCGTCACGCGCTATCGGCAGGCGCTTCGTGACGGCCACGAGCCCGAGAGCGCCGTCGCGCTCGCCGCGGACACCGCCGGGCGAGCCGTCGTCTTCGCCGGGACGACCGTGGTGATCGCGGTTCTCGGCATGTTGGTGATCAACGTGCCCGCCGTGCGTGGTCTGGCGGTGGGGATCGCGCTCGGTGTCCTCATGACGATGCTCGCCGCGACGACTTTGCTCCCAGCCGTCCTCGGTTTCGTCGGACACAACATCGACAGGCTGGGGCTCCCGCACAAGAAGCGGGCCGAGGGCGAATACCGGGAGTCGTTCTGGCACCGCTGGAGCCGGGTCATCCAACACCGCCCCTGGCCCGGAGCCATCGCGGGGCTGGTCGTCCTCCTCGTGCTGGCCGCGCCGGTGGTGTCGATGCGGCTCGCTTTCGCGGACGCCGGCAACCTGCCCTCGTCCGACACGACCCGTCGCGCGTACGACATGCTGGTCGAGGGCTTCGGTCCGGGCTTCAACGGTCCCATGATCCTCGCCGTCGACCTGCCGCGCGGCCAAGCCGACTTCCCGGTCGCGCAGCGACTCGCAGACCAAGCGCGAACGGCCAAGGACGTCGCCTTCGTGACGCCGCCCCAACCGAACCAGGCCGGCGACGCTGCGATCCTGCAGGTGTTCTCGACCCACTCGCCTCAGGACCAGCAGACGGCCGACCTCGTCGACCGCTTGCGTAACGACGTCGTCCCGGCGGCGACGCGCGGCACCGACGTGCAGGTCAAAGTCGGCGGTCTCACGGCCGGGGCCACCGACTACTCCAACTACACCGCCGAGCGCCTACCGCTGTTCATCGGTCTGGTGCTGCTGCTCTCATTCCTGTTGCTGATGACGGTCTTCCGCAGCATCCTCGTGCCACTGAAGGCAGTGATCATGAACCTGCTGTCGATCGGCGCTGCCTATGGCGTGATCGTCGCGGTGTTCCAATGGGGATGGTTCAAGGACCTCGTCGGGGTGGCAAAGGCCGGTCCCGTCGAGGCGTGGGCGCCGATGATGCTGTTCGCCATCGTGTTCGGCCTGTCGATGGACTACGAGGTCTTCTTGCTCTCCCGCATCAAGGAGGAGTACGACCGCACGGGCGACAACGCCACGGCCGTTGCGGACGGGCTTGCTGCCACGGCACGCGTGATCACGGCCGCCGCTGCGATCATGATCTTCGTGTTCAGCGCTTTCGTGCTCGGTGACAACCGGGCGATCAAGCTCTTCGGCTTCGGTCTCGCTGTCGCCGTGTTCCTCGACGCCACGATCGTGCGGCTGATCCTCGTGCCCTCGACCATGGAACTTCTGGGCGACGCCAACTGGTGGATCCCCAAGTGGCTGGATCGGATCCTGCCCAGGGTGCGCGTCGAGCCCGAAGGCGACATCGACGCCGAGCTCCGCCAGCTCGACGAGGAGGAGAGGGAAAAGGTCGGCGCGCCGTAAGTCGCACGGTTCATCGGGCGCGCGTCCTCGCGGAACGTGTTCACGAAGTGGACGGCGCGGTCGTATTGCTCCGCGGTCGAGCCAGAACAGGGGTCCTCGGGAAGGGAGCGATGATCGACGAACCCTCGATGGTTGCGAGAGGCCTGGCCGTGTACCTCGTCTACCAAGATGTGGCGCTGGTGTCCGATTGGCTCGTGCGCGCGCTGAGGTTCGTCGAGCAAGGCCGATTCGTTGACGCAGGCGGCGTCGTGACGAACGCGGAGCTGGCAGCTGGCGAGACGGTGCTGCTCCTCGAACGAGGCGCGTACTCATCAGAGGACTACCCGCGCGGCACGCGCTGGACCGGTGTCTGGGTCGATGACCCGGACGAGTGGTATCGGCAGCTCATCGCGAGGAAGGTCGATGCGAGTCCGCCCGAAGATGAACCTTGGGGCGTACGGCTCGTACGGGTGGTCGACCCGGAGGGACACATTTGGGCGCTGATCCGGAGGTCACCGACTCGTGCGTCGCCGTGACTGAGATGCCGCCGGTGCCTTCCGGTGCGTGGTTCAATCCGATTGCTGCGCACCTCGGGCGCGCGTACTGGGCTCCTGATACAGGCCGAGTGATGGCGTTCACGAAGGGCACCGAGCAGGAGGTCGGGTTCCTCGTGGAGGCACTCGACCTCGCGCCCGGCAGCCGTGTGCTCGACGTCGGTTGCGGGCCGGGACGCCATTCGCTCGCGCTGGCACGTCGCGGCATGGACGTCGTCGGGATCGACCTGTCGGACGACTTCGTCGCGCTCGCCCGTGACGCCGCCGCGGCTGAGGGACTGCCGGTCCGCTTCGAGGTCGAGGACGTGCGCGAGCTCGCCGTCGAGACGGGGTTCGATGCCGTTGTCTGCCTCTGCCAGGGCGGGTTCGGCCTCCTCGGCGGCCGCGACGAGCGTCGGGCGTTCGAGCGGATCGCCGACGCCGTTGCTCCCGGGGGGCGGCTGGCGCTCACCGCCTTCTCGGCTGCATTCGCCGTCCGGTTCCTCGAGCCCGGCGAGACCTTCGACCCCGCCACCGGGGTCCTGCACGAGCGGTCGACCGTCCGCAACGATGACGGCGTCGAGCAGGTCTTCGACCTCTGGACCACTTGCTTCACCGCGCGCGAGCTCCAGCTGTTGGCCGGACGCAGCGG
>DATFXL010000140.1:0-6453 GCA_035316025.1 Acidimicrobiia bacterium
ACCGGAGCCCGATGCCGCGGCGACGCGCTCCCGCACCCAGGCGAGGCTGTTCGGCTGTGCCATCGCTTCCTGCCATCCGGCCAGCGCCGAATTGATCGCGTCACGCCCGTTGACGACGCCCAAGAGCTCCACGGTCACCGACTCGGTCGAGATCTCGCGCCGGCTGTACGGCTCCGCCATGACGTACAACTCGCCGGTGTCGGCGACCCAAGAGACCTCGAACTGCCGGTCGTTCTCGAACCACTCCCGGCCGAACTCGATCTCGTCAGACGCTCGCCGGCGCGGATCCTGGTCGTAGAACTCCTCGATGTCCATGCTCACCGCTGAGCCCCTTAGAAGTGACCCAGAACCGGGTGCGGCAGGTAGGGCTCCTCGAGGCGGTTCATCTCGTCGTCGGTGAGCTCGAGCTCCTCGGCGGCCAGAGCGTCACTGAGGTGGCCGAGCTTGGTGGCGCCGATGATCGGTGCGGTCACGCCCGGCTTGCGGAGCATCCATGCGAGCGCGACCTGGGCGGGCGGGACACCTCGCTCGGCGGCCACTTTGGCGACACGCTCGACCACGTCGAAGTCGGTCGGCTGGCTGTAGAGGTAGTCCGTGAACTGGTCGGTCTCCGAGCGGGTCGTGCGGCGCTCACCGTCACGACTCCGGTTGCCGGCCAGAACCCCTCGTGCGAGCGGGCTCCAAGGGATCACGCCCACGCCCTGGTCGATGCAGAGCGGGATCATCTCGCGTTCTTCTTCGCGGTAGACGAGGTTGTAGTGGTTCTGCATCGACACGAAAGGCGTCCAGCCGTTCCGCTCCGCAACGTGCTGCGCCTTGGCGAACTGCCACGCGAACATGCTGCTGGCCCCGATGTACCGCGCCTTGCCGGCGCGCACGACGTCGTGCAGCGCCTCCATCGTCTCTTCGATCGGCGTGCGGCCGTCCCACCGATGGATCTGGTAGAGGTCCACGTAGTCCATCCCGAGGCGGTCCAACGATGCGTCGATCGCCGACAGGATGTGTTTGCGTGACAAGCCACCGCCGTTCTCGCCCGGTGTCATCGGCATGAACACCTTGGTCGCGATCACGACCTCGTCGCGGCTCAACATCTTTCCGACCAGGTGCCCCGTCGCCACCTCGCTGGCGCCGTGCGAATAGGTATCGGCGGTGTCGAAGAACGTGATACCGCCGTCCACTGCCGCCTCGACGATCGGCTCGGCCGCGGTCTCGTCGAGGACCCACGGACGATCGCTGTCGTTCCCGAAGCTCATCATGCCGAGGCACACCTTCGACACTCTGAGGCCGGTGCGTCCAAGGTTCGTGTACCTCATCGTCACCTCTTCCTCTTCTTCTCCCTCGCCGACACGGCGACCCTACCGTCGTGAAATCCGCTCGAATCGATCGGGTCCCGCCGGCGCGAGCCGTTGACCTGCCGTTTTCTGCCAGCCGAGAGTGGGGAATCTCCACGGGACGCTCGAGAAGGGGGCGGCCTTCATGAAACGTTTCGACCTTGGCGTGTTCGAGCCCGCTGATCTCACTCCGGACGGCAGCCTGATCGGCGACCTGGTCTCGCTGGCAACGTTCCTCGGCCCCGAGTTGCATCGCCCGGACAGCGGAGAACGCGCTGCCGTCGAGATCGAGCAGTGGGCTGAGAGCGACCCGGCGCTTCTCGAGGAAGCCGAGACGATTGCTCACCGTGAGCACCACGAGGATGCGGCAAAGATCCTCCAGCGCGCTCACGACCTCGCGACCGTCTGACGAACCCGATCAAGCTCCCGGGTTAGGCCGCGGCGCGGTGAGACGCGCCTGAAATTTGTTCTCTCTCCGATCGTTTGGAGATGCAATGCAGCGACTGGACGGAATGGATGCCTCGTTCGTATATCTCGACACGCCGGCGACCCCCCTGCAGGTCGGCATGACCTGTGTCTTCGATCCTTCGACGGCGCCCGACGGCTACTCGTTCCGCAAGGTGCGCCGGCTCGTGGAGGATCGCCTCCACTTGATTCCGCCCTTCCGTCGACGACTCGTCGAGGTGCCCGGGCACCTGCACCGTCCCGGGTGGATCGACGACCCGGACTTCGACCTCGATGACCACCTCCATCGCGTCCTGCTGCGTGCCCCCGCCGGGATCGTCGAACTGCAGCAGTTCGCCGCCCACCAGATCAGCCGGCCGCTCGACACCGGGCGACCGCCGTGGGACATGCACGTCGTCGAGGGCCTCGAGGGCGGCATGGTCGCCTCGGTGACGAAGATGCACCACTCCGCGGTGGACGGCATCTCGGGAGCCGAGCTCACCGCGACCCTGCTGGATCTCGAGCCCGACCCGGAGCCGGTCGCGCCGCCCGACACCCCGTGGCAGCCGCCGGAGCCGCCGTCACGACTGTCGATGGCGGCCGGAGCCGTCCGGGAGCTGCTCCGTCAACCGGTCGCCGCGGGTTCCGTGCTGGCGCGAACGGCGCGCGCCGGACTGGACCTCGTTCGCCACAATCGGCGGCCGGAGACGGCACCGCCGCCGGGACCGTTCTCGGCGCCCCGCAGCACCTACAACGCGCCCGTGACCGCGCGGCGACAGGTCGCGTTCGCCCAGATCGAGTTCGATGACGTTCGACGGATCAAGGAAGCCGCCGGGGTGACGATCAACGACGTCGTCCTCGCCGTGTGCGCGGCCGCGCTGCGAAGTCACCTCGACAACCACGGCGGCATCCCCGGGCAGCCGCTCGTCGCCGCCGTGCCCGTCTCGGTCCGCACCGACGACGAGGATCCAATGACGAGCAACCGCGTCAGCGCGATGCTCGTCGATCTCGGTACGACGATCGACGAACCGATGACGAGGCTCCAGACGATCGCGGCGAGTAGTCGCGCCGCCAAGACCCAGCATCAGGTCCTCGGGCCCGACACCGTCTCTCAGCTCGCGGATATCACGCCCCCCGCGCTCATCGCCGGCTTGGGCGCGCTGGAATCGCGATTCAACGTGCTCGGGCGGATCCCGCCGGTGTGCAACCTCATCATGTCGAACTTCCCCGGGCCGCCCTTCCCGTTGTACTGCGCCGGGGCGCGCATGGTCGCCGCCTACCCGATGGGTCCACTCGGCCTCGGAACCGCGCTCAACATGACGGTGCAGAGCTATCTCGACACCATGTGGTTCGGCATCGTCGCCTGCCCGGACGTCGTCCCCGAGCCGGAGACGCTCGCCGCCGGCATCTACGACGCCGTCTACGAGCTCGGCAAGGAACGCACGCTTCGACAGGGGTGACGGCTGAGGCTCAGCCCTCCCTACTTCTCGGCTGCCTGGATCTCCTTCTTCAGTGCGTCGGCGTCGGCGTCCACCTGCTTCTGCAGGACCTTCTGCGCGCGCGTGACGGCCTTGTCGATCTGCTCGTCGATCCTCGACTCGCCCATCACGATCAACGCCGCGTTGCCCTCGTCCAGCGCTTCGCCGAGGTCCTTGAGGTCGCCGCGTGACATGCCCTTCCACAGGTGTCCGACCACGCCACCGGCGGTGCCGCCGACGATGGCGCTGCCGATGATCGAGGGCGGGAACAGGATGCCGACGAGCGCGCCGACCCCGATGCCCGTCCAGGTGCCGTGCTGGGTCGGCTTCTCGCGCTTGTGGACGTGGACCTTGTCGTCCTCCTTCTCGATCACCGCGGCATCGAAGGTTCCGATGGCCTTCTCTGCGTGGAGATCGAAGACGGCGTCGTAGTCGGCCTCGGCGTCGGGGATGTTGTCGTACACCGCGGCGTAGAGGAACACGGGTCGGTCAGCCATTCCTCGCCTCCTTCGATTCGGGGGGTATGGGGGCCCTGCCCGCACCCGACGGTACGGAGGAGCACCCGAGAACGCATCACCCCGAGGGGATGAAAGCGGCGATCAGTGCGCGACGAGGATGCTCTTGACGAGGGCGACGAGAACGCCGAGCGCGAGGGCGGTCACGCCGTAGAGAACCGCCGCCACCCGCGGCCTTCCGGCGATCCGGGCGATGACGTAGGCGACGACGCCGATGATGATGGCGGGGACGTCCCCGGTCAGCTCTTGTGCGCGTACGTCCGACAGGAAGAGCACGGGGCAACTCGAGACCGCCGCGACGAAGATCGCCCCGCCGACCTGCGCCAGGCCGATGACGGCCGCCCGGCGGGTGGGCCGTTCTCCCCGAAGCAACGGTGCGGCGAACTGGAACGCGAACCAGTGCGCGAGGACGAGGCCGACCGCGGTGCCCCACACGAGCGCCAGCAGCTTTCCTCCGACCGCGCCGGTGGCCCTTCCGTTGGCGAAGTGGCCCTCGGGCAGCGCGGCGAGCTCGGCGATCTCGATCACCGAGACGTACAGGACCATCGTGACGGCCTCGCGGAAGATCTCGGTCCGCTGGTCGCTCGCCGTCGTGGCGGTGGCGAGTCTCGTGGAAGCCATGCGAGAAGCGTGTCAGGCGCGCGCGGTCGAGACCGTCCGGGTGTACCAGTCGACGTAGCGACGCAGCCCCTCGGCGAAGGGTGTCTCGGCTTCCCATCCGAGGACGCGCTTTGCCTTTTCGCCCGAGATGACCCGACCTGCGTAGTCACCCGGGCTGAGTGGCCCGCCCGCGATCGTGAACGGCGCCCCGAGCAAATCGCGGATCTCTTCGGCGATCCGCCCGATCGTGATCGGTTCGGGCCCCTTGAGGTTGAACACCTCGTTCTCGGCGGCGTCGGACAGCGCGGCGAGGTGGCCGTCGGCGAGGTCGTCGACGTACACGTAGTTGCGGAACTGCGAGCCGTCGCCGTTCACCGTGTTCGTCTCGCCCTCGAGCGCCTGGCGAACGAACCGTGGGATCACGTAGTTCTCCGACATGCCCGGCCCGTACACGTCGCCGTAGCGCAGGATCGTGAACGGGGTGCCGTAGAGCTCGTAGTAGTTGTGCGCGACGAGCTCCTCGGTGATCTTCGACGACGTGTAGATGTGCCCCGCGCTCGGCAGATGAAACGGGACCTCCTCATCGATCGGCGCGCCGCCGTGCGCGCCGGCGTAGACCCACGCGGTGCTGGCCAGCACCGTCCGGCGCACCTTGTTGCGACGGCCGGCCTCGAAGACGTTCGCCGCCCCCGCCACGTTCACCTGGACGGCCGAAACGGGATCGGCCAGGGCGTCGCTGGCGTCGGACATCCCGGCCAGGTGGAACACCGCGTCGAGATCCCGTGTCGCCTGCACGACCGCGGCGAGATCCAACACGTCGGCACGCCGGTGGGTGACATCCGACCGCTGCGGAGGACGCTGATCGAGGACGACGACGTCGTAGCCCTCGCTGATCATCCGATCAGCGACGTGCGATCCGATGAATCCCGAACCGCCGGTGATGCCGATTCGTCCCGCAGGTTGCCGCATTCGCGCTCCGCTCGCCGCCGTCCTGGTCGAGCCCGAGGCTACGCGCCGGAGTCTCGGAGAGGTCGTCCCGGAAGAATGGCTCGAGGGTGAACTCGTTGCGCTCAATCCGTTCCCGGCGTTGGGGGCGTACATCCTCCCGAACCGCCGCACCGGCGGGCATGGGCGCGATCTCGGATCGGAGCGTTGAGATGGGTCGACGGGTGTTCGTCACCGGGGGAACAGGGGCGTTGGGCACCGCGGTGACGCGCCGAATGCTCGAAGACGGTTGTCAGGTGGCCGTCACCTGCCGGAACGACGGGCAGGTCAGGGAGCTCAGGGACGCTCTCGGCGATCTGGACGCCGCCCCAGTCGTCATCGAAGCCGATGTCACCGATGAGGACTCCTTCGGTGGAGCGTTGGCGGAGTTCCACCGGCAGCTCGGCTCGGTCGAGGCGCTGGTTCATCTGGTCGGCGCCTGGCATGGGGGAGAGCTGGTGCAGGACCAGTCGTCCGAGACTTGGAGGCGTGTCACCGACCTCAACCTGACGTCGGCGTTCCTCACCTCGCACGCCGTGCTGCCCGAGATGCTCGACGGGGGCTGGGGTCGCCTGGTCATGGTGTCGAGTCGTACGGCGAGGGAAGGCCGCAACGGCCAATCCGCATACGCAGTGGCCAAGGAGGGTGTTGCGACACTGGCGGAGGTGATCGCAGACGAGTGCTGCGGGACCGGTGTCACGGCCAACACCATTGCGCCCTCGGTGCTTGACACCCCGGCCAACCGCCGCGCCATGCCGTCGGCCGACTTCACTCGCTGGGTGCAACCGGACGTCGCCGCGGCCATGGTCGCCTTCCTGGTCTCCGAGGAGGCCGGCACGTTGCGCGGCGCGTGGCTGCCCGTATTCGGGTCCGTCTGACGAAGACGTGGCGCCGCCGCGCCGTGCTCCTCAGCGGCGGACGGACGACGAGTCGGAAGGTCGCTCTCGAGCACCGTGCCTCGCCCGCGGCTTCCCGGAGGCGAAGGCGTTGAACACCAGGTCCAACTGTCGCCGCCGGGCCGCCGCGCCGACCAGGTGGGGCGTCACGTGCGCCATCTGCATGTAGCCCACGTAGACGTCGTACAGGACCACCGCACGATCG
>DATFXL010000141.1:0-6927 GCA_035316025.1 Acidimicrobiia bacterium
CACGATAGCGGACAGATCGTGGCGCGATGGCCGCTTTCGGCGTGCCAGCATGCAGCCGTGCCCGACGCTCCCGGCGGCCGGCCCGTACCGCTCGTCGCCGTTCTCGGCGGCGGGCAGCTCGGTCGGATGCTCGCGCTGGCCGGGATCCCCCTCGACCTCGCCTTCCGCTTTCTCGATCCCGCCCCGGATGCTGCCGCCGGCGCGGTCGGCGCGCTCGTGATCGGCGCCCTCGACGACGAGACCGCGCTCGCGGAACTGATGGACGGCGCCGCCGTCGTGACCTACGAGTGGGAGGGCGTGCCCGCGGCGGGGGCGCGCTTCGTCGCCGCGCGGGGCGCACCGGTGTTGCCGCCTCCGGTCGCGCTCGACGTCTCCCAGGACCGCCTGCGCGAGAAGGAGCTCTGCCGCCGGCTCGGGATCGGGACGCCTGCGTTCGTGGGGGTCGACGACCGGCCCGACCTCGAGCGGGCGGTGAAGGAGCTCGGCACACCGTCAGTGCTCAAGACACGGCGCGGGGGATACGACGGCAAGGGTCAGACCGTGCTCGACAAGGCGCACGACATCGAACGGGCATGGTCGGAGCTCGGTGGTGTGCCCTTGATCCTCGAGGCGCACGTGCCGTTCGAACGCGAGCTGTCCGTGCTCGCCGTCCGCGACCGTGACGGAGCGACGGCGTGCTGGCCGCTGGTCGAGAACCATCACTCCGATGGCATCCTGCGCCGGAGCCTCGCGCCTGCTCCCGGTGCGTCGACACGCGCGCACGACGCGAGTGAGCGTCTTGCACGACGGCTCCTCGACGAGCTCGAGTACGTCGGCGTCCTGGCCGTCGAGCTGTTCGACGTGCGCGGTGAGCTACTCGTGAACGAGCTCGCGCCGCGGGTGCACAACTCGGGTCACTGGACCATCGAAGGCGCCGAGACCAGTCAGTTCGAGAACCACCTCCGGGCCATCCTCGGCTGGCCGCTCGGATCGACCGCGGCGCGCGGTGCGAGCGCGATGGTCAACTGCATCGGCGCGCTCCCCGACCCGGTGGACGTGCTCACCATCCCGGGCGCGCATCTCCACCGGTACGGCAAGACGCCGCGCCCGGGACGCAAGGTCGGCCACGTCACGATCACCGCCGCCGACGCCGGCGAGCTGCCGACGCGGGTCGCCCAATTGGCCGGCCTGCCGGGCGTGGAGCTGCCGGCGTGAATGGTGAGCCACTGTCGCCCTACGTCCGCTTCTCGCGCGACGAATGGGCGCGGCTGCGAGCGTCGACGCCGCTCACCCTCTCGGAGGACGATCTCGAGCAATTGCGCGGCATCAACGAGCGCATCTCGCTCGACGAGGTCGCCGACGTCTATCTCGCGCTGTCCCGCTTGCTGAACCTCTACGTGGCCGCGAGTCAGAACCTGCATCGCGTCAGCGACACGTTTCTCGGCGGCCCGGGGGCGAAGGTGCCATACGTCATCGCCGTCGCCGGCAGCGTCGCCGTCGGCAAGAGCACGACGGCCCGCATCCTCCAGGCGCTCCTTGCCCGCTGGCCGGACCATCCGCAGGTCGACCTCGTGACGACGGACGGCTTCCTGTTCCCGAACCGGGTCCTCGACGAACGCGGGCTCATGGAGCGCAAGGGCTTCCCCGAGAGTTACGACCGTCGCCGCCTCGTGCGGTTCCTCGCCGACGTGAAGTCGGGCCGGCCCGAGGTACACGCGCCGGTGTACTCGCACCTGACGTACGACATCGTGCCGGACGAGGAGCAGATCGTGCGCCAGCCCGACATCGTGATCGTCGAGGGCCTGACCGTGCTCCAGACGAGCGACGGCCGTGCCGGCCGCTCCCCGCAGCTGTTCGTGTCGGACTTCTTCGACTTCTCTTTGTACGTGGACGCCGACGAGGCCGACGTCGAGCAGTGGTACCTCGACCGGTTCCTCACGCTGCGAGAGACCGCCTTCACCGACGAGCGGTCCTTCTTCCATCACTTCGCCGCTCTGTCGGAGGACGACGCTCGGCAGGTCGCCCGCGCGATCTGGCGGTCGATCAACGCCGTGAACCTGCACGAGAACATCCTCCCGACCCGGGAACGGGCCCGGCTGATCCTGGAGAAGGCGCCCGACCACTCCATCCGGGCCGTCCGGCTCCGGAAGCTCTGAGTGGGATCTCTTCGCCGAGACCCGTAGGACATCGGTCGCTCGGAGCGATGATGGAGTGATGAGCGAATGGTCGGAGGCGGCCGTGAGCGCGGGATCGGGGGCGGGAGAGCCCGACCGCGCCGCGTTCCTCGCGTTCTACCAGGAGGCGGTGCCCGAGGTGTACGGGTACTTCCTGCATCGCTGCAGCGATTCGGCCACCGCCGAGGACCTCACTTCGGAGACGTTCCTCGCCGCGGTGCGCAACATCGAGGACGGTCGCCCGGCGCCGCTCGACATCCCGTGGGTGATCGCCGTGGCGCGCCACAAGCTCGCCGACCACTGGCGTCGCCGCGCCCGGGAGGAACGCCTGCGGGACGCACTCGAGCAGGATCCCGAGCCTGCCGACGATCCGTGGGACGTGCGCCTCGACCAACTGCGAGCCAACGATGTCCTCGCCGCCCTAGCACCGCACCACCGGCTCGCGCTCACGCTCCGGTACGTGGACGGGCTGCCCGTCGCCGAGGTCGCCCGACTGCTCGGGCGCACCCCCGGCGCCACCGAGGCGCTGCTCGTGCGCGCCCGCACGGCCTACCGCCGCGTCTACCTGGAAGGAGAAGGAGGCGGTCATGAGTGATCCCTTCGAGGCGCTGCGACGCACCCGCGACGCAGTGCCGCCTCGCCCCGCGTTCGTCGCCGAGCTCGCCGACCGGTTGCGCGTCGAGCTCGGCATCCGAGAAGGAGACGAAGCCACCGTGATGATGCGGACCGCCATGGGTGACATGCCGGTGCAGGGCGGGGTTTCCAGTGCCCTCGTCGACGTGATCGAGGACCGGGGCTATGCGGTGCTGGAGAACGCACTGAGCCCGGCCGAGGTGCAAGCCGTACGGAACGCGCTCGCGCCGTATCTCGGCGAAGGGCCGTTCGGCCGCAACGACTTCGAAGGCTTCCGGACCAAACGCGTGTACAGCCTCCCGGCCAAGTCGCGCGCGTTCGACCGCCTCATCGAGGACGAGCGTGTCCTCGACGTGGCCGGCGCGCTGCTCGGGCCGAACTTCCTCCTGACCGCGGCGCTGGCCATCAACCTCGGGCCCGACGAGACCGCGCAGGATCTCCACTACGACGAGGCCTTCTATTACGGGCTCCCGCGTCCGCGGCGGCCGTTGTCGCTCAGCACGTTGTGGGCGATCGACGACTTCACGGCCGAGAACGGCGGCACCCTCATCGCGCCCGGGAGCACCCACTGGGGCGACGGCCGGCCCGACCCGGACGTCGAGCTCGTGCCCCTGGAGATGCCGGCCGGCTCGGTGGCCATCTACCCGGGCACGTTGTGGCACGCCGGCGGTGCCAACACGACCGACCGGTTCCGGCTCGGAATCTCGATCCAGTACGTCGTCGCGTGGGCGCGCCAGCAGGAGAGCTACCTACTCGCCGTCCCGCCCGAGATGGCCCGGGAGGTGTCCCCGCGTCTGCGCCAGCTCCTCGGCTACAGCATCCACCCGCCATTCATGGGGCACGTCGACGGCCGCCATCCGGAGAAGACGCTCCGGTAGTCGCACATCACCACTTGCGGCGGTCAGCGCCCCTCGGTCCACAGCGTCAGGACGTGGCCGACGGCGGGGTCGGTCCGGCCGGCGACGACCTCGCGGTACGTCGCCTCGACCGCCTCGGGACCGGCGCTCCGGCGGATCTCGAGCCACTCGTCGGCGAACTCGACATATCGACGCCACGCGTCGGCCACGCGGTCGCCGAGACCGGTCCGGCCCCACTCCTTCGTGCGCTTGCTGATCCGGTCGGGCGCGAAGAAGAAGGAAGGTGCGGGTCCGGGAAGCTCGGCCGGCTCCGCTGATGGCTCGTCCCAGTGCGTAGCGCCCACCATCATGCTGTGCTCGAGCTGGTCGCCGAACGCACGATGCACGGCGGCGCGGATCGCGGCGTCGCCGGCGATGTCGACGTACGCCGCCGGCGTCCCGCCCAGCGCCACGATCTCGTCGTAGGGAACCACGCGGTCGTACACGCCGAGACCTTCGACGAAGTCCACGTTGCCCGATGACGTGAGACCCAGGACGCCGACCTCTCGGCGTCTGTCGAGTTCGAACGCGGTCCCGATGGCGGTCTTGCTCGACGCGCTGGACAGAATGACCTCGTCGGCGCCGAAGAAAGAGTTGTCGTCGAGGAAGTCGCCGATGAGGAACGACGTGAAGAAGAGCGGCCACAGGATCATGCGATGGTCTTCGTGCGCCGGATCGTGCGCGGGATCGGCGTTGGTTCGCGAATAGCTGTTGTACGCCCCCGCCAACCCGGCGCGGTGAGGCGTCATGTCGACGAAGCCGTTGGGGTCGACACGCCTGGGCGTCATCACGACATGCGTCGACATCGGGAGGAAGCCGTACACGCGCGTTCCCTCCTCGATGTCATCCTGCGCGGTGGCGGCCACGTCGGCGAATCCCCACACCGGGACGCGTCCCCACACTTCGGGCTCGGACGACGGGAAGAAGTCCCAGTACCTCAGAGCGTTGCCGGCCACTGCGTACGTGACGTTGTTGGCGGTGAGCGCGAACGCGTCGACGCGGAGCAGCACCTGGCCCGGTGAGAGCGGCGGTGCCTCCTCGCTGACCAACCGGCACTCCCGGATATCCGCCCGCTCGACCTCGAAGTCCATGCTCAGTCCCGGACGACGAGCGCGTCGGCGGCCAGCTCCATGTGCCCGAGGTGCTGGTAGGCCTCCTCGAGCACGTGCAGGACGATCGCGCCGTCGGACTCGTCCCCACCCTCCAGGAACTGCCGGCCGGAGCGGTCAGGCTGTTCCCGCCCCCGTCCATGGCGGTGAGATCCTCGGCCACCCGAGCGAGGGTGGACTCGACCATGACGTGAAGCTCGGGGACGGTCGCCGTGGTGGAGAACTCGGACTCGCGATCGCGCGCCGTCGGACGGCCCAGTGCGACGTGCCCGATCCAGAACTCGGTGACGGCACAGCAGTGGACGATCAGCGCGGCGACGGCATTCGTGTCCGGCCCGTGGGGGCGGTCGTTCACACGGTCGTCGCCGAGGCGCTCGGCGACATGGAGCATCTGCCCGAACGCGTTGCGCAAATACAGCTCGGCCGTTCCCCGCTCGAGCTCCATTGCCGGCAGTGTGCCAGAGCGCCGACCGAACGGTCAGCCATCGGGCCGGGCCGCGACACCCTCGTACAAGTAGCCCCACGGCTTGGACGGCGGGGGACCGCGGAACCAATCGTTGCGCAGCTCACGGATGTCGAAGCCGGCATCTTGAATCAGTCGGTCGATCGGCCGGTTGAGATTGCAGCCTCCGGCGACGCGCCGCTGGAAGCCGTTGAGGCGGTGCTGCCACCGCGACGTGGCCAGCTCGGGACAGAGCCCGTGCTCGAGGAAGTGGAACCGCTCTCCCGGTCGCAACACGCGAAGCAACTCGTGCAAGGCCTGTGTGGCGTCGGGGATGGTGCACAGTGTGAACGTGCTGAGCGCGGCGTCGACGGAGGCATCGCCGAGCGGCAGATGCTCTCCGTCGAGGCCCACGAACTCGACGGGAACCGGTGACTCACTCAGTCGCTTGGCGGCGAGCTTGCGGCCCACCGCCGAGGGGTCGACGGCGTACACGATCTCGACGTCATCTGGATAGAACGGGACGTTGAGGCCCGAGCCGAAGCCGATCTCGACGACGGCGCCACGCAACCCGGGCACGACGCGCTGCCGATGACCGCGCACGTCCTTCGTCGCGAGCGCCACGTCCGCGATGCGCGGAACGACCTGTTCCGTCCACCAGCCGATGCCGAAGTGTACGGCGTGAGTGCGAGTGTCTCTCGAAGGCTACGCGGCCTTCTCCCATACCGAGACGTGGCTCGGGCTCTCGTCGGTGAACCGTGTGCGATCCCAGTCGGCCCACCGTTCGCGCAGCGTCATGCCGGCGAGCCGGGCCATCAGGTCAAGCTCGGACGGCCACACGTAGCGGAACGGCGCCGAGAACGTCTCGAGACGGCCGTCGACCACCCAGTAGTGGTGAGAGACGGAAATCTGCTCGACCAGGTCGACGTATTCGTCGAAGCCGAGATGCGTCGGCGTCACGGCGAACGCCCGGAACCGCTCTCCGGGCGGGAGCCGGCGGAGATTGGGAACAATGACCTCGATGACGAAGCAGCCGCCGGGCTCGAGGTGCGCAGCGACGTTCCGGAAGCACTCGATCTGATTGTCCTGCGTGGTCAGGTTCATGATCGTGTTGCGGACCAGATAAGCGAGCGAGAACGCGCCGTCGACTCGGGCCGTCGCGAAGTCGCCGATCGTCACGCCGATCTCCTCGGCGCCTGGCTTCATCCGCAGCTGGTCGACCATCGCCGGTGACAGTTCGATTCCGTGCACCCGAACGCCGCGCTGACTCAGCGGCAAGGCGATGCGCCCGGTACCGATGCCCAGCTCGAGTGCAGCGTGCGTACCCGCGAGCCCGGCGAGGAAGTCCACCGCCGGACCGACGAAGGACGGTTCGAATAGGTGCGCCCACTTGGAGTCGTAGGTCGCGGCGATCCGCGCGTCGAAGCAGTTCTCGGGCACCGCAGCACAGTGTCAGGACGCTTCCGAAGCTTGCCACCGATTTGACGCCGCGCTGCATGGCTGCAGTGGCCGATAGGTTGCTGCTCATGACGATCCCCACGCGCACGCTCGGTCAGGGTCTCGTGGTCTCCGCCCAGGGCCTCGGTTGCATGGGCATGAGCCAGGTGTACGGACCCGCCGACGAGACGGAATCACTCGCCACGATCGCCCGGGCGATCGAGTTGGGAGTGACGTTCCTCGACACCGCCGACGTC
>DATFXL010000142.1:0-4030 GCA_035316025.1 Acidimicrobiia bacterium
GGACAATAGCAGCGGACGACCGCGGCCTCAGCGATGCGGGGGGCCGACTCCGAGGCGCTCCGCTCGGCCCTGCAGGTCCTGCAGGTTGGCGAACGTGCTCGTCGCTGACCCAGTCGGGGCGCCGACCCGGCGTCGGGTTCGCCATGGCGCAGGCGGTACGCGCCCGGAGGAAGGCTCATGAGTGGTGAGTCGGACGAAATTGGTGCCGAGTCGGCCAAACGACCGAGAACCCGGCCTTACATTCTCCGCACGCCCCGCAGTCCGTAGATATTGCGGTAGTCACTCGGCGTGAGGCCGGCAACTTCTTTGAACGCGCGACGGAACGCGGTCGCGTCGTGATACCCGACGCGGGCGCGGACCTCGTCGACCGAGTCCCCGGTGGTCTCGAGGATGCGCTTCGCTTGTTGGATCCGGACGCGTTGGAGGTAGGCCTGCGGGCTCTGGCCCGTCGCAGCCACGAAGCGCCGAGAAAGCGTGCGGCTGCCGAGCCCGAAGCGAGACGCGAGCTCGCCCACCAGCATCGGCTGATCGAGGTGCATGTCGATGTGCTGCTGGACTTGGTGCACGATCCCGTCGTCGTGGGACCTCTCGTGGCTGAAGGCGACGTAGGGGAGCTGGCTGTCGCGGCCATCGACGAGCAATACCTTGCCTGCCAAGTTCGCCCGGTCCGGACCGCCGAACCGCTCGACGAGGTACAGCACGAGGTTCAGGAAGGCGGTTGCTCCACCAGAACTGATGATGTCGCCGTCGTCCACGATCATTTGGTCCATTGACAGGACCACCTTCGGGTAGCGACGCCGCAATTCGTCGGCGAACAGCCAGTGTGTGGTGACCGGTCGGCCGTCGAGCAGACCCGCGTCCGCAACCAGGAACGCGCCGGTACACGAGCTTGCGATTCGAGCCCCCGCCTCGTGCCACTGTGCGATCCAAGACGCCCAGCGCCGGTTCTGGACGAACGAGTCCGCGAGGTCGTCGTCGAGACCGGGCACGATCACGAGATCCGGCGTCGCCACGTCGCCGGCCGCCGCCCCGGGATGGAGCTCCACTCCGTCTCGACAGGGGACGGGGCCCTCGTCGAGCCCCACGAGCTGAGTGTCGAAGAGACGAGGAGTGGCCTCACCTGCTGCGAGGCCCCACGACTCGTCGGCCTTTCGGAGCGCGTCGATCAAGCCTGCCGTCCCGATCGACGCCGCACCCACGGGAGCGGTCACGACGACAGACAACATCAGCCGGGACTGTAGGACCGAGCACGGTCGCTCCGGCACAACGGGCCGATTGTGCACTTGATTTGGCCGATTCGACCCTCACGGCCCCAGAACCTCGGAACGTACATTTCCCCCGGCCGACACAGCGTCAAGCGAAGGGGACGACGGGCATGGCGAAGCAACCGCAGGAACTCGCCGCCAACGAGTGGGGCACGGTCACGTTCTACCCGGAGTGGAACACACTCGAGCTCAAGTGGGGTCAAAAGACGCGGTCGATGACCGACGAGGGCTTCAAGAAGACCTTGCAGATCATGGCGGAGCAAGGCCTGAAGATGCGGCCCAAGTACATGATCATCGACGCCACCGAGTTCTTCCACCAGCTCGGCGAGGGCACGCTTGCATGGCGCGACGAGAACATCGTGCCGCTCTACAACCAGGCCGGCGTCGAGAAGTTCGCGTTCCTCGTGACGGATTCGATGCCCGGAACCGTCGAGAAGGGCGCGGCGCCGACACCGGATGGTCCGGCATCGTTCCCCACGGGCTGGTTCGAGACCTCCGAACGGCTGCATGGCTGGCTCACCGACGGAACATGAACCTCACCGCCGCCGCAATCATCGCCCAGACCATCACCTTCGCAGTGCTCGTCACCGCCGCGGTCTGGTACGCGGCGCCATGGATGAGGCGCCATCCACTCGCAGCCGCGTTGACCGCGCCGCTCTGGATCCACGCGTTCCGCCAGATCGCGATGCAGATCTTCTCGGCGCGGAAGTTCGGTTTCGACGTCCCCCTCGGTCTGGCCCGCGAGATCGCCTGGGGCGACGTCGTGGGCGCGCTCCTCGCGCTGACGTGTCTGTGGCTGCTCCGGTACGGCTCCCGCTGGGCGCGGGTGGTGCTTTGGATCTTCGTCATCGAGACGCTCGTCGACCTCGTGAACGCGACGATTCAGGGGGTCCGGAACGAAGTGTTCACGACGGCAAACGGCGTGACCTGGGTGATTCTGAACTTCTATGTCCCGCTCCTGTGGGTGACACTCGCCTTGATCGTGTGGCGGCTCTCGTCGCCGCAAGCTGTCGACAAGGCAGCGACCGGGCAAGACGCCGCGCTCCGCGCTGACGCCACGACCTGACCGCCGAAGGAGTACGCAGATGGCACAGTTCCCCGCGCCCACGGAGGGAATCGCGCTGACCCACTTCATCGTCTCCAGCGATGTCGAGCGCTCCCGACGCTTCTACACCGAGGTGCTCGGGGGCGAGGCGGTGCTCGAGGGCGAGCTCTCGATCGTCGCCCTCGCGAACGGCTGGGTCACGATCGGTGGCCCGGGAGGACCCACGGACGACAAGCCGACCGTGACGCTCGAGCCGCCCTCGGATCGAGATCACGTTTCGAGCTTCCTGAACATCCGCGTCGCCGACATCGGTGCCATGTACGAGCTCTGGAGTTCGCGCGGAGCGACGTTTCTCACTCCACCCATCGACCGTGGCACCGAAATCCGCTGTTACATGCGCGATCCCGACGGGCACCTGATCGAGGTCGGCCAGCTCGTCGGGCGCCCCGACGGATAGCGCCGGGCCGTTGCTCCGATGCCGTCACGTCGTCATTGCGCGGTGTAGCCGCCGTCGAGGACGAGCATGGTGCCGGTGACATAGCGGGCGTCGTCGGAGCACAGGTACCTGACCGCCGCGACCAGCTCCTCCGGCCTGCCCATCCGTCCGATCGGGAACGAGGCCATGAGTTGCTCCGGCTTGATGCCCTGATCGTCGAGAAACCGCCAGATCATGTCGCCGGGGATGTCGATGGCCGCGAAGGCCAGCGAGTTCACGTTGATGTTGTCCTTGGCAGCCTCGACGGCCGCCGCCTTTGTCAGGGCGTTCACTCCGCCCTTGGTCGCGGCGTACAGACCGTTGGCGGGGACGGCGGTGATGTCGCTGGTCACCGACGACATGTTGACGATCGCGCCGCCCCCGGTGGCCTGCATCGATGCGATCTCCTGCTTCAGGCAGTGCAGCAGGCCCTTCAGGTTGACGTCGACGAGCTGATCGAAGACGTCGTCGTGGGCGTCGACGATCAGGCCCGTGGTCTCGGTTCCGGCGTTGTTGATAGCGCAGTCCAGCCGTCCGTACGTTTTCACCGCGGTGTCGACAACGTTCTTCACCGCGGACGCGTCGGCGACGTCGGCCTCGACGAACGTCATCGCCCCGCCGGAGCTCTCGACCGCACCGGCCGCGGCCCGCCCTTGGTCTGCGTTCGTGTCGCAGCCGACGACCTTGGCGCCCTCTGCCGCGAATGCCTCGGCGAGTACCCGCCCGCACCCGGCTGCGACACCGGTGATCAACGCGACCTTTCCGTCCACACCTGACATTGGGACCTCCTGCTCGCTGGTCGACTCCATCTTCGTCGTCCGGGAGCCGAGCACCTTGCTGCGGCCTTTTGGCGCCCGCGTCCCGCCGTCTGATCTACTGACGCACCCGTCAGCAAACGCGGAGCAGGGATGGACAGAACCCCCGTGATCGCCGGCATCGGGCTGAGCGACTACCCGGTGGCCAAGGACCTCGACAGCGTGCAGCACCACGCGCTCGCCTACCAGCGAGTGCTCGACGACTGCGGCTTCGACAAGTCGGACATCGACGCCTACATCGGCGCCGGCGGCAGCCACCAGATGATGATCGACGACCCGGTCACGCTGGCCGAGTACTTCCGCATCGACCACAAGTACATCGACGGGACGATGACCGGCGGGTCGTCGTTCGAGTTCCACGTCCAGCACGGCGCCGCCGCCATCCGCGAGGGGCTGTGCGACACGATCCTCGTCACCTACGGGTCGGACC
>DATFXL010000143.1:0-11282 GCA_035316025.1 Acidimicrobiia bacterium
CCCGCCGATCCGGGCGGTCGCGCGTCGGCTCGTGAGCCGGCGAGTGCTGCGGGAAGTGGAGATGGTGCGATCGAAGCAGTGGACGCGAAGCGAGCGGCCGTCGCCTCAGTACGTGCCGCCCGAGGCGCCGCGGCGGCCGCCTCCGCCCACGCCGTTGCCGCCCGCTTCGCCCCCCAACTGAGCGCGCGGCTCAGGAGAGCCGCAGCAACTCGGGGGCGACGGGACAGTCGACCCGTCGCAGCAACGCGTCCGGAGCGGCGAGCCCGGAGGGGCCGGCGACGCGGGCGAAACGCCTCAGGTCCACGACGTCCACCGGCGCGTGCTCGTCCGCGTCACGCCCGAGCTCGGATTGCATGGCAGCGAAGAGGCGCTCCGGGAGCACCCGGCCGGCGCCGGCGACGAGCCAGGCGACCGTCCCGGTGGCGGCGAGGGTATCGAGCACGTCGCCGGCGCCGGCGGCGACGACGGCACGGTGCGGCCCGGCGGCCGTGGCCTCCACCAGCAGGTGCGACGGCTCGAGCGCGCAGGCTTCGACGTCGTTCACGATGCGGATCGATGCCTCACGGCGCGCGAGGCGGGCCCGGCGGTGGTCGTCCCCTGTGCGGCGGCGGATCGCCACCACGTCGAGGTCCGGTCGCTCCGCAAGGGCGGCGCCGGCAACGTCCGGCCAACCGAGCACCGCGACCGGCTCGTCGTGCGGGAACGGCAGGAGACCGGCGAGGCGATCGGCGGTGTGATCGTCGTTGACGAGCTGCCAGGCTTCCCACGCCGCGTCGGCCGGATCCGGCGCAGCGAGGACCCGCGCGCACAGCCACCAGAGCGCTCCGGTGGCGGGGTGGTGCGCGAGCAGGCGGCGGCAGGCGACGACCAGTCCGGCGGGATCGTCGGCGAAGCCGGCGAGGCAGTCGGCCGCCTCCGAGACGAGCGCGCTGTCGTCGTCGTCCGACCATCGGGCGAGGTAACGCAGACGCTCGAACGGTTGCACGCGAGCGACAGTACCCTCGCCTTCTCGGTCGCCGTCGCAGGCTCGCGCTCCAGCGGCTACCGGTCGGCGCGCGGCTCCTTCGGCAACCCGAGCACACGCTCGCCGACGATGTTGCGCATGACCTCGTCGGTGCCACCGGCGACCCGCATGCCCGGCACGCCCAGCACGAGCTCCGACCAGGCGTACGTGCCCCACTCGCCACTGTCGGCTGTGATGCGCGGCCCGAGCATGGTCGACAGCATGTTGGCGAGCCGCTGGAAGTTCTGGGTCATCGACAGCTTCGCGACCGACATCTCGGGGCCCGGCAGCTGCCCGGCACGGATCTTCGCCATGGCCCGCTGGTTCGTGTACCGAGCCACGTGCAACTTCACATACGAATCGGCGAGCCGCTGCCGAACGAGCGGGTCATCGGCGAGCCCGAGGTAGCGGGCCAGTTCGACGAAGCGCGTGAAGGTCGTGGCGCGGGTCCCGATGCCACCCCCGATCGCGGCCCGCTCGTTCATGAGGGTCGTGAGCGCCACCGTCCAGCCCTCGTCGACATCTCCGAGACGGTGCGAGTCGTGCACCCGGACGTCGTCGAAGAACACCTCGTTGAACGACGCGCCCCCGGTCATCTGGCGCAACCGGCGGACGGTGACGCCCGGGGCCTTCATGTCGACGAGGAGCATCGTGAGGCCCTTGTGCTTCGGCTTGTCCGGGGAGGTCCGGGTGATGATCTCGCCCAGGTCGCTCACTTGCGCGCCCGAGGTCCACACCTTCTGTCCGCTGACCACCCATTCCTCACCGTCCCGGACGGCGCGGGTCTGGATCCCGGCGAGGTCCGATCCCGCCGCCGGTTCCGAGAAGAGCTGGCACGCGACGAGATCACCCCGGTACAGCCGGCGGAGGTACCGCTCCTTCACGTCGGGAATGGCGTGGGCGAGGATCGTCGGCGCCACCATGCCCAGGCCGACCGAGAACGGTGCCACGCTCGGCGTCGAGTACTCCGCCTGCACGTCGCCGTACGCGCGCTGGTACGCGACATCGAGTCCGCGCCCGCCGTACTCGTCGGGGCCAGTGATCCAGCCGAAGCCGGCGTCGAACTCTGTTGCCTTCCATTCCTTGGCAGCCCGCAGCTCCTGGGCCTCCTCTTCGTCCGTCTTCTCGTCGAGAATGCCGACCCGGTCGGTGCCTTCGCCCCAGACGAACTTCTGCTCCGACCGGGGTTCGGCGTTGGCATCGAGAAAGGCCTTCGCCTCGGCCACGAAGTCGTCGAGTGAGATGGCGCCCATCGGTCTCCTCCTCGTCCCACCTCAGCGTCTTGACCGGGCGGTCAAGACGGCATCGTACGCCGCGGGACGCGCTACCGCGACGGGCGCGTGCCCTCGTACGTGGTCGCGGCGCGTACACCGGCGAACACGTCCTCGAGGGACTGAAGCGCCTCGTCCGCCCGGATCAGATGCGCGAACCGCCCCTGCACCTTCAGTCGCCCCGTCGCCAGGGCCTGTTGCGCGTTGAGCTCGCCCCGCTGGATGCGCGCCGCCGTGTCGTAGTCGGCGATGAGCCTGAGGTGGGGCGAGGCCGAAGCGCCCGGGCGCACGCGCGCTCGGCCGTCCTCGAGGCGGAGGTGGTACCGGGTCTCACCCCCGGGTGCGTCGAGGACGACCTGCTCGATCTCGATCGACACCGCGGCTGCCTCGGCGGGCACCGTCGCCGCACGCGCGGCCACGTCCAGCGCCTCGATCCATTCCCGGGAAAGGAATTCGGGCACCGGCGGATGCTACGAGCTGCACAGCCGGTTCATCTGCCGTCCGGGGCGGCGACGTACTGTTTCTGGATGGCGTCGAGGGCGCAGGCGTGGCGGCAGACCGAGGTTCCCTCGAGCCTGGCCGAGGTCGGCAACCGCGTCGAAGCGCGCATCTCGGTGCTCATGGACGATGAGGTCGACCGGTGGCACGCCGTCGACCCGGACCTGGCCGAGCCGCTGATCGCGTTGCGCGAGCTGGTGCGGGCCGGTGGCAAGCGGTTACGCCCGGCGTTCTGCCATTGGGCCTACGTCGGCGCCGGGGGCGCACCCGACGACGACGTCGTCGTCGACGCGGGCGCAGCCTTGGAGCTGTTGCACACCTTCGCTCTGGTGCACGACGACGTCATGGACGGCTCGAACATGCGACGCGGGCGAGCGGCAATCCATCGTCGCTTCATGACTCGCCACGATGTGCAGCGCTGGCGCGGCGACGCCCGCCGGTACGGCGAGGGTGCGGCGATCCTCGTGGGGGACTTCGCATTCGTCTACTCGGACATCCTGCTCCGCTCGGTGCCCGACGCCGCCCGGCCCGTGTTCGACGAGCTGCGTATCGAGTTGTGCGTCGGCCAGTACCTCGACCTCGAAGGCACCGCCAGCCGCAGCAGCGATCCGGTGCAGGCGTCGCGCATCGAGCGCTACAAGTCCGGCAAGTACACCGTCGAGCGACCGCTGCACCTCGGCGCCGCGCTCGCGGGACGCCTCGACGAGCTCGCCGACCCGCTGAGCAGGTTCGGGCTGCCGTTGGGTGAGGCGTTCCAGCTGCGCGACGACATCCTGGGTGTCTTCGGCGATGCCGCCGTCACCGGGAAGCCAGTGGGCGACGACCTGCGCGAAGGGAAGCTCACGCCGCTGGTCGCCGTGGCGGCGGCGCACGCGACGGGTGCCGCCGCCCGCCGGCTGCAGAAACTCGGCCGGCCCGACCTCGACGACGCCGAGATCGCCGGTCTCCAGGCCGTGCTCGTCGACACCGGCGCCGTCGACGAGGTCGAGCGCAGCATCGAGCGACTGGTCGACCAAGCCCTCGATGCGCTCGCGGTGGCTCCGATCGCGCTCGAGGCTCGCGTCGCGCTCGCGGAGCTCGGCACGTTCGTCGCCTGGCGCGATCGCTAGCCCGGCCGCGACGGCCGCGCTGGCCCTTCCTGCCGCGTGGCGAGCGTTTGGTCCGATATCCGACCCGGGTTGGACGAAGTGCCCTCGGTAGGCTCCCGGCCCGTGCCTCTGGCGAGTCCCGCCATCGAAGTCGCCGGGCTCGGCAAGCGGTACGGCTCGGTGCGCGCCCTCGACGGCGTGTCGCTGACGGTGCAGACAGGCGAAGTATTCGGGCTCCTCGGGCCGAATGGCGCCGGCAAGACGACCGCGGTCGAGATCCTCGAGGGCTACCGGCGCGCCGACGCCGGTGAGGTTCGGGTGCTCGACTTCGACCCGTGGCGTCAGGGCGCCCACCTGCGGCCGAGGATCGGCGTGATGCTCCAAGATGGCGGCCTCTACCCCGGCATCCGTCCGCTCGAGGCGCTCACGCTGTTCGCGTCGTACTACGACGAGCCCGACGACCCGCAGCGGCTGCTCGACGTCGTCGGCCTGCGGGAGGCCGAGCACACGCTGGTCCGGCGCATGTCCGGTGGGCAGTATCAGCGGCTGTCCCTCGCGTTGGCGCTGATCGGCCGGCCGGCCTTGGTCTTCCTGGACGAACCGACCGCCGGGCTCGACCCGCGGGCGCGTGCGACGACATGGAATCTGGTGCGCGAGCTGCGCGACCAGGGCGCGACGGTCGTGCTCACGACCCACGCGATGGACGAGGCCGAGCAGCTCTGCAACCGGCTCGCGATCATCGACCACGGCCGGGTGGTCGGCTACGGAACCGCCGGCGAGCTGGCCGCCGCCAACGCCGCCGAGGAGACCCGCTTCTCGGCGCCGCCCGACCTCGATCGAGCCGCGCTGGCGGCGGCTCTGGCGCTCGACCCGGGTCAGGTACGCGAGCCGCGTGCCGGGGAGTACGTGCTCGACGTGGCGGCGACGCCCGACCTGATCGCCGACCTCGCCGGTTGGTTGCGTGACCGCGACGTCACCCTGGGCGAGCTGCACGCGGGGCGGGGCTCGCTCGAGGACGTGTTCCTGCGTTTGACGAGCGAGGACCGACCGTGAGGCCGCGGGCGCTCGCCGCTCAGACTCGGATCGAGCTCCTGCTGACCGTTCGCCGGTCCGAGAGCCTGCTCGTCACCCTGGCCATCCCGCTCGGGATCCTGATCTTCTTCTCGAAGGTCGACGCCGTGACGGATCTGGCTGATCCGGTCGACTTCCTCGTCCCGGGCGTGCTGGCGTTGGCGGTGATGTCGACGGCCATGGTGAGTCTCGGCATCGCCACGGGGTACGAGCGCCGGTACGGCGTCCTGAAGCGCCTCGGTTCCACCCCGTTGTCCCGGGCCGGGCTCCTCACCGCGAAAACGACCAACGTGCTGCTCATCGAGCTGGTGCAGGCAGTCGTGATCGTCGTCGTCGGAGTCGCGCTCGGTTACAGCACGAGCGAGCGCGTCCTCCCTGCCCTCGTGCTCCTGCTGATCGGAACGGTGGCGTTCGCGGGGATCGGGCTGCTCATGGCGGGAACGTTGCGAGCGGAGACGAACCTGGCGCTCTCCAACGCGCTCTTCCTGTTGCTGTTGTTCCTCGGCGGAATGGCGTACCCGCTGAGCCGTCTGCCGACCGCGCTCCAGGACTTCGCCGAGTTGCTCCCGGCGGCCGCGCTCGCCGAAGCCGTGCGCGACGTGCTCTCACCCGCGCACGCGTTTCCGCTCGGACATGTCCTCGTGCTGGTCTCGTGGGCGGTGGTGGCGCCGATCGCGGCAGCGTTGTTCTTTCGCTGGGAGGAGTAGCGCGTCACCCCGGGGTGGTGCCGAGCAGCTTGGCGAGGGGATCGGCGAGCGCGGATTCGGTCGTGACGCCGAACACGCGGGCAGCGATCGTCCCGTCCGGCCGGACGAAGAAGCTCTGGGGGATCCCGCGCACGCCGAATGCGGACGCGACCGCGCCTCCGTCGTCGACTCCTTGCGGCCACGACGCGCCCTGGCGCTTCACGAAGGACCGCGAGTCGGAAGGAATGTCCTGATACGTAACGCCGATCACCGCGAGGTGCTGGGCGCGATGGTCCCGGAGCGCCTGCTTCAGCAGCGGGAACTCCTGCCGGCAGGGGTGGCACCAGGACGCCCAGAAGTTCACGATCACGGGCCGGCCGCGGAGGTCGGCGAGGGACACGTTGCCGTGCCCGTCCAGCGCCGGGAGCCGGAAGTCGGGGGCGGGGGATCCGACGTCGCCGCCCGAGCCGGTGACGGCGCCGGGCCGCGTCGTGCCGTTGCTCGTGGAGCCGCCGCCGAGCACGGCTACGAGCACCGCGGCGACGACGCCGACGGTGAGAACGCCGGCGAGGATGATGAGCCAGCCGCGTCCGCGGGGCGGCCGGTCAGCGGGCTCGGACGAGCGTGTCGACGGCAATGGCCGCGAAGAGCAGCGCGAGATACGTGTTCGAAAAAGAGAAGAGCCGCATGGCGCGCTTCGACGAGGCGTCTCGCTGCAATCCGATCGCCTGCCACACGAACGCGGCACCGAGGCCGACGGCGGCGACCAAGTAGATGACACCCATGGAGTCGAAGGCGAACAGCAAGAGCGTGACGCCGACCACGACGACCGCGTACACGAGGATCTCGCGCGCGGCGGTGGTGACACCCCGCGCCACCGGGAGCATCGGGATGCCGGCCGCCGCGTAGTCGTCGCGGTATCGGAGCGAGAGCGCCCAGAAGTGCGGCGGCGTCCAGCAGAACACGATGGCGAACAGGACCCACGCCGGCGCGTCCAGCGTGCCGGTGACGGCTGCCCATCCGACGAGAACCGGGACCGCACCCGCCGCTCCGCCGATCACGATGTTCTGCGGGCTCCGGGGCTTGAGCCAGATCGTGTAGACGAAGATGTAGAAGAGCATGGCGCTCACGGCGAGCCACGCCGCCAGCAGGTTGACGGTGCCCCACAGCCAGAGGAACGCGATGACTTCGAGCGCGATGCCGAACACGAGCGCGTGGCCGGGCTCGATCTCGCCGGTCGGGAGGGGTCGACCCTGGGTGCGATGCATGACGCGATCACGGTCGCGCTCGATCCAGCAATTGATCGTGTTGGCGCCGCCGGCGGCCAGCGCTCCACCCAAGAGCACGGCCCCGATGAGCGTGAGAGAGGGGAGGCCGTCGTCGGCGAGCACCATCGCGGGCACGGTCGTGACGAGCAGCAGCTCGATGACCCGGGGTTTCGTCAGCAAGACATAAGCCCGGATCTTCGAGCTGGCGCGGTGGGCAATCACGATGGTGTCAGCCACGAATCTCCAGCGACGACCGTCCTCTTGGTGAGGCTAGCCGCGGCCTCTCGCTCCTCAGGAACCATGCTGCCGGCCGATAACCTCGGCGGCGCATGAGTCCTGACGGAGATTCGCCCGAGGACGTCAAGCAGTCGATCCGCATGACCGCCGATCGCATCCTGGCGTTGCCCACGAAGGAGATGGGCGAACGCAAGAGCCGCGCCGGGATCGTGATCCCGGCGACCGCGGCCCAGAACCGTCGGCTCGACTGGGCCAAGGTGGTCGCGGTCGGACCGACCGTGCGCAACGTGGAGGAGGGCGACCTCGTGCTGTTCGCGCCGGACGCCGGGTTCGAGGTCGACATCCGCGGCGAGGACCATCTGATCCTGCGCGAGCGTGACGTCCACGCGGTGGCGTCGAGCCGGAGCGAGGGCCAGACGGGCTTGTACCTGTGAGCGCGCGATGATCGACCCGGAGAAATCGTTCCGGCTCGACGGGAAGGCCGCGCTCGTCACCGGGGGGACTCGCGGGATCGGCCGGGCGATCGCGGAGGGGTTCGTCGCCGCCGGCGCCGGGGTGTGCGTGATGGCGCGCAAGCAGGACGAGCTCGACGAGACATGGGCTGCCCTCGGCGCGGTGGGTAGGGATGTGACGGTCTACGCGGGTTCGGCGGGCGATCCGGCCGCGATCGATGCGGCCGTCGCCCATTGCGCGGCTGAGCTCGGCGGCGTCGACATCCTCGTGAACAACGCGGGCACCAACCCGACGTTCGGGCCGATGATCGATACCGAGCCGCGCGCGGTACGCAAGGTGCTCGAGGTGAATCTCGAGGGACCGTTGCTGCTCACCCAAGCCGCCTGGCGCGCATGGATGCGCGACCACGGCGGCGTCGTCATCAACGTCGCGTCCCTCGGTGGCATCCGGCCGTCGCTGGGGATCGGCATGTACAACACCTCGAAGGCGGCGCTCATCCACATGACGCGCCAACTGGCGGTCGAGCTTGCTCCCGGCGTGCGCGTCAACGCGCTCGCCCCTGGCCTCGTGAAGACGCATTTCGCGCGCGCCCTGTTCGAGAACGACGAGGCGGGAACCGCCGCCCGCTTCCCGATGAAACGCCTCGGGGTGCCCGACGACGTCGCCGGCGCGGCCCTGTTCTTGGCATCCGACGCTTCGGCGTGGATGACGGGCGACGTCATCGTCGTCGACGGCGGCGGGCTGGTCGGGGGCCCGTAGCTACAAGAACGCCCTCGCGACCTCGAGCGCGGCGATAGCGCCGTCGCCCTCGGCGACGACCCCGCGGGCGTCGCGGGGCGTGATCCGCTGCGCAAACAGTCGACACAGCTCGCCGGCGGGACCGCTGATGCGGTTCGGCGCGTCGCCCGGCCCGTACTCCCAAGTCTCGCCGCCCGCGGGCGAGGTCATCTCCAGGTGCAGGTCACCCGGCGGGCGTTCGCGTCCGGCGAACGAGAACGCGTACGGCAACGCGCGGTAGCCGAGCCAGGCGATGTGCCGGAGGCGGTCGGTGTCGACGACCGGGAGGCCGAGCGCTTCGCGCACGTCGAGACCGTGAGCCCACGTCTCCATGAGCCGGGCGGTGACGAGCGACGGCGTGCGCATGCCGATACCCCACGGCACGCGGTGCGCGGGGTCGATGCCGGCGAGCACGTCCCGTTCGCGGGCCGAGGTGTCCTCCCACCAGGAGAGCACCTCACGGCCGGTGCGCCGCCGCCCCCGAAGGACGCCCCACAACGTCGCGTCCTCCGGGGACGCAAACCGCGCCGCGAAGTCGTTCAACGGTCGTGGCCCACCGAGGCAGGTGTCGATGGCGATCTCGTCGATGTCGGCCAGGTGGGCGATCTGGTCCCGTACGTCCCAACGTCGTGCCGGCGTGGGCCGGAACCAGTCGTCGACCGCGATGTCGCGCAGTTCGGTCTGGAGCGTGAGCTGCTCGTCCGCGAGCGCGTCGAGAAGCCCCTTGACGTCGGTCGAGTCGCGGGTCATCAGTGGTTCCGGCGAGACCCGTTGGTCCCGGGGCGCCGGCGCGTGAACTGGACCGGCGTCTCGGCGGGATGAGGCGCCGGGGGCGGCTTCGAACCTGCGCGCTGCTCGAGGTACGTGACGACCTGGTCGTACAGCGCGTCGCTGCCCAGCATCTTGCGCAGCTCTTCGCCCATCGACCGGTAGACCGGCTCCGGGCCCGTGAACGCCTCGGGGGCCTCGGTGCACCACCATGCGAACTCCGTGCCGCCGTCACCCCAGCCGTCGCGACCGAACTCCGACAAGGTGGAGACGACGGTGCCGTCCTCCTGCTCTTCGTCCACACACCGCAGCGGCAGTTGCCAGCACACGTCGGGCTTGAGGTCGCTGTGGTGGCGGGCGGAGCGCATCGCGTGCAGGTGCAGCGCGCACCCGGGACCGGCCGCAAACCCGGGCCGGTTCAAGAAGATGCACGCATCGTCCACCAGACGTGTGCGCCATTCGATTCGGCCCTCCTCGTCCTTGCCGCACTTGGCGTAGATGCCCTTGGCGCGCCCCGTTTTCGCGTGCTGCCACTCGTCATCGGAGAGCTCCCTGGCGGCGCGCACGACGCGGTCGCGGTCTTTGCGGTGGGAGAAGTGCGCACCGTACGAGCAGCAGCCCTGCACCATCTCCGGCGCCCGCTCGGTGAACACTCCTTGGCACCCGCGCCCGAAGATGCACTCCCAGTGCGACGTCAGGAACGTGACGTCGATCTGCCACCGGCGGCCCTCGTCGTCAGGATCGTCGAAGGTCACCCATTCCCGGACCGGACCCGACCGGGTCCGCGACGCGCTCACGACGCCGAGAGTAGCCACCGCGCGTCGGTAGGCTTCGCATATCGACACCGGTGGCGATGTCCACGCGTTCGTGGCTGACCTCGAGGCCGCGTTGGGAGCGGGACGGGCGCGTGCGGAACCGCTCGAGCTCGCGCTGTACCAGCGCGACGCGGGGGTCGATCGGGGCGACGCCGCCGCGGTGTGCTTCCCCGGCACCGGCGCCGACGTCGCTGCCGCCGTCCGAGTCGCCGCTCGGCACGATCGTCCGTTCGTCGCCCGGGGCAGCGGGACGGGACTGGCGGGCGGCGCCACGCCCGTCGGCGATCCGTTGGTGATCGTCACCACACATCTCAACCGGATCCTCGAGGTGAACCCCGAGGAGCGTTACGCGTGGGTCGAGCCCGGCGTGCTGAATCTGGACCTCAGCCGCGCCGTGGACCACCTCGGCCTGCACTACGCGCCCGATCCGTCGTCGCAGCAGGCGTGCACGATCGGCGGCAACGTGGCGACGAACGCGGGCGGACCCCATTGCCTGGCATCCGGTGTGACCGCGATGCACGTCCTCGCCATGGAGGTCGTGCTCGGCGACGGCTCCACCACGATGCTCGGCGGGCTCGAGCCCGACCAGGCCGGTTACGACCTGCGCGGCTGTTTTGTGGGCAGTGAGGGCACGATGGGCATCGCCACTCGCATCGCGGTGCGGCTCCTGCCCGACCCGCCAGCGGTGCGGACGCTGTTGCTCGACTTCACGTCGGTCGACGCGGCCGCGGCCACGGTGAGCGGCATCATCGCCGCCGGCCTCGTGCCCGCCGCGCTCGAGATGATGGACGCCGAGATCACGCGCGCCGTCGAGGACTTCGTCGGTGCCGGCTACCCGCGGGACGCGGCTGCGGTCCTCCTCGTCGAGCTGGACGGGCTCCCGGCCGGGGTCGCAGCCCAGGTCGACGCCGTCCGGCGCGTCGGCACCGAGCACGACGCTCGTACGGTGCGCGTGGCGGCGGACGACGCCGAGCGGGCGCTGCTGTGGAAGGGCCGGAAGTCGGCGTTCGGCGCCATCGCCCGCATCGCGCCCGACTACTACCTCCACGACGCCGTCGTGCCCCGTACCCGTCTCGTCGACGTGTTGCAGCGCGTGTACGAGATCGCCGGCGAGTACGACCTCACGATGATGAACGTCTTCCACGCCGGCGACGGCAACCTGCACCCGCTCATCGTGTTCGACCAGCGCGACCCCGGGATCTGGGAGCGGGTCCACGCCGCCGGCGACGCGATCCTGCGGACGTGCGTCGACGCCGGCGGAGTGCTGTCGGGTGAGCATGGCATCGGCCTCGAGAAGCGTGAGGCGATGCCGCTCGTGTTCAGCGCCGACGACCTCGACGTGCAGGC
>DATFXL010000144.1:0-35784 GCA_035316025.1 Acidimicrobiia bacterium
GAACGGTGAGCCGTCCGTCATGGCGGACTTCGCGGCACTGTGGCGGGGGACGGACAAAGTCGTGTACTCGAGGACGCTCGACGACGTGCCGAGCGCGCGGACACGCCTCGAACGGGACTTCGACCCCGAGACGGTCCGGCGTATGAAGGCGGCGGCCGAGCGCGACCTCTCCGTGGGAGGTCCCGACCTCGCCGCGTCGGCGTTCGCCGCCGGCCTCGTCGACGAGTGCCATCTCTTCCTCAACCCGATCATCGTGGGCGGGGGAACGAGCGCCCTTCCCGACAACGTGCGGGTGTGGCTCGAGCTGCTCGACGATCGCCGCTTCGAGAGCGGCGTCGTCCACCTCCATTACCGAGCCCAGGGCTCCCCGTGACGCTCGCGGAAGGTCTTCTCGGCGACGGGTGCCCGCCGGGGCGGGCCGAGTTCCTTGGCGGGCCACCCGAGCGGAACCACCGCCAGCGGCCGGAGCTGGTCGGGGAGAGTCAGCAGTGAACGGAGCTCGTCGCCGAACACGGTCGTGATCGTGGTCAGCGCCGAGCCGAGCCCGAGGGCGTGCGCGCCGAGGAGCAGGTTCTGCACCGCGGGCCAGACGGACGATTCCAGGACGGTCTCGACGCAGTGCGAGGTATCGCCGCACACGACGACCAGGACGGGCGCGTCGGCGATCCCGCCGGTCGCGCCCGCGTCGACCTTCTCGAACACCTCCGGGCTCAGCCGGGGCCGCGAGAACTCGCGTCCCCCGCCTTCCCACGCCCGCCGGTTGAGCTCGCCGATCCGCTCGCGCCCGGCGGCATCGCGCACGACGATGAACTCCCACGGCTGGGTGTTCTCGGCGCTGGGGGCGTACGTCGCCGTCTCGAGCACCTGCTCGACGAGCTCGTCGGGGACGGGTTCGTCGCTGAATGCGCGGTGCGCGCGCTGCGAGCGGACGACCGAGAAGAAGTCCCGCTGCTCGCTCACGCCCACCGCTCGCCGAGACGCCGGAACGTGTTCACGTACATGATCCGCAGCTCCGGCGTGTTCGCCCACGCGTCCCAGGCAGCGGTCCCAGGCTCGCCGATGCGGGCGGAGACGAGTGGCGTCATGGTGCGGAACGCGCTCTCGGGGTCGTCGGTGTCCATCTCGTAGAAGTGCATGAACCTCGGGTCGCCGCCACTCACGTTCTCGTAGGGCGTGATCATCGAGTAGCCGGGCACACCGATCTCGGCGATGTGGCTGATGTGGACGAAGTCGGCCCAGGCGCGGAGCGCCTCGGCCTGCTCCGGCCGTCGTGGGCTGATGAGCACCAGCATCAGCCCGACGGTGGGACGGCCGGTGAGGCGTCCCTGCGCCGGACGAGCGGTGCGCTCAAAGTGGTGGCCGGTGATGCCGGTGGGCGCCTTCGGGGCCGTGAACCCTTCCGCGGCCTCGTACACGCCGAGCCGCGAGAACTCGGGGAGCTTGCGGGGAAGGTCGGTGCGGTCGCGGCACGCGTTCTCCCACCAGGTCGCTCGCTCGACGCCGCCGCCCCGGAGGACGTCGTCGACGCGTGTGCGGGCGTACTGCTCGGCGTCGACGTCGCTCATCTCGAGGTACAGGCCGGCGGTCTCGCGGTCCTCCACGGTCGGGATCCTAAGCGCCCGGTTCCGCGCCGAGCCCGAGCAGCGCGCGCGGGTTGTCGCACGCCATGCGACGGATCGCGTGCTCTTCGATGCCATCGGCGAGGAGCGCGTCGGCGAAGTCTTGGAATCCCGGCGCCGGCCGAACGTTCGCCTTCTGCCCGTAGTCGGTCGCCAGCGTGCACCGCTCGGCTCCGATCGCGCGCACGCCGGCGGCGATCTCGCTCGGCGACCGGGTGGCGAGTGCTCCACGGCAGGTGAGCGCGCACAGCTCGATCGTGGCGCCGAGGTCCGCCAGCTCGATGCACTGGTCGACGGAGAGGTTCGGTCCCGCCAGTTCCTCCATCGCGTGGGTGACGAGCACGTTCCCGCGCCCGCCGTACTCCTTCGCAACCTCGCGGTGCTCGAGCCAGGTCACGTGGCCGGTGGCGAGGATCGCGTCGTGGTCGGCGACGAGGTCGAGGACGGCGTGCGCGTCCGACGACAACGCTCCTTCATCGTCGACGACGGAAAGGCCGGGGCCGGGGATGCCGAGGGCTTCTCCGATGCCGTTCAGCTGGTCCTGCCGGCTCGTCAGGGTCGGGAGCCAGACGATCTTCGCTCCGATGCGGAGTGCCGTCTCCACCGCCGCCGGGTTGACGCCACCGACCTCGCGGTCGCAGCAGATCCCGCCGAAGACGCGCACGCCGTCCACGACCCGGTCTACGACGGCTGCCAGCGCCGCCGTCGGGTAGTCGTGCGACTTCAGGACGATGGCGGCGTGCCCGGCGCCGGCAGCGTCGCGTGCGGCGTCGAGCGCGTCGACCGAGCGTTCGCGATGCGCGTCCGGCCCGAAGTGGCAGTGCAGGTCGGCAGCGCCGGTGAGATCGACCGTTGCGGACATCAATCGTCCAGGCGGAAGCCGATCTTCATCGTCACCTGGAAGTGTCCGACATCCCCGCCGTTGATCCAACCCCGCATCTCCGTCACCTCGAACCAGTCGAGGTTGCGCAATGTCTCGCTCGCACGCGAGACGCCGTTTCGAACCGCCTGCTGGAGGCTGTCAGTCGAGGTTCCGACGACCTCCGTCACTCGATACGTGTGGTCCGGATGACTGGGCATCGCGCCTCCCGGCGATTCGAGAACGGAAGGGCCACACGCTACGCCCGTACGCTGCACCGGTGCCCCGACGTCACGACGCCGACGGAGGCGGTGACGCCGCGCTCCTCGCGGCTAAGGCCCGGCTGCGCGACGAAGTGTGGGCCGCCTTGCGTCGAGCCAAGGCGGCCCGGTTTCCGGGCGCGGAGGGTCGGATCTCCAACTTCGTCGGTGCCGAAGCCGCCGCCGAGCGTTTGCGCGGCGTGCCTGCGTGGGAGGCGGCGCGCACCGTGAAGGCGAATCCCGACTCGCCGCAATGGCCGGTGCGCCAGCGCGCGCTCGAGGACGGGAAGACGCTGTACATGGCGGTGCCGCGACTCGCTGAGGCGAAGCCTTTCTTCCTTCTCGATCCGGCGCGCCTGGTCGGGTCGCCACGGCAGGCGTCGTCGATCAAGGGCGCGTCGCGCTCGGCCGTGCCCGTCGACGTCGCCGAACTCGAGCCCGTCGACCTCGTCGTCGCCGGGTGTGTCGCCGTCGCCGAAGACGGTTCCCGCCTGGGCAAGGGGGGTGGGTTCAGCGACCTGGAGCTGGCCGCGGCGGCGCAGGCGGGACTCGTCGCGCGGTCGACGGTCGTCGTCACGACGGTGCACGAGCTTCAGGTGCTACCGGCGGGCGCGATCCCGACCACCGCGCACGACATCCACGTGGACTTCGTCGTCACGCCCGATCGGGTCGTCGAATGCCCGCGGACGCGCCGGTACCGGCCGCCGCAACTGCGCTGGGGAGAGTTGACGGAGGAGAAGATCGCGGCGATCCCGCTCTTACAACGCCTCCGGTAACGTGACTCGCATGTCAGGGAACGGGGCGCGCCCGTGACGCGCCGCTCGGCGCCGGCACCCGGGCAGGCGCCCATGCCGGCGGCGAACGCCGCCGCCCTACTGCGCCGGAACGCGACGGACCCCACGATCCGGGGCCGTCCGGCCGTCAGGTTCGGTGACCGCGCGTGGACCCACGGTGAGTACGTCGACGAGTCGTCCCGCTGGGCCCAGGTGTTCCTCACGCGCGCGCCGGCCGGCCGCCCCTTGCACGTCGGTGTGCTCCTCGACAACACGCCCGACTACCTGTTCGCGCTCGGAGGCGCCGCGCTCGCCGGCGCCGCGATCGTCGGGCTCAATCACACGCGCCGCGAAGAGCACCTCCTGCGCGACATCGAGCACACCCATGTCGGCCTGATCGTGACCGAGCCGCGTCACGCGCCGTTGCTGGAGCCGATCGCCGAACGTCTGCCGACCGAGGTCGACAACCTCCTCGTCTCGACGCGGTTCGCCGACGGCGACGACCCGGCGCCGAGTCTCGGCAAGCCGCTCGACGACGCCCTCGCCGGGGTCAAGGCGTCGGACCCCGGCCTGGACCCCGACCCCGACACGCTGTGGGGCCTCATCTTCACGTCGGGCACGTCCGCCGCGCCCAAGGCCGTGATCTGCAGCCAGCGCCGGTTCATGGTCACGGGCAACCGGATGGGCATGATCATGGACCTCGGACCCGACGACGTCGGCTACGTGTGCATGCCGCTCTTCCATTCGAACGCGGTGATGGTCGGCTGGGCGCCGTCGATCGTCTACGGGGCGTCCGTCGGACTCGGCCGCCGCTTCAGCGCCTCCCGCTGGCTCCCTGACGTTCGCCGGTACCAATCGACGTACTTCAACTACACGGGCAAGCCGCTGGCGTATCTGCTGGCGACGCCGGAACGGCCCGACGACGCCGACAACCCGCTGCGGGTCGCGTTCGGGAACGAAGGGTCGCCAGAGGTCGTCGAGGAGTTCTCGAGGCGGTTCGGCGTCGACGTCATCGACGCCTACGGCGCCACCGAAGGTGGTGTCGCGGTCGACCGCGAGGCCGAGGAGCGCGCCGGCGCCCTCGGCAAGGTGACGGACGCGGTCAAGGTGGTGGACGACGACGGCGAGGAGCGGCCGCGAGCCCGGTTCGACGCCGACGGCGGGCTTCTCAACGCCGATGAGTGCGTCGGCGAGATCGTCAACACCGCCGGTGCGGGCCCGTTCGAGGGCTACTACAACAACCCGGAGGCGAACGAGTCGACGCTGCGGTTCGGCTGGTACTGGACCGGCGACCTCGGGTACCTCGACGACGACGGATACCTGTATTTCGCCGGGCGCAACGCCGACTGGTTGCGCGTCGACGGCGAGAACTTCCCGGCCGGTCCGATCGAAGCGGCACTGAGCCGTCACCCCGACGTCGTGCTTGCCTCCGTCTACGGCGTGCCCGACGACCAGGCCGGCGACCAGGTCATGGCCGGGCTCGTCGTCCACGAGGGCGCGTCGTTCGATCCGGCGACGTTCGCGGCGTGGGTCGACGAGCAGGAGGGGATTGGCCCGAAGTGGCGACCGCGCTACGTGCGCATCGTCGGTGACCCTCCGACTACGGGGACGAACAAGATCGTCAAGCGGAGCCTCGTGCACCAGAAGTGGCGCACCGACCGAATTGGCGGCGACCCCGTCTATGTACGCCAGCGAGGCGAGCCTGCGTACCGCGCCTTTACCTCAAGTGACGAGCGTGCACTCCGGCAATCCTTCGTGCGCTACCAGCGCGAGCGGTTCTGGGACCTGTAGTGGACCTCAGCTTCACCGACAACGAGCAGGCCTTCGCTGCTGAGGTGCGCGCGTGGCTGGCCGACAACGTCGAGCATCCTTCGCCGTTCTCGTCGGTCGACGACGAGGTCGGGTGGGGAAGAGCGTGGCAGGCGAAGCTCGCCGCCGGGCGTTGGGTCGGCATCCACTGGCCGGCCGAATACGGCGGGCGGGGCGCTTCGCCCGTGCAGGTCGCCATCTTCAACATGGAGTACGCCCGCTCGCGGGCCGTCCAGCCCGTCAACCGCGTCGGCATCAACCTGGCCGGCCCCACGCTGCTCGCCCACGGCACCGACGCGCAGCGGCGGCGGTGGCTCCCGAAGATCCTCACGGCCGACGAGATCTGGTGCCAGCTATTCAGCGAACCGGGTGCGGGCAGTGATCTCGCGTCACTCACGACGCGCGCGGTGCCGGTCGACGAAGGCTGGCTCCTCACCGGTCAGAAGGTCTGGACGAGCTACGCGCGCCACGCCCGGTGGGGCATCTGCCTCGCGCGCACGAACGTCGAGGCGCCCCGCCATCGCGGGATCTCGTATCTCGTCGTCGACATGGAAGCGGCCGGGATCGACGTCCGGCCACTGGTGCAGATCACGGGGGAAGCGGAGTTCAACGAAGTGTTCCTCGACGAGGTGTTCGTGCCCCACGACCATCTCGTCGGCGCGCTCGACGGTGGCTGGGCGGTGGCGAACACGACGCTCGCACACGAGCGGGGCACGTCGTTCCCGTTCAAGGAGCAGGTCGTGCACGAGGTGTTCCTGGACGATCTCTACGCGCTCGCGGCCGAGCAGGGTGAGCTCCAGGACACCGAGGTCGCGGACGCGCTGGCGCAGGCGTTCGTCGAGCTGCGCGTCCTCCGCCTGCACAACTGGCGCACGCTGTCTCGGCTCGCTCGGGGCGTCGAACCGGGTCCGGAGTCCAGCTGGGTGAAGCTGGCGTGGACCGACATGACCCAGCACCTCTCGGACGGCGCCCTCGACGTGGTGGGTCCCGCCGCCCCGTTGTGGTGGGGCGCGGCGGCCAATCCGGGCGACGGAAGCTGGCAGCGCCAATGGCTCTGGAGCAAGGCGGCGTCCATCGCCGGCGGTACGTCCGAGGTGCAGCGCACGATCATCGGCGAGCGGCTGCTGGGGCTGCCGCGGGAGGAGGCGCGGAGCTGATGGTGAAAGCCGTCGGTCTCGATCACGTCGTGCTCAATGTCGCCGACGCCGAGCGCAGCCTGGCGTGGTACCGCGACGAGCTCGGCCTCGAGGCGGTACGCGTCCACGAGTGGCGACGGCGGGAGGTGCCGTTCCCCTCGGTTCGGGTCGATGAGGGGACGATCATCGATCTCCTCGAAACGGACAGAACCGGGCAGAACGTCGACCATGTCTGCCTCGTGGTCGAGCCGACCGACCTCGAGTCCCTCCGGGCGTCTGGACGCTTCGCGGTCGTGGAAGGCCCGGCCCGACGGTTCGGCGCCCGCGGCGACGGCACCAGCCTCTACGTGCTCGACCCCGACGGGAACGTCGTCGAGCTCCGCCACTACGCGTGACCATTGTCCGATCGGCGTCGAAGCGCCGACGACGTGCTGGTACGGTGCGGCACCGTGCAGCGGGCGGCGATGCCCTTGCCGCGCACGCACGATGCTCAAGAAGTGGGCACCAGGGCGGGCACTCAAGAAGCGGGTTTGTTCAGGTGCCCGAGGCAGGGGGCACGTTCGTGAGCGAGTGCAAGGAGTAACGCCTTGGCGACAGGCATCGTGAAGTGGTTCAACGCGGAGAAGGGCTACGGCTTCATCTCCCGTGAGGGTGGCCCCGACGTCTTCGTCCACTACTCGGCGATCCAGATGCCTGGCTACCGCACCCTCGAGGAGGGGCAGAACGTCGAGTTCGACATCGGCCCCGGCAAGAAGGGCGAGGAAGCCCAGAACGTCAGGATCGTCTGACCGTAACGTTCCATCTTCTTCGGTGGCGCGGGTCCCACCCGACGGGATGAAGCGCGCCATCGTGGGGAAGCCCATCCGCTCGTACGTGGGGCAGTGACATCGACGCGCCGAGATGCGCCGCCGAGCTGCTCGGCCGAGTCGCCGACCCAGTCCGACGCTACGGCTAGATGTCGTAGAGCGTCCGGCAGCTCTGCCCGGCGATCGTGGCCTGCTGCTCGGAGGTGAGACCGGTCATCGCCTCGCGGAGCTCCTCGGTGACGCCGGGGAACTTCGCGTCGGGGTGCGGGTAGTCGCTCGCCCACACGATGCGGTCGGCACCGACGAGCGGCGAGTTGGCCGTGAACGCGAGGGCGGACTCGTCCGGGTCGAAGCTGATCCAGCACTGGCGCCGGAAGTAGTCCGAGGGATCGTGCTGCAGCCACGGGACGTCCCACGTGAAGATCTCGCGGTGATGGTCGAGCCGCTCGAGCCAGGGCACGATCCATCCGCCGTTTGCCTCGAGGAACACGATGCGCAGCTCCGGGAACCGCTCGCAAACACCACCGGCGAGGAGGAACGCGACTGTGTTCATCATGTCGAAAGGGTTCGAGATCGCCTGCGTGAAGTAGACGTTGTCGATGTTGATCGTGTCGTCACTGGCCGGGAGCGACGCCACACCGAGCCGATTGATCCGCAGACCCAGGCAGGCGCCGGGCAGGTCGGCAGTCAGAAACGGATGGAACCCGACGGCGAGGCCGGCGTCCGACGCCGCCCGCCACAGCGGGTCGTAGACCTCGTGGTTGAGTGGCTTCCAGTCCTCGCTCGGGTTCGGACGCAGCATCACCCCGACGATGCCCGGCTTCGAACCGGCCCGACGGATCTCCGCCGCAGCGCGCTCGATGTCCTGCTGGGGGACGATCGCGACGCCGTACAGACGACCGTCGCCCTGCTGGACGTGGTCGGAGAGCCAGTCGTTGTACGCGCGGCACTGCGCATCCGCGAACTCGGCATCCCGGAGGCCGCCGATGCCCAGCAGCATCGTGGGGTACACGATGGCTTGGCCGATGCCGTCCGTGTCCATGTCGGCGAGGCGGGCATGCGCGTCGTACGCCGCCGGCCGAACCTCCGTGTAACGCAGCTCGCCCCGCTGCGCCCGCTCTCGTTCCTCGAGCGTCATGCCCGCCGTCCCCGCGAGCGCCAGGCCGTTGGCCGGCAGCCGCTGGCGGTCGTAGATGCACCATTCCGTGCCGTCGTTGTCGGTCTCGATGTGCCAGATCCGATCGGCGAGCTCGGTCGGCGCGTACTCGAGCATCCCGTCCGGGTGTTCCAGCACGTGGCCGTCCGAGTCGACGAAGTCCAGCGGCGCAGTCGCGGTCATCGAACCCCCCGAGGTCGGCGAACGAAGGTCGACTCTAGGGGAACCGGCGGGCGACACGCTCCTTGACCTTCGTGCACGGCGGATACGCGCTTCGGGTAGATCCCGATCGTCTGCACGCGCGTCCCTTTCGGTCAGACGTGGTCGAGCACGCCGCGAAGATCCTCGGCCACCGCCACGCGCTCGGGCTCGATGTCGCGGGGGGCGGTGGGATCGGGCCAGTGACCGTCCCGGCTCAGATACACAGGCGTCATGCCCATCGCGCGCGGGCCGGCAACGTCGGGGCCCCAGGTGTCGCCGACAAACACGCACGCGGCTGCGTCCACGCCGAGCTTTCCGAGCGTGTCCTCGAAGATCCGCGGGTGCGGTTTCCTGGCGCCGGCCCACGCCGACGACACCTGCACATCTACCAGCTCCGAGAGCCCCACCTCGTCGACCGCCTGGTTCAGGTCCCAGTCCCAGTTCGAGCAGATCGCCAGACGCAACCCGCGCCTCCGCAGTTCGTGGAGCACACCGTGCACCTCCGGGTACGCCTCGAGCACGCGCGACGCCGCGCCGTGACGGAGCTTCTCGAGGATCATCTCGTATTCGCCCGGGTGTACGTCCGTCTCGGCGAGCATCCCGAGCAGGCGCTCCCGCTGCCACGCCAGGTAATGGTCGCGGCTATGCGAGTGCTCGAAGTGCTCGATGCCGTCGATGCCGTCGTTGAACCACCGGTCGCGCGTCTCGGGGGGGAGCTCGTAGCCGTGCTGGGCGAGCACGTCGTCGGCGGAGATCCAGTGCGTCGCGTGCGCCAGTGTGCCGTAGTAGTCGAGCACGACGGCGGCGGGGGCGGACACGTCGGGCATGCCCACGATTGTGCCAAAGCGCGCTCCGGTCGCGGACGGCGTTAGCGTGAAGCGGATGAGGCTCCGATGGGTGATCGCGGCGGCGGGTGTTGTGCTCTTCTCGGCCTCGTCGGTCTCGTCATCCCTCGCCGCGCCCGCCGCGCCGGCGAAGGTGAAGAAGCTCGGCGTCACGAGCCCGGCCTTCGGCAACAACGCACCAATCCCGAGTGGCTTCACCTGCGAGGGCGACAACGCCTCGCCGCCCCTGAAGCTGGGGAAGACACCGAGGGGCACGAAAGACCGGGCGTTGATCATGACCGACCCGGACGCCCCCAGCGGCACGCTCGTGCACTGGGTGGCGTGGAACCTGCCGAGCGCCGGCGTGCCTCAACAGACCCTGCCGCCGGCGGTGGTCCAGGGCAAGAACACGTTCGGAAACCCCGTCTACGCGGGCCCCTGCCCACCGGCCGGGTCCGCCCCGCATCACTACGTGTTCACGGTCTCGGCCGTCTCGAAGCGGATCACGCTGGCCCCCGGCGCATCCGCCGACGAGCTCCGCACGGTGATCAAGGGCAAGGTGCTCGCGCAGGGCACGCTGACGGGAACGTACCAACGCGGTCTGAGGTAGGTGCTGTAGGGCGACCGCGCGAAACCCGTTGAGGATCCTCACGGCGCCCACCATCGCAGGCGTGGCAGCGTTTGCGGGTGGTCCGTTCATTCTCATTACGGGCCAGAATCTCACGCTCCGCGGCCGGATCTCAGGACCGTCACAGCGCTCTGACCTGCGCAAACGCAACCTCGATGACGCCTGGACCTGACGTATTCGAGGAGTACCCAACGCCGTCGTGGAGAGCGAGCATGTCCCATCTCTGCGGCAACGTCTCGACGAGGTGGGCATACTGCCGTCCTGGCGATGGTGAGGCGAAAGGGGTGGGCATGGAATCCATGCGCGTCGACCACCGAGTGAACGGCAGTCGGACAGCTGCCGGCGTAAATCGGACTTGGGCGCAGCGAGCGCTTGTTGTCCCGGTGTTGGCGCTCGCCACGGTCGGACTGCTGGCGGCATCCGCTTCGGCGAACGCCAAGGCAGCGGCTGACGAGAACGGCAAGGTCAAGATCGTCTACCACGACGACGAGATCAAGCCGGAGAACCAGCAAGTCGTCCAAAAGCTCAAGCAATCCCGCGTCCTGGAGCAGCTCGCCGACTGGGTGAACAAGCGGGTCGCGCTGCCGCATGACCTAGTGGTGAATGTCACCGACGCTGTCCCGCCGGGGGTTGCCGATATGGTCACCCAGCCCGACGGCAGGACGATCTTCATACCTCCGTCGTTCTTGACCGATGTCAACGAGACCAACAGCGAGGTGGTCCAGACCGTCGACCGTCCCGCCGTGTTCCCCGAGGACAAGTTCAACGTCGACGACCTGAACGCGCTCTCGAACCAGTTCATCTTCGGGCACGAGATGGGGCACGCTCTGCAGCGCCAACTTCTGCTCCCGAACCTTGGCCTGGAAGAGGACGCCGCCGACGGGTTCGCGGTGTTCTACACCGTCAACGAGCGTGGACCGGAGACGCCGCTTGCAGGCGCACTCCTTTTTGACGCGCTCGCTCGCAAGGAGGGCACGCTGACCCTCGAGGGCCTTTCGAGCGATCACCCTGTAACCCAACAACGAGTGTTCAACTTCCTGTGCTTCCTCGACGGGAGCGACCCCAACAAGTACAACGAGCCGCTGATCGGCGCCGGGTACCTGCCGAAGAGCCGTGCTCCGTTGTGTCCGCCGGCATGGGCTGCGCTGAACTATGGCTGGTGGACCCAACTCGAGCCGCATTTCACCAAGGGGTTCGACGATCAGGGCACCAAGGAGCAGAAGAAGGCACGCGCCGAGCTGATCGCGGAGACGAAGGCCCTCGCGAAGAAGCTCGACCAGATCCGCACCGGCCAGCTTTGAGGATCACGCGGCCAAGCCACAGTCGGGCGCGCAGGCGGGGTAGGCGCGTATCCAACTCGTACCGGGTAGACGTGGCGGACGACACAGCGAAGCGACGCTCGTGCCACGTGATCCCCCGGGCCGGGCGTACTGGCCGGGCGAGTCGCAGATCGGGCGTGGTCAGGTACCCGGCGTTGAGGTCGGCCAGCCGCACACGGTCCCGCCCGTCATCGTGTTCTCCCTTCTCGCGTTCTCTCGCGTTCTTCTTCGCGTAGTGACGCGGCCCGCTCAGGGCAGTCGCGAGGTCCAGACGAGCGACGCGGCCGCGCCTGCGATCGCGAACGCCAGCGCGATCCCGACGAACCACGCCGTCGCCTCACGCTGCACGGTGCGGAAGCCGACCGACGAGCCGATGTCGCTGTAGACGCTCTGCAGCTGCTCGGCGCTCTGCGCCTCGTAGAACCGGCCGCGCGTCGTATCCGCGATCTCGCGCAACGCCTCACGATCGACCGGCACTGGGTACTCCTCACCTCCCGTCCGGATCGTGCCCTCGTCGGTTCCGAAGGCGATCGTCGTGACCGGGACGCGCGCCCTCCTGGCCGCGGCCGCCGCCGACTCGTTGCTTCGCCCCGTGTTCGTCGACCCATCGGACATCAACACGATGCGGGCCAACGGCCGACGCGAGGTCCGCGACGGCACGTCGTGAAGAGAGTCGAGCGACGTGTAGATCGCCTCCCCGATCGCGGTGCGTTCGTCCAGCCGCAGACGACGGAGCGCATCACCGACCTGCTGATGATCCTGCGTGGGCGCGACGACCTGCCGGGCGTCACCGTTGAACGCGACGAGGCCGAGCCGGAACCGGCTCGGCAGCCGCTGTACGAACGCCGACCCTGCTGCCTTCGCCGCGTCGATTCGCGACGGCTCGACATCCGTGGCTCGCATCGACACCGAGGTGTCGATCGCCAGCATCACCGTCGCCCGCTCACGCGGGACGTGCTCGGGGCGCGTCGGGCGCGCCCACGCCGTCACGAGGAGGACGAGCGCGGCCGCCATCGCGGCGGCGGCGACGTGTCGGCGCCAGCCCGGCCGCTTCGGCGCCACCGACGCCAGCAGGTCCAGGTTCGTGAAGCGCGCCGCGTAGTGCCGCCGGCGCCGTTGCACCACGACGTAGGCAGCGACGAGTGCGACGACGACGACGAGAAGCCACAGCCGGCCAGGAGCGAGGAAGTTCATCGTGCCGGCACTGGTCGGCCGGCGCGCCTGCGACGACGGGCGACAACGAAGCCGACGATGTCCTGGAGCCAGTCACGGTCGGTGCGCAACTGCACGTGCTCGACGCCGGCACGCCGGAGCGCGCCCGCGATCGCGCTGCGCTGGCTGGCGGCGGCGGCCGCGAACCGGGCGCGGAGCTTGGCGCTCCTGGTCTGGACCTCGACCCGGCGTCCGGTCTCGGGGTCCACGAGCATCAGCAGGCCCACGGGTGGGAGCTCGAGCTCGCGTGGGTCGACCACCTCGACGGCGAGGACGTCGTGGAACGCCGCCAAGCTCCGGAAGGGCCGTTCCCAATCGCGCGGCTCGAGGAAGTCCGACACCACGACGACGAGGCCCCGTCGACGTGCGACCCGGCGCAGCGAATCCATCCCGGCCGTGAGATCGGCGGGCGGCGTCTCGGCGGCGGCGTCCGGCGCGCGATACGCAGCCAGCTCGTGCAGGCGGGCCAGCAGCGGCGTCCGTCCCGACCGGGGGGGACGCGTGATCATCCCGGCCGGCGTGGCGAGCATCGTCCCGAGCCGGTTCCCCTGCCGTGCGGTCAGGAAGCCGACGGCGGCGGCCGCGAAGAGCGCGAGGTCCCGCTTCTCGCAATCCGCGGTGCCGAAGTCGAGGCTGGCCGATCCGTCCATCAACAGCCACGTCTCGAGCTCGCGGTCGATGATGGTCTCGCGCACGTGCGGGACCGTCGTACGGGCGGTGAGGTTCCAGTCCATGCGCCGCACGTCGTCGCCCGGGCGGTAGATGCGGCCATCCCCCGCCTCGCTCCCGGCGCCCGGCACCAGCCCTTGGAAGTCGCCCTGCAGGAGCCCGTCGAGGCGCAGCGTCACGAGCAGCTCGAGCTGACGGAGGACGGCGTCGGCGCGGGTTGTTGCCCCGAGCCGGGACGGGCCGGAGGTCACGCCGTGTCCTCGGCGGGCTGCGTGTGGGCCCGGTCCTGGCTGGGCGCGATCTGGGGTACGGCGATCGTCTTCAACACCTCCTCGACCACTCGGTCGGTATCGATGCCCTCGGCCAGCGCCTCGTACGAGAGGACGACGCGATGGCGCAGCACTTCGGGCGCGATCGCGACGACGTCCTGCGGCAACACGTAGTTCCGGCCCCGCAGCAACGCCAGGGCCCGGCCGGCGGCCACGAGACCGAGGCTCGCGCGCGGGCTGGCGCCGTACGCCACCCGCGCCGCGACGTGGGGCAGGCCGTACTGGTCCGGCACACGGGTCGCGTGCACGAGCTGCACCGCGTAGTCGAGCACCGCGTTGTGCACGAAGACGTCGTCGACCCGTTGCTGCATGCGATTCAGCTCGTCCGCGCTGATCACCTGCTGGGCGTGTGGCGGGCTCGTCCCCATCCGCCGAACGATCTCGCGCTCCTCGAGTGGCGACGGGTAATCGACGAGGATCTTCATCAGGAACCGGTCCCGCTGCGCCTCAGGCAGCGGGTAAACCCCCTCGGACTCGATGGGATTCTGCGTGGCCATCACCAGGAACGGACGCGGGACGGAGTAGGTGCGGCCTCCGATCGAGACATGCTTCTCCGCCATCACCTCCAGGAGCGCCGACTGCACCTTTGCCGGCGCCCGGTTGATCTCGTCGGCGAGGACGAAGTTCGCGAAGACTGGTCCGAGCTCGACGTCGAAGGCTTCACGCGACGGTCGATAGATGCGCGTACCGACGAGGTCCGACGGGACGAGATCGGGGGTGAACTGCAGGCGCACGAACGTCCCGCCGATGGTGTTCGCGAACGTCTCGACAGTGAGCGTCTTGGCGAGTCCGGGTACACCTTCCACGAGGCAATGCCCCTCGGCCAGCAGGCAGACGAGGATTCGCTCCACCATGCGGTCCTGCCCCACGATGACGCGCTTCACCTCGAACAACGCGCGCTCGAGGTCCGCCGACGCCGCCGATTCCGTTCCGGGCGCAGTCTCGTCCGCCATCTGGGCCTCCCCGGATCGGGTGCGCGCCGGGTGACTCGAACACAGCCACCTCGGAACCCCCATCGTTCTAGCTGAGACCGGGTTGGGAGGTCGATCGCCCCCGCGGGGCCAGGACGAACGGCCTCAGCTCGTCGGTCCCGGACCGGCGGACCGATCGATCAGCCCGGGGAGGTCCATCTCACCGTCCCGGGTCTGCGCGCCCGCCGCCAGCGCCGCTTCCATGCGTGCATCGAGCTGCGGGTCGGCGAGCGTGAGGTTGAAGCAGCGCGCCTCCTCCAGGAGGCCGTCGTGGAGCGAGCCGCCGGCGGCGTCCACCGCCAGCTTCGCCAACCGCGCCGCGTGCGGCGGGAAGGCGGCGATCCGGCGCGCGAGCCGATCGACGAACGGCGCGAGCGCGGCCGCAGGCAAGGCCCGGTTGATGTAGCCGTACCGCTCGGCGAGCTCGGCGTCGAAGTCCGCGCACCCGAGCACGATCTCGAGTGCCCGGGCACGGCCCACGAGCCGGGGAAGCCGCTGGGTGCCGCTCCCGCCGGGGAGGATGCCCACTGCTACCTCGGGCTGGCCCAGGATCGCCCGCCCGACGGCGGCGAACCGGAGATCGAGCGAGAGCGCAAACTCGCTCCCGCCGCCCCGCGCCCGGCCTTCGAGCTGCGCGATCGTCACCTGCGGGAGCGTCCGCCAACGTTCCATGAATACGTGGATGAACTCGAGCTGCTCGGGCCGCTCGCGCCGGTCGCGGGGAAGCGCCTGGATGAGCGCGAGGTCGGCGTGCGCGATGAAGAACTCGGGGTCGGCGCTCCGGACGACGACCGCGCGCACGGTGTTGTCCTCGGCCAGCTCACCCGCGAGCTCCCAGAGCGAGCCGATGAGCACGGCGTCGAACAGGTTGACGGGCGGATGGTCGAGGGTGACGAACGCGACGCCGCCGTCGACGTCGACGGCCAGACCCTCGTGCTCGTACGCAGTCATGCGGCCAGCCTGCCACCGCACCGCGCGCTATGTCCCGTGGCGGTCTCCGGCGAGCGCACGGCAGGCCCGCAAGGCGAGGGCCACGATCGTCAGCGTCGGCCCGTAGCCCGTCGAGGTCGGGAAGACCGATGAGTCGGTGCACAGGACGTTGTCGACGTCGTGGAGGCGTTGCCACGAATCGAAGACGCTGGTGCGAGGGTCGGCACCCATGCGGGCGGTGCCCATGACGTGACGCGAGATCGGTGTCGGGTTCATGGCGTCGAATTCGCTACCGGGCCGGGGCGGCGACGTGACCCAAAAGGCGGTGTGAGCGCCGGCGTCACGCATGACGTCCTCGAGGCGCGGCGCCCAGTGGTCGGCGCACGCGACCTCGTGCCGATGGGGGGAGTACGTGACCCGACCCGCTGGGGTACCCCACACGTCTCGCAGACGCGGGTCGAAGTCGATCCGGTTCGTCGGCTGCGGGAGGTCTTCACCCTGCATGGTGAACACGGCCATGCAGTCGCGCGTCGTGGACTCGACCATGAGCTGCGAATGCAGCTCACCCGGCGGCAAGTGGATCGCCTCGGTGATCGGCTGACCGGCGCCGCCGTGCTCGACGATCCCGCCCCGGAAGTAAGGCAGGTCGGCCGCCTTGGCGGCGAGGGACGCGGCTTCGTCGGGCACGATCGGGTCGTCCATCAGGTGGGTGACGGCGCGCCCGCGATGCGCGTGCAACCGGAACGGGAAGATGCCGAGTACGAGCGTTTGAAAGTGGAACATCAGGAAGCGGCCGACGACGTCGGGGTTCCCGACGCCGCTCCGCAACAACAGCCTCGGCGTCTCGAACGCGCCGGCGGCGAGCACGACGACGCGTGCGCTGACCTCGTGCTCGCCGAGCTCAACGTCGACGTAGCGGACGCCTCGGGCGGCGCGGCCGCGGCCGTCGAGGACCACCTCGCGTACGAACGACTCGGGCCGGATCTCGCAACGACCGGTGCCGAGGGCGCGCCGGAGCGACGCCACCGGATCGCCCTTGGCGTCGATCGGACAACCGAAGAACCCGCAGAAGCCGCAGTTGTTGCACGCCGGTCGGCCGTCGTACCCGACGCTGTTGACACCGGTGGGCGCCCGATACGGGTGGTAGCCGAGGCGCGTCGCCGCCTCGCTCGTGAGGACGGCGCAGAACATGTCCGGCCCCGGGGGCATGGGGTACGGCCCCGAACGGGGCGCCGCGAACGGGTTGGCCGTGTGATCGCCGGCGACGCCCACGATGCGCTCGGCGTCGGCGTAGAAGGGCTCGAGGTCGTCGTAGCCGAGCGGCCAGTCGACGACGTCGGCGCCGTCGATCGGGCCGAACTCGGAGTGGGCACGAAAGTCGACCTCACGAAATCGGGGCAACTTCCCGTCGGCGTGGAACCCCCCGCCCCCGACCGTCGACGGAAGGTTGTTCACGTCGCCGGTGAACATCCGGTCGCCCTCGTCCACCGAACGGCGGAACGCGCGTGGCTCGAGCAGCGGGTCGGGGCCGAGAAAGTGGCGCGACAGGAACTTCAGCTCGTCGTTGCTGATCTCGCCCGTCGGCGCGTACGGCGGCTCCAGATGCAGCAGGTGGTTGCGACCCTTTTCGAGCACGATCACCGACCAGCCTGCCGCCGTCAGCACGTCGGCCGCGGTGGCGCCGCCCGGTCCGCTGCCGACGACGACGGCGTCGCAATCGCGGTCAGTCACGCCCGGTCACTTCGTCGTCGGTGTAGCCGCGCGGTTGCACGTCGCCGGGGAAGCCGATCGCGCGCCAGCCGCCGGCGTCGCGGTTGCCGCCGTACTCGGGCGCGCCGTACGCGCCCTCGCACGCGTGCCCGTAGAGCAGCTGCTTGAACTCGGGCACGCCGTCGAGGCGCGCGTCCTGCTCCTCCGCCGAGAGCCCGACGAAGTCGGTCCCGAGGGCGGCGATGCCATCCCGGTACTCCAGCTGCCAGCCCCGGACCGGCCCGTTGAACTCGCGCTCCGCAATACCCTGCGAGCCCTCGATGCGGGTGCGCCACGCGAGCTCCTCCAGGGATGACAACGACAGGAACCGCTCGAACGACGCCGGACCGCCGCCCCGGCCCGAGAACGGCCCGCCGGCCCAGATGCGGGGCGGGTCGACGAGGAACGCGCCCAGGAGGCCGTCGACATAGTCGGCGACCCCGAGAGCGGGGGCGCCCGGGTGACCGGCGGTGGCCGGAATCAGCCGCGCGCACGCGGCATCGACGATCGCGTACGACTCTGGGTCGAAATAGACGGGCACGCCGGCGTGACGCTACGAGACCGTGAGCTCGTAGTTGCCCAGCTCGTCGAGACGAGCGGTGGCCCCCGGCGGGAGCACGACGACGGTGAACGGCTCCTCGACGAGCGCAGGCCCGCGCACGTCGACGCCGGGGCCGAGAACCGAGCCGTCGTAGACGGGCGCGTCCACGAAGCCGGAACCCATGAACTCGGGCCCGAAGTACACCCGGCGGGCGCCCCGCCGCGCCGCCTTCGCCTCGCGCACGGTGCCCAGCGGGGCGAGGCGCTCCGGCTTCGGCGTGTTCCCGCGAGCGACGAGCCGCACACCCCGCAGCAGCGGCTGCTGGTTGCGGAAGCAGAAGCCGCGGTCGGCTTCGTGCTGGTCGTGGAACCGCTCGGTGAGGTCGAGGAGCCCTGGCTCGTCGAGCGCGTCGCCCTCTGGGACCGGCACGCTCATGTCGAAGTTCTGACCCGGGTAGCACATCTGGGCGAAGAGCCCGACGTCGACGTCGGCCTGGGCGAGACCGGTCGGCTCGAGCTCCTTGCGAGCTTCATCCCGGAGCTCCGACATGAGTGTGTGCACCCGCGCCAGGTCGACTTGCGACAGCGGTACGACGTAGGCGCGCAGCAGGTCCACGACGTAGTCGGCGACCAACACGCCGAGGGCGGAGAACGCGGGCGCGGTCTTCGGGACGAGGATGCGGTCGATGCCGAGCTCAGTGGCGATCGCCCAGGCGTGGACGGCGCCGTTGCCGCCGTACGCGATCAACGCTAGCTCCCGCGCGTCGGCGCCGTGCGACGCCAAGACCCGCCGCGTGGCGTTCGCCATGTTGGCGTTGACGATGCGTTCGACCCCCCAGGCCGCTTCGACGACGTCGAGGCCGAGCGGCTCGGCGACGTCGCGCCGGATCGCGTCGCGGGCGCCGTCGAGGTCGAGCGTCATGCGACCGCCCGCGAACCCGTCGAGCGGAAGGTAGCCGAGGACGGCGTCGGCGTCGGTGACCGTGGGCTGGGTGCCGCCACGGCCATAGCAAACCGGTCCCGGCACCGAACCCGCGCTCTCGGGTCCCACCAGCAGCGCGCCCTGGCGCACGCGTGCGATCGACCCGCCGCCGGCGCCGACACTCTGCACGTCGACCATCGGCATGCCGATGTAGTACCGGTAGCGCCAGTTCCAGTCGGTCTTGATCTCGGGCCGGCCTTCGCGCACGAGACATACGTCGAAGCTGGTCCCGCCCATGTCCACGGCGATGAAATCGTCGATGCCGGCCTTGCCCGCGGCCATCGCCGAGCCCATGACGCCGCCGGTGGGCCCGGACGCGAGGACGGAGACCGCCCGCCGGGCGACATAGTCCGGTGGCATCACCCCACCCGTCGACTGCATGATCAACAGCGGTCCGCCGTACCCGGCGGCGCGCAGCTTCTCCTGCAGACTCCCGACGTAGGCGGCGATCCTCGGCGCCACGTACGCGTTCACGAGCGTGGTCGAGACCCGCTCGAACTCCGGTCCCCGTGCCATGACGTCGTGCGAGAGCGACACGTGGTCGACCTCGGGGAACTCCTCCCGAATGATCTCGCCCGCTCGGCGCTCGTGCTCCGGGTTCACGAAGCTGAACAAGAACATCACGGCCACGGACCGCACGCCGAGCTGCTTGAGCCGTTGCACGCCGCGGCGCACGGCGTCCTCGTCGAGCGGCGTGAGCACCTCGCCCCGGAAGTTCATGCGCTCGGCGACGGGGATGCGCGCCCGCCGGCGCGCGATCGGAGGTGGTGCCGGGTAGGTCGGGTCCCAGATCTCCTCTTTGTGGACGCGGCGCATCTCGATCTCGTCCCGATGCCCCTCGGTGACGAGGAGTCCTGTCGGCGCGCCGTTCATCTCGATCATCGTGTTGTCGGCCGTGGTGGTGCCGTGGACGAGGATGTCGATCTCGCCGCAGAAGTCCGCCCGCCGGCGCGCGAACCGATCGGCGAGCTCCTGGAGGCTGTTCATGACCCCCACCGACTGGTCGTCGGGCGTCGTCGGCGTCTTGTCGAGGACGACGTCGCCGTCGGGCGTCACGCAGATGAGGTCGGTGAACGTCCCTCCGACGTCCACGCCCACCCGGTAGCCCATCAGTTGCCCCCGATGCGCATCTGAACCATCAACGCGTTGGTCTAGACACGCATCGCGCGGCGCTCCGCCCGCACGCGCTGGGTCGCGTCGCGGTCGATGGCGAGGGTGAGGTCCTCGAGCGAGCCGGTGAGGACGACGCCGTAGTCGCGCTCGGCGGCATCGATGCTCACGTACTCGTCGAGAACGTCGTCGAGCACGGCCTGCGGGTCACGTTCGAGCGCGTCGCCCCAACCGCCGCCGCCGCCGTAGTCGTACAGGATCCGCTGCGACGCCCCGATCGGCACCCACTCGGCGGTGTGCTGCACGACGAACGGGTCGTCGGACGCGTACCGGATCACCATCTTGTTCGGCGCCCCCGGCTCGCCGCCGCAGATCCCCGGCATCGGGTACTTCATTCCGACGACGTACGTGTACACCTTGGCGTCGACGAGCACTTCCTTCTCGTAGTGGCTGCCGCACAACCCTCGCCACTGCCCCGGCCCGCCCGAGTCGGTGCGGTAATCGCGGCTCCATTGCACGTGTGGGTACAGGCTCTCGTTGATCTCCGCCGTCGCCTTCCAGAGGTTGCCGAACGACGCGTTCTGCGCTCCCCACGCGTCCATGCCCTTGCCGGCGTTGCACCATCCCGCGTACACCTCGGCCGAGTGGTCGGTGAACGGTTGGCCGGTACGCGGGTCGACACCGACGATGATTGTCGGGATGCCGGTCTTGTAGGTCTGCGGGACGGCCTTGTCCGGCAGCACGTGCTGCATCGCGACCGCGATGACCTCGCCGACGTCGGCGCCCGGATGATGCGTGCCCGCGCTCACTGGCTTGCTCGGGTGCGGGTTGAGTACGCAGCCCTGCGGCACGGTCAACTTGATCTGGTCGAAGAAGCCCTCGTTCTTCGGGATCTCCGGGTCCATCATCGATGCGATCTGCCCGACCGTGTAGCCGCGCGTGTTCCCGAACGTCGACCACGCCTGGATCTCCTGACGCGTGTCGCTGCCCGTGTAGTCGATCTTCAGGTCGTCGCCGTCGACGGTGATCTTCACGTGCAACTTGATGTCGGGGTTCCCGAGTGGGTCGTGGTCGACGAACGCGTCGGCCTCGTATACGCCGTCCGGCCACGCCGCCACCTCTTCGCGGAAGCGACGGGCGGCGTAATCGATCATGAAGTCGACCGATTGCTCGACCGTGTCGACGCCGGACCGGGCGATGATGTCTCCGAGGCGGTCGGCGGCGAGCTGCGCGGCGCCGATCTGCGCCCGCAGGTCGCCGATGTAGTCGGGGAGGCGGTTGTTCGCCGCCATCGCGTACAGCACGTCACGGCGCTCGACGCCGCGGTCGATCACCTTGACGACGGGCCAGCGGGCGCCTTCACCCCAGATGTCGTTGGCGGTGACGTTGTAGCCGCCGGGCACGTTGCCGCCGGTGTCGCCGTGGTGGCACTGGATGCTTGCGATCAGCACCATCCGGCGCTCGCCTGTGTTGGGATCGGTGCCGAAGATCGGCGCGAACACGTTGTAGTCCGGAAGGTGCCCCCCGCCGTGGTAAGGGTCGTTGGCCGCGAACACATCTCCCTCGCGGAACTCCTCCACACCGAGGTACTCGAGCGCGAATCGCACGGGCAGCGTCGACGTGAGCATGAACTGTGGAATGCCGACCGACAGCGCGGCGAGCCGGCCCTTGGCGTCGAGGATCGTCGCGTTGCGCTCGTTGCTCTGGTTCAGGATCGGCGTCGTCGCCGTGCGCGACACGTAGGTCGCCATCTCGAAGCAGATGGTCTCCATGGCGCCCCGGATGACCTCTGCCGTCACCTGGTCGACGGTCGGGCGCTCCTGGAGGCGACCACGGTGGCCGGCGAGCTGGACCAGATCGACGTTCATGGCTCCGTCCCCCTCGTGGCCGGCTCCGAACGGATGACGAGCAACCTGACGCCTGCGTCATTTCTATCCTAGCCTTCAGCGCTCGACTGCAGAGAGGAGCAGCGCCATGTCTGAGCAGCGCGAGTTCCGGGACATCCGCGGGTCGGGCTCCGAGAACGCCCCCGCCCTGCCCGTCGACGAGTTCATGGCCGGGCTCGAAGCCCTGCAGGCCGAGGTCGCGACCGAGAAGAACCTCGTCTGGGAGCGCGTCGCGGACGGGACGCTGTCCATGGAGCTCCTGAAGCGCCTGTGCAAGGAGTACTACTTCCTCGGCAAGTGGTACACGACCGAGTTCGGGTCCATCGTCTCGAACACACCGGACGTCGATGCCATCGACCTCGGCGCCAGCGAGCATTTCGTGCACTGGGCCCAGAACCTCGCTGACGAGATGGGCTTCGCCGGCGATCGCAACCACGTCGACATGAAGGTCGACTGGGCACACCAGCTCGGGATCACGGACGACGAGCTCCTCTCGTACCGGGCGATGCCCGAATCGATCGGGTCCGTGTTCACCACGCTCTTCTACATGCGCCGCTCCTACGAGGAGGGGCTGGCCGCGTTCGGCTGGGCCGGCGAACGCTTCGCGGCGTCCACGAACTACGCCATCAAGATGTACGAAGGCATGCGCGACCACTACGACATCGAGGTCGAGAACTTCAAGGTGCACGCCTATGCCGAGGAGGACCACGGCCGGCAAGCGGACTACCTGCTGCGGCAGGTGTCCGTGACCGCCGGCCAGCAGCGACGTGTCCGCCGCGCCGTCGAGCACGTGCTCATCTGCCGCAACGCGCGGACGGCGGCGCTGAACCGCTGGCTCGACGAGCCCGGCGCGCTCCGCTCGTAACGCTTCCAAATCCACCAGATTCGCCGTGCGCCATCGGAGAATGTGTCTATGGCGGCGCGCCTTCGACTCGGCGTGGCAGGGGCCGCGGGGATTCCGTTCGCGGCCGTGGCCGCGGTCGGCACGGTCGCGGCGCAGTTCTGGTACGTCGCTCACCGTCCGCTCCCGAGCTTCACGGACCTCGATCCCGACGGCACGTTCGGGCCCGACACCGCGACGGACGTCTGCCTCGTCGTGCTCGGCGACTCGACCGTGACCGGCCCCGGCCTAGAGCACCGCGATGAGCTCTGGTCGCGCCAGGTCGCCCGTCGCCTCGCCGGGGACGTCCGCATCCGGCTGCGGAGTGTCGCCGCCGGCGGATCGCGGGTGCGGGACGTGCTCCTCGCGCAGGTCCCTGCGGCGCAGGAGCTGCGTCCCGACGTGGCCGTCGTCTCCGTCGGCGCCAACGACGCGATGCACGGCACCCGCCTGTGTCGCTTCGAAGCCGACCTCCACGCTGTCGTCGACGCGTTCGGCGAGGCGGGAACCGAGGTGGTCCTCGCCGGCCTCGGCGACCTCGGCAACATCCCCCGGCTCGCGCACCCGCTGAAGGCGCTGGCGTCCCGGCGCAGCCGCCAGTTCGACCGTGCCCACGCCCGCGTCGCCGACCGGCACGACCACGTCGTCAAGGTCCCGGTCGCCGAGCTCACGGACACGAAGTTCCGCGCGCGCGATGTCTTCGGCCCCGACCTCTTCCACCCCAACTGCACAGGCCACACCGCATGGGCCGACGCCGCCGAGCCCTACGTCGCCGACGCCCTCGCGCGGGCGAAGGCCTGAGCCTCAGAGGAGCAGGTCCGCCAAACGATCGTGGTGCCAGGCGCTGGTGCCCATCCACGCCTCGGAACCGTAGGCGTGGCGGATGAAGAGATGAAGGTCGTGCTCCCACGTGTAGCCGATGCCACCGTGGATCTGGATGCCGTCCTTGGCGCCGCGGGTGGCGGCGGCGCCGGCGGCGGCCTTCGCCACGTGTGCCGCGCGGCGCCGGTCGGCGTCCTTGGCGTCGACCGTCATCGCTGCGTAGGCGACGGCGCTCGTCGCCCGCTCGAGGTCGAGCGCCATGTCGGCCAGCTTGTGTTGGAGAGCCTGGAACGATCCGATCGGCACGTCGAACTGCACCCGCTCCTTGGCGTACGCCAGGGTCATGTCGAACAGGCGGCGAGCCGTCCCCACCATCTCGGCTGCCAGCGCGATCGTCGCTCGTTCCAGCACGGACTCGAACGCCTCGGGGTCGATCGAGTGCGCCCCCGCTGATCCCGAGCCCGCGTCCACCTCGAAGACGCGCCGCGAGAAGTCGACGGTCGCCACCGGTCGCGTCTCGGGTGACTGCACGAGCGCGACCGTCGGACCGGTCGACACGATCGCGACCCAGTCGACGCGGTCCGCCTCGGGTACGAACGTCTTCACGGGATCGTCGTTGGCGGTCCAGACGCCGTCGGCGCCGGCAACCGCCACGGTGCCGGTGATCTCGCCGGCGAGGGCAGGGGCGAGCAGCTCGTGGCCGGCGGCGGCGAGGAGCGGCGCGAACAACGCGACGGTGGGGAAGAACGGACCGGGCGCGGCGACGTAGCCGGACTCCTCCAGGAACACGCACCCGTCGGTCAACGGACCATCGCCGAGCGCGGCGAAGTCGCGCAGGTGCCGCCAGAGCGGATCAGCGGCGGCGGGATCCCCGATGTGCGCCCGCAGCAGCGTCGTCGGGCACTCGCGCTCGAGCAGCTGCCGGGCGGTGTCACGAAGCAGTTCCTGGTCGGGCGAGAGCGTGAAGTCCACCGCTATCTCGCCCTCGGGAGCCCGAGCACGCGCTGGGCGATGATGTTGCGCTGGATTTCCGATGACCCGCCCGCGATCGTGTTGGCGAAGCTCATGAAGAAGCCCATGATCCAGCGGCCGTCCTCCTCGCCTCGTTCGGGGTCGGCGACGGCGCCGTAGGCGCCCTGCAGCTCCATTCCGTACTCCCAGCACTCCTTGCCGAGCTCCGAGGTGGCCATCTTCATGAACGAGTGCTCGGGTGCAGAGCTGCCCTGGGCGAAGCTCGAGAACCCCTTGTAGCCGAGCGCGCGCAGGCTGGCGGCCCGCTCGTACAGCTCGGCGAGGCGGCGTCGTACGATCGGATCATCGACGAGGCCTCGGCGCCTCGCGAGGGCCACCAGCCCCCGGATCGTCGTCTCGAGGCGCGACACGCCCTCGACCCACAGACCGGCGCGCTCGTGCGCAAGGGAGCCCTGTGTGATCCTCCACCCGTCATTCAGGGTCCCGACGAGGTTCTCGCGTGGCACGACGACGTCACCGAAGAACACTTCGGCGAAGTTGGCGGCGCCGCTGATGTGGCGCAGCGGCCGGATGTCGATGCCGGGCGTGTCCATGTCGATGATGAGGAGGCTGATGCCCTTGTGCTTGGGCGCCTCCGGGTCCGTCCGCACGTAGCAGAAGCACTTCTGCGCGGCCATGGCATAGCTCGTCCACACCTTCTGGCCATTGACGACGAACTCGTCGTCGTGCACGTCGGCACGCGTGGTGAGGCCGGCGAGGTCGGAGCCCGCGTTCGGCTCGCTCATGCCGATGCACCAGATCGTGTCACCGCGAATGGCCGGCGGTACGAGTTCGCGCTGCTGCTCGCTGCCGAACTCCAGGAGGCTGGGGGCGACGATCGCGTATCCCGGGAAGTGCAGCGAACGGGGAACGCGCCGGCGCGCCATCTCCTCGAGGTAGATCAGGGTCTGGACCGGTGTGCAGTTCCGTCCGCCGAGCTCAGGTGGGTAGGCGGGGATCATCCAGCCGTTGTCGAACAAGGTCGCCTGCCATGCGCGCGACCACGCGGGGATGAGGTCCCGTTCGTCTCGCTCGCCGGCGTCGGCGTAGTCGAAGCCGGCGTTGGCTTCGGCCGGCACATGCTCGTCGAGGAACGCGACGAGCTCGGCCCGGAACGCTTCGTCCTCCGGTCGCCACGCCAGCTGCACGTCTACCGTCCCGTGAACCCGGGGTCGCGCCGCTCTCTGAACGCGGCCATTCCCTCGACGAGGTCGCTCGACGTCGTGGCCAGCGACTGGTATGCCGCCTCACGCTCGAGAGCGTCGGCGAGGTCGGTCTCGAAGCTGGCATTGAGCAGGCGCTTCGAGAGTCCGAGCGCGCGCGTCGGCCCGGCGGCAAGTCGCGCCGCCAGCGCCGACGCCTCGGCGTCGAGCTGTTCGGGTTCGAGGCACCGGTAGGCCAGTCCGAGATCGACTGCCTCGGCCCCCGTGCAGCCTTCGCCCAGCATGACCATCGCCTTGGCGCGCGGGAGCCCGACGAGCCGGGGGAGGAGGTAGGCCCCGCCGGCGTCGACGACGAGACCCCAGCGGTGGAAGGACCAGAGGAACCTTGTGGCGGGATGCACGAGCACGAAGTCGCACGCCAGCGCGAGGTGGGCGCCGGGGCCGACGGCGACGCCGTTGACGGCGGCGACGGTCGGTTTGTCGAGCTCCCACAGCTCGCGGATGAACGCGTGCACACCGACCCGCAGCGCCTCCGCGGTGGCACGCGTGTCGAAGCCCTCACGGCCGGCTTGCGCGACAGTGGACGCGCCCAAGTCCATGCCGGCGCAGAACGCATCGCCGCTGCCCGTGATCAACAGCGCGCGCGCGTCGGCGTCGGCACGGGCGGCTCGTACGGCGTCGACGAGCTGATCGCGCATCTCGACGGTGAGCGCGTTCTTCGCCTCGGGTCGTTCGAGGGTGACGCGGCAGACGTGGTCGGCGCCGGTCTCGACCTGGAGCACCCGACGCCTACCGGTTGGTCGTGAGGATGTTGACGACCGAGACGCCGGAGCCGCGGCCACCCACGTTGTGCTGAAGCGTGTACCCATTGCGGGTCTCGACCTGCCGGTCACCGGCCTCACCCCGCAGCTGCCACCAGCACTCGGTGAGCTGGGCGACGCCGGTGGCGCCGATCGGGTGGCCCTTCGCGAGCAACCCACCCGACGTGTTGACCGGGATGCGGCCGGTGAGCGACGTCTCACCGTCGAGCGAGGCGATGCCGCCCTTCCCCTTCTCGACGAACCCGAGGTCCTCGATGTCGAGGATCTCGGTGATCGTGAAGCAGTCGTGGACCTCCGCGCAGTCGACCTGCTCGGGCCCCACGCCCGCCATCCGGTACGCCCGCTCGGCGGCGAGACCGGTGGCCTTGAGGCCGGTGAAGCTCTGCTTCTCGTGCAGGTACGGGTGGTCGGTGGCCACTCCGAAGCCGGCGACGAACACGGGCGTGTCGGTGAACTCGTCGGCCCGGTCGGCGTTCACGAGGATCGTGGCGGCGGCGCCGTCGGTCTGGGGACAGCAGTCCAGCAGGTGCAAGGGGTGGCAGACGGGCGGCGACTTCAGGACGTCGTCGACCGTGATCTCGTTCTGGAAGTGCGCAAACGGATCGCGGGCGCCGTTGCGGTGGTTCTTCACGGCGACGGAGGCGAGCATCTCGCGCGTCGTGCCGTAGTCGTTCATGTGCCGGGTCGCGAACGGCGCGAAGAGCACCGGTGCCGTCTCACCCCGGGTGAGGATGGGGTGTCCGGCCGCCGCCCGGGAGAGCAGACCCTCCTCGGTCGACTTGTCGCGCATCTTCTCGACGCCGATGACGAGGACGACGTCGTGCACGCCACTGGCGACGGCCATCGCGCCGACGCGGAAGGCGTCCGAGCCGGACGGGCACGCGTTCTCTACCCGCGTGCACGGAACGCCGGCGAGGCCGATCGCCGTCGGCACCGTGTTCCCGCCGATGCCCTCCTGGCCCCACAATGTGCCGCGCTGGGTGGCGACGAACACGGCGTCGACCTGGCTCGGCTCGATGCCTCGATCCACGTTGGCGAGCGCGGCCTGGAACGCGCCCGCCGCCATCTGCTCGTAGCTCTGCTCGAACAGCTCACCGAACTTGATCAGACCGGCCCCGGCCACGGCGACGCGATTCCAACCCATGACGTGCTCCGCTACTCCTCGCTGCCCGACTCTGTCCGCGCCCCGCCGACGGTACGCGCCTTGAACCCGTACACCGGAACGCCCCGCTCGAACGCGTACCGACGCAGGACGAGCTCCACGTCGGCGCCGATCCGCATGTCGCTCCCGTCCCCGATCACCTGCAGCATCACGCGCGCCCCGTCGACGAGGTCAATCACGGCGAGGGGCAACGGTGCCTCGAAGGGAGGCGGCATCGTGTGATTGACGACGAACGTGTGCACGACGCCGCGGCGGGCGAGCGGCACCGTGACGAACTTCGTGCTCCCGCAGCTGATGCAGAACGGGTGGATCGTCGGCGGCGTGTTGATGGTCCCGCAGTCGACGCACCGGGCGCCGAGCAATCCGAGCATCTCCTCGGCGCCCCGCACGAACAGCGCGCTCTCCGGAGGGACCCCCATCGGGATGTTCTCACCGGCGGCCCGGAGTTGGCCGCGTGCACGCAGCGCCTCGGCGTACGACGTCGGCTGACCGCCGGAGAGGGCTTCGCCGACGGTGGCGGCGCCGGCGACGGGTGCTTCGGCGTTGATGACGACGCCCGTGGCGCGTCCGCCGCCGAAGCCGACCACGCCGACTGTCCGGGCGGCGTCGAGCGATCCGAGCGCGCCGAGAAGGGGCGCGGCGGCGCCGGTGTCGCCGACGGCCGCGTAGACGCTTGCCGAGGCGGGAGCGCTGCCGCCGATCGTGCGGGCGGCGGCCGCGCCGAGGCGGCCGTCGGGGTCGGGGAGCGACCACGCGTCGACGTCGAGCGCGGCCAGCTGCTCGCCCACCTCCTGGACGACGGGAAGGAAGATCTCCTCGCGGAAGAGTCGGGCGTCGTAGACATCGCGCGTCCCGTCGTCGCCGTCGGAGCGATAGCGATCGAGGAACGGGTGCGTTCGGGTGACACGTACCGGGAGCGATGCCTGGCCGCCCCCGGCGGCGAGCACGACGGCCGCCGCGCCCGCACCGGCGCGCTCTTCGAACGACGTCCCGGCGCCGGGCACCAGTGCGTCGGCAGCGACGACGAGCGCGACGCGGGCGCTGCCGGCGGCGATCGCGTCGGAGGCGCCGAGCAGCGCGTCCATGCCCGCGTGGGGGGACCCGGCGCACAGGGCGCCGCCCGAATTCGCCGACAGCCCCAGCGCCGACGCCAGCACCGCATGGCTCGGGCCCTCGGCGAACGGCGGCCGGGTCGTGCCCCACCACAGCCCGTCCACGACGTCGTTCTCGAGCCCGGCGGCGGCGAGGGCGTGCGACCCGGCTTCGGCAGCCATCGTCAGGACGTCCTCGTCCGGAGCGCACACCCCGACCTGGCCACGACCGCCGCGACGCCCCCAGGCAGCGGCGACATCGGCGGCGCTGAGGCGGCGTGCGGGCGCGGCGGCGCCCGCGGCGAGAACCCGAACGGGGGAGGTCACGCTCGAATCTTATGCCGGGCCTGCTCGCGCGGCCCCACGGCGGTGACGCCGTAGAGCCAAAGCACGAACGCGGTCAGGACGTGCCAGAACGCGTGCAGCTGCATGCGCGAATCGGCGTCGCACCACGGGCCGTCCGTACGACCGAGCGCGTTGAGGACCGCGCCGATCGTCAGCACGATCGCGCCCACGGCCCAGACCCGAGCGTCCGTGGTGCCACGGCCAGACGGCGATCGGGAGGCGACGACCTCGCCGGCGACCGCGCCGGCGACGAGCACGGCGTCGAGCGCGTTGGACGAGTCGGGCCACCAGGCGAGCACCACCGCGGACATGCCGACCAGAACCGCGAAGATCGCGAGCGCACGATCGACCTCGTTGCCGCGAGCGAGCGTGATGTCGTACCCGATGACGAATGCGAGCACAGCAGCGATCGAGAGGTCGTGCGCGAGGCGGCCCCACCCCGGCATCGGACCGTGGAACGAGACGCTCCCGACGCCGACGCCGATCACCGTCACGGCGTAGGCGAGGCGCGCTCTGCGCGGATGCGCTCGGTCGGCGAGCGCGCGCCACAGGAGGAGCACACCGGCGAGGACGTACGCAAGGCTGGACAGCGTGTTGACCGGTTGGGCGAACAGCCCCTGGCCGATGCGCTCACAGTCCGAGCCACCCACGGAGCTTCAGTGGATCACGTCTTCTTCGGCGCGTAGACGCCGATGCCGTCGGGGTACTGCAGGCCGGCACCCATGATCTCGGACGGCTGCGGCTCGCCGTGCACGAACCGGATCCGGCGCACGCTTCCCTCCGGGCCCGGGCCGATACCGTCGCTCGAGACCGTGATGCCGATGTCGGCGTAGTACACGGTCCCGTCGGGGCCGACGCCGATCCCGAGCGGCGTCCCGGTGGAGAACGTCGTCTCGCCGAGTGTCTCCCCAGCGGGCGGTTGCAGGATCGTCCGCACGTACCCGCCGTTTGTGTCGTACTCGTTGACCACCCCCGTGATCACGCTCGACACGTAGAAGTGTTCCTTGGGGGCGCGCACGATCGCGTTTGGCGACGAGAGCCCGTCCCCGAGCCCGATGAACTGCTCCTTCTTCACCGAGGACGCCACCGGGGCTCCCGTCGCGTCCTTCTCTCCGCACCCACGCTTGGCGGTGTTCGAGGTGGGGAAAGGGGCCGAGTATCGCAGCACGCCGGCCGACGACCCCCGCGCCGAAGGGACGTACACCCGGTCCTTCGAGTCGACATAGATGCCGCCGGCGGTCGCGATGCCCACGTCGATCTTGCAGTAGCGCACCTTCGTAGTGTCGAACGGCGGGAACCACACGATGAGCTGCCCGTCCTCCGGTCCGCCGGCCTGGTTGCCGATGTCGGTCGTCAGGACCCGGCCGTCCTTCAAGAAGCCGCAGCCGTAGTTCTCGGCGTTGTCCGCGCTCGACTGGTACGTCGGCGTGAGCTTCCCGACCTTCGTCGCCGACAACTTGCCCACCGTCGATCCGTTCAGCCGGAAGATCCCCCAGCCCTGAGGCGGATTGGGCTGGCCCGTGTCCTCGCCGGCGATGAAGCGCTTCGACGCGTCGGGGAAGAAGCAGATCTGGGCGTTGATGTCGAGGCCGTTCGGGTCGTCGTCGTGGTTGCGGATCACGTTCTGCTTCTTGAACGCCGGGTCCGCGGTGTACGCGTTGAGGTTGTTGCCCTCCCCGTTGAGGACGATCACGCTCTTCGACGACGCCCGAGCCGGCCGCGTGGCGGCGCGCGCGGCCCACGCCACGACGAGCCCGACCGCGCCGAGGGCTGACAGCATCCGAGTGCATCGACGTCGTTGCGTCATCGTCTCCCCGCTTTCGGTGTGATCGGGATATCCAGGCCGTTCGTCGTGACCAGCCGGTCGAAGCCCTCGGCGAGCGACGGCAGCTTCCTCGGGTCCTTGACGGCGAGGATGCTGATGCGGTCGTACGTCGCGCCGCGGCGGCCCGGGAGCTTCGTCGCGACGCAGTCGTCGCCGGCGTCGAGCTCGCAGAGCAGGCCCCCCGTGGGGTTGTCCGTGCCCTGCGACAGGTACACCGCGAAGTTCGTGGCACCCGCCTTCTGCGCCGCGCTCCCGGGCCGGAGCCAGCGGTTCGGGTCACCAAGGTCGTCCGCTTGCACCACCACCTTGAAGGGGTCGAGCGAGACTTGCACCGTGCCCGTCCCGGTGTCGTCGGCCACGCGATCCTTCGTCAGGTCGAAGTTGAGCGGGCAGGGGGACGCGACGCACGACTGCTGGGCGGCCTGCGGGTTCGGCGGCGTAGGTGGCGGCGGTTTCGTCGTGCTCGGCGCGGACGCCACTGGCTTACCGCGCAGCGAGAACCGGTAGACGCCGCTGTTCCGGTTCCGGTTGCCGACGCCGGGTTCGCGGATCCCCGCCACCGCGATCACGTCGTCACCCACGACGGCGGCGCCCCCGGCGACGCCGCCCCGCAGCGCCTTCGACCACAGCACGTCCCCCGTCTGCAGGTCGAAGGCACGGAACGTGAAATCGGTCGTGCTGCCGAGGAAGACCACGCCGTTGACGATCGCCGCCGACGCGTATGTGTCAGCGGCCTCCGGCTGCTGCCACTTGATCGCGCCCGTCGCGGCGTCGAGCGCGTGCAATGACGGCGTGCCGCCGACGGCGGTGCCGCCGACGACGACGCCGTCGGCAACGGCTGTCGCCCCGATGAAGCCGCCGGTTGAGTAGTTGCCGTCCGGGCGGGGGATGCCGGGCTCGGTGACCTGCGTGCGCCACGCGAGATCACCCGTGGACCGGTCGACGGCGTAGTACGTCGCGTCCTTGTTGCCGAGGCCGACGAGCGCGCGGCCGCCGGCGTCGAACAGGTTGGGCGCTCCGGCAAAATCGAGGTCGTCACGGTTGGGGTGGTGGGGTTGGTAGGTCCACCGCACCGCGCCCGAGACCAGGTCGAGGGCGACGATCGCCTCCGCGAAACGCCCGTACCCCTCGGGGCTGCTGGTGCAGTTGCCTGTTCCCACGAACACGAGCCGCGACGCCGGGTCCACCGACGGGGAGCCCCATACGTCGCCGCACCCGGGGCCCGTCGCGCCGTCGCCCTCGGTGGGCGCCGTGACCGCGGTCCAGCGTTGCCTGCCGGTGGCGGCGTCGAGCGCGGTGACGCCGGCCGGTTCGCCGGCGCCGCTGTTGTGCACGTCGGTCCCGAAGATCACCATCCGGTCGGCGACGACCGGGGACGACTCGATCTCGCTCGGGTCCTTGTCGTCGCCGGGGCGGCCGACCTCGTGCTTCCAGCGGAGCTTGCCGTCGTCCGCCCGCAGCGCGTAGAGCGTCTTCCCGCCGCCGAAGAACACTGTGCGCCCGCCTTTGACGTCGGCGACCGCCGCCGACGACACGATCTGGCCGGCGTAGACGGTGCCGTGCACGTGCGCCTGGTACGTCCAGCGCGGTCTCCCGGTGTTCAAGTCGATGGCGTAGAAGTTGCCGGACCAGTCGCCGACGTACACGGTCCCGCCGACGACCGCCGGCGTCGCCGTGACGGTGTCCCGGGCGTTGAAGAACCAGAGTTGCTTCAGGTCCTTCGCCGTCTGTGGGCTCAGGTGCGTCGGGCACGGGTACGCGAATCGGCGCTCGTTGCCCTGGCCCCACGTCGGCCAGCCGCACCGGCCGATGGGCTTGGTCGGTGGCCGTGTCGCAGATGCTCCCGGCCCCGGCACACTGAACGAGACGAGCGCGCCCGCGACCACGAGACACGTCAATGCGCGTTTCGCGGTCCGGCCCGCCACGACCCCCCACTCTCGCCGCCGCCTGACAGCGGCGTCATGCTAAGGGTTGCGGATGTCAGCCGCGGGTGCGGTTGTTCGCGCTGGTGCTCGCCGGCGTACGCGTCGGCGTCCCGCCCCCGGTCTGCTCCTCGAGCGTGGTCGACCCGGGCACACTGGCGTCGGTACGGAGCTTGGCGAGCGCCTGGCTGTCGCCCTTGATGTAGCGGTTCCAGAAGTCGACGGTCGCCTTTTTCAGCGCTATCGCTTGGGGGTTGTCGCCGGCGAGGAATGGCGACACATGGCCGGCGCCGAGGAACGTCAGCAGGAACTTGGGCGGCTGCGCGCTCGTGTACGCGTTCCGCCCGGCCTGGTATGGGACCGTGCCGTCGGCGTTTCCGTGGAGACCGAGCAGCGGAGTGGGGTTCCGGAAGTAGTTCTCGGGGCCCTCGACCACGCCGGCGAGCCCGGACATCGGGATGGCGGCGCGGATTCGCTTGTCGCGACAGCAGCTGCTGAACGCCAGCCCGTACGTCGTGATCCCGCCGAGTGAATGTCCCGCCGCGCCGATCCGCTGCGCATCGATGCCACCGAGTTGCTTGCCCTGTTTGTCTGCGTCGATCACCTTGTCGATGACAAAGGACGCGTCGGCGGGCTGGTTCTTCGTGTCGGCGATGGCTCGTCCGAAGCTCGGACCGCCCGGCGCCCGCTGGTTCGAGAGCGGGTAGTCGGGTGCGGCGACGATGTAGCCCGCCGACGCCCACGTCTTGATGATGTCCTGGTAGGAGACGCCGCGCGCGCCTAGGCCGTGGCTGAACAGGATGAGCGGGTACGGCCCGTCCTTCGTGTCGGGGGGCGCGTTCTGGACCGGCTGCGCAGAGGACGGGCCTTGCGTCGGGTAGTAGATCGCCGTGAACATCGACCGGCTCGACGAGACACCCTCGGTCGGACGCGTGCTGTCGACGTACGTCGCGGTCTTCATGCCGACCGCGAACTTGCCGATGTCGGCGACTCTCGGCGGACGGGTTTTCGCCGGTGCGCGCGCCGTGAGGCCGGGCGCGGTGACGCCCGTGACCGCTGTGAACAGGCCGGCGGTCACGGCCACCGCGGCGAGGCGGGCGCGCCAACGGCGCGGTGGCGTTCGGACCTCCCTCATCCTTCGCCTGCGGTCCCTCGGGTCTGCACGTGCTCCTGGAGCGTCGCGACGCCGGGCTGGTCCGCGTCCTTGCGCAGCCGCTCGAGCGCGCCTCGATCGCTCTTCAGGTAGCGGTCGAAGAAGTCGAGCGTAACGTGCGCCACCGTTGTCGGCGCGGGCGCGGATGCGCCCCGATACGGCGGCGTGTGCCCTCCGCCGACGAGCGTGAGGAAGAACTTCGGCGCACCGGCCTTGGTGAAGGCGGCGAGCCCGCCGGGGTAGGGGAGCGTCCCGTCGGCGTCGCCGTGCTCGGCCAGCAACGGCGTCGAGATGCCCGTGAAAAAGTCCGGCGGGTCACCCGCCAGGCCCGACATGGGTGCCGCCGCCTTTATGCGCTTGTCGGCGCAGCATGCCTCGTAGACGAGCCGGTACGTCGTCATCGCGCCGAGTGAGTGGCCGGACGCGCCGATGCGCCTGGGGTCCACTGTGCCCGCGAGCACGCCCGATCGCTGCGAGCTCAGGGTGAGCACCCGATCGATGACGAAGCGGGCGTCGGCCGGTTGCTGATCCAGGTCGGCAGCGGTCGCGCCGCCCGGAGCGTTCATGTTCGACAGCGGGTAGTCGGGTGCGGCGATCACGTAGCCGGCCGAGGCCCACTGGCGGAGCAGCCCCTCGTACTCGGCGCCGAACGAGTTGTGGCCGTGGCTGAACAGGATCAGCGGGTACGGGTCGCGCTTGCGGTCGGCGGGCGCGTCCGGCGTGACCGCGTCGCGGGGCTTCCCCCGGGCCGGGTAGTAGATGGTTGTGTGCAGGGTGCGGTCCGGTGCGCCCGCGTACGTGCCGTTCGCTTTGGTAGGCCGCGAGTCGTCGACGAACGTTCGCTCGACCCGCCCCACGGCGAAGGTTCCGATGGCGGCGGCCGCCCGCCAAGAGCTCGCCGCGGACGATACGGCGACCGCGGGCGCGGCGGCGACGAACGCGCCGACCATCAGGACCGCGGTCGACGCGACCATCTTCCCCCTGATTCCCAAGAGGCTCATCATCGCGCCTGGCTGGCGCGGGTTCCCCCGCGGCCGTGTCCAGACGAACCGGTATCCTCGACCGCTCCGGCGGCGTAGCCGAGTGGCACAGGCAGAGGTCTGCAAAACCTTTTACGTGGGTTCGATTCCCACCGTCGCCTCCGGACCGCCCTTGACGGCCGCGGTCTTCCAGAGCGAGAACAGGATCGAACTGCTGATCAACGCGACGATCACCACGAGCGACAGCCAGATCGGCACGTGCCACCACTCGTTGACGATCATCTTGATGCCGACGAACACCAACACTGCGGCCAGCCCGAGCTTCAGGTAGGCGAAGCGGCCGAGGACGCCGGCGAGCAAGAAGTAGAGCGCGCGCAAACCGAGGATCGCGAACGCATTCGACGTGAACACGATGAACGCGTTCGTGGTGACCGCGAAGATCGCGGGTATCGAGTCGACCGCGAACAGCACGTCGGTGGTCTCCACAACGACGAGGACGGCGAGAAGCGGTGTGGCCCAGCGCACGCCTTCCTCGCGCACGAAGAACCGGCTGCCTCGGTAGCCGTCGGTGATGCGCACATGTCGGCGAAAGAACTTCAGGACCGGGTTGGCCTCCGGATGGATGCCCATCTCGTCGCTGCGCGCGAGCTTCACGCCCGAGAAGATGAGGAACGCGCCGAACAGATAGAACATCCAATGGAACGTCGACAGCAGCGCGGCGCCCGTTGCGATGAAGATCGCGCGGAAACCGAGCGCACCGATCACACCCCAGAACAACACGCGGTGCTGGTACGCCACCGGCACGGCGAAGAACTGGAAGAGCAGCGCGAAGACGAAGAGG